>NC_023035.1:385000-685000 GCF_000507245.1 Salinispira pacifica | reverse complement strand
GGTTCCCCAGTCGGCCGTGGCCACATACTCTGCTCACTTTCCAGCAACTTTCTGTTTAGGCTTCACGCTCCTTCGGTTGCATAGGCGAGCAGGCAGCGTAGCTGCCGACCAGCCTTTTCATCGAAACAAGATTTACTAAAAACTTCGTCCCTTCGCATCCGCATCCGGCTTTTGGCCTGAATGCAGTCCTCGTCACCGGGGACGAGGTCATTCCGGTTTTCTCCTCCACACCATTACTGGCTTTCACTGGCCGGAACTTACTCACTACTACGGACTCATCTGCCACCTGCTGAAACTTCGATCTGACTTGCATTTCTGCTTGTCGTTCCCTACCCTTTGCTGGGATTTCAACAGGTTTCCCCAGATACTGTGCGCAGTCCCTGTAAACAACGCCATCCTCAAACACACTACAGGTCTGTTCAGGTTTCGGGCTTCGCGCTATTTTGCACGCTTACCACCCCTGTTGTGCCGTATCAGGTTCGCTTTCGCTATGTGCTGTTCACTTCCTATTGCTTCCTTCAGACCCAACCGTTGCCAGCTGCGCCCTTGCAATTCGGATTGTCTTCCTCCTGAACGAGGCGACACCGGTATCTTCCAACCGGTCGGGTATGCCTGCGCTTCGCTGGGCATACAAAAAACCCTCCCGCCGTGTGACGGGAGGGTTTTCCCGGTCGTATCAGTCCAGAATTTCTGTAATAGGTTCAAGGGGCTGATCAACGGTCCACACAGGGCCGTCATCATAGCTTGCTTTCAGCAGTGACATGGCCTGGGTACCAACCCGGCGGCCGTCTGCGAAGTTCACACTTCCTCCCAGGGGGATGGAAACGGGAGCTTCTTCCATTGCTGCGATGTAATTTTCCCAGGTCAGGGGAGCATTACCTACCCGTTCCAGACCCTGTACAAACACCGCTGCGGCAATCCAGCCCGCCTGAGCGTAGGGGTTGCCCGCAAGAGCGGGATCAATTTCGCCCACCTGTGATTCAAATTCCTGAAGAGCTTCTGTGGGGTTTCCGTCGTTATCCACCACCTGAAGCCAGGCATTGGCATACACATCGAATGAGTTCAAGGCTTCCTGAACCCCTTCTACGAAGGTAGGTGCGGCATTTACATAGCTTGTAATCACCGGAGCCTGGTTACCCGCTGCGGCAAGTGCCTTGATGGCTACTTCAGCCGGAACCTGGTTTGCAGCAACCAGTACTACATCCACATCTTCGCTCAGAATCGTCTGGGCGGCGGAACTCATATCATTGGCATCGGGAGCAACCTGGCTGGCAACAATATCCACACCAAGACTTCCCGCACGAAGTTCGATTCCCGCAAGAAGGCCCTTACCGTCATCTGCATTGGGGTAGATCACGCCGATCTTTTGTGCACCGAAGTCGGCTACTGCACGGGCCACCATTACTTCACCCTCGGCGTCATATATGGGCTGAACCGGAAAGGATGCCCGTGCGCCGCCTTCGGCTTTCAGGTCAAACAGAGCCCGGAGACCTGTTGCATAGTACACCCGGGGAATCCCTACAGTGTCCAGATATTCCTGGGTAGCGGCTACCGTGGGAGTACCGAAGTGGCCTACAAAGGCAAAGATCTGATCATCTTCCACCAGTCTCTGGGAGTAGGTAAGACCCTGGGCACCGTCGAACTCATCATCATAATGAACCCATTCAATGGTACGTCCTGCTACCCCGCCGGCCTGGTTGACCATTGAGAAGTATGCTTCAATACCCTGATTGAATGGAACACCGACGGCTGCCAGCGCACCGCTGGTTGCTGCGGCATTACCCACCAGTACGGTACTGTCGGTTACACCCTGGGCTGCGCCCCCTTCGCCGGTACCGTTTGCCCAGGCACCAAATGCCACGAGCACCATCAATATGACTGCCATTGCAATCTTTTTCATAAACTCCTCCTAGAGTTTTGTGTCAGCTTTTCCGCCCGAAGCGGGTATTCATCTGCTTTCATACACTTTTTGTTGTATTCGTTACGTACCTAAATACGCCTCGATCAGTTCAGGGTCCTCCCGGAGCGTTTGGGCGGTTCCGGATTTCACCATGCTGCCCACCTGCAGAACATAGGCGAAATCGGCGATTTTCAGGGTCTGCATGGCATTCTGCTCAACAATGAGCACCGTTGTGCCGTTTTCCCGGATTTCCTGGATAATGGCGAAGATATCCCGGACAATCAGCGGCGCAAGCCCCAGGGAAGGTTCATCGAGAATGAGAATCTCCGGACTGGCCATTAGCGCACGGCCGATGGCCAGCATCTGCTGTTCGCCCCCCGAAAGGGTCTGGGCAATCTGGCTGCTTCGTTCCTCCAGTACCGGGAAGTAGCGGTACACCCTTTGAAGGTTCTGCTCCCGCTGCTTTGCATCCTTCACGGTGAAGGCACCAATCTGCAGGTTCTCCTTCACTGTCAGTTCACCGAAAATCTGGCGTCCTTCGGGTGCCTGGACTATTCCCGCCTGGGCTATGGCCTCGGCACTTATGCCGGTAATGTCCTGGTCTTTGAACGTGACGGTCCCCTGGACAGCAGGTACCAGTCCGGAAATCTTCTTCAGCAGAGTGGTCTTCCCTCCGCCGTTGGCTCCCAGTATGGCCACGATCTTCCCCCGGGGAACTTCCAGGTTCACCGAACGGAGGGCCTGAATGGCTCCGTAGGATACACTGAGGTTTTCTACCGATAATAAAGGCTTCATGCTTGATCCTCCTGTCCCAGGTACGCCTCTTGAACAGAGGGGTCGTTTTTAATGTCATCCGGGGTACCCATGGCAAGGAACTTGCCGAAGTTTATTGCGCAGACCCGGTCACAGATATTCATGACCAATCCCATATCGTGTTCAATCAGTAAAATTGATGTGTGAAACTCATCCCGTATGCGGTAGATGAGCCGGTCCAGTTCATCGGTTTCCCGGTCATTCAATCCGGCGGCCGGTTCGTCCAGAATCATCAGTTTGGGATCCGCCATCAGTGCCCGGGCGATTTCGATTTTTTTCAGGATACCATAGGGCTGTCCGCCGGCCAGAGCGTCCCGCAGAGTGTGGATCCCCAGGAATTCCAGAATGCCCAGGGCCTTTTGACGGTACTCCGCTTCCTCAGCCCGGGCTTTTCCGGTTTTCAGAATGTGGGAGATAATACCCGTCTTGAAGGAGACATGGGCGCCGATCAACACGTTGTCGATAATGGACAGGTCGGGAACCAGGTCCAAATTCTGGAAGGTCCGGACGATGCCGTGCTTGATCACCTTGGTAACCGGCACGGTCTGTAAATCAACGGGACCGTCATCTCCGTGAATGGTGATGTTTCCGCTGTATTCTTTGTAGAACTGGGTGACACAGTTGAAAACCGTGGTCTTCCCGGCCCCGTTGGGACCTATGAGCCCGACAATTTCCCCGCTGTTCATGCTGAAGTTCAAATCGTCAACGGCCTTCAGACCGCCGAAGGTCATGGTCAGGGAATCTATGCTTAAAATTGCCTTGTTTTCGTTCATTTACTTTGCCTCCCGCTTACCGGCTTTCAGCCCCCGGCGAAGCAGCCGGCGCAGATCCTCCCCGACGAAGACAAAGCCCCGGGGATAAAAGAGAATTACCAGAATGATCAGCACACCGGAAAATACGTAGGAAATATCACCCAGAAGATCCTTGAGAAAGAGGTTCGGTATTCCGTAGATAATCACCGCACCGAGAAACGTTCCGATAATGGACTTAAAACCGCCCACAACCACCATGGCAATGATCAGCAGACTGATATTCAGCGTCCATGCCCGGGTGGGGGCATTCTGGAAATAGCTGGCATACAGAATACCGCCGCCGGTGGCATAGAGGGTCGCGGTAATAAACGCCGTCAGCCGGTATTTCAGAATATTGATACCCATGGCCTGGGCGGCGTGTTCGCTCCGGCTCATGGCCATCAGCGCCCGTCCGGTTCTGCTCTTTACCAGATTATACATCAGCACCATCACCAGGAACTGCACCAGGATGATCAGCGCATAGAGAATGCTCCGGTGAGACTGGAATATCTGATTCAGCTCGATAACACCGAACAGCTTAATGGCCCCGATGCTGATAAACTCGCCGCCGAAGATCGGGACAGAGGTGTACACCTGACGGAGGATCTCACCGATGAATAACGTGGCAATTGCAAGGTATATGCTCTCCACCTTCAGGGAAAAGAGTCCGATCAATGCCCCCAAAGATCCTGCTATGAGCAGTACCAGAAGAGCCGCCAGACCGTACGGGAGCCCCATCTGGAGAAAGACTCCCATTCCCAGAGCTCCGGCACCGATAAACCCCGCAGTTCCCAGAGAAATCAGACCGCTGAATCCCAGCAGAATATTCATTCCCAGGGCGACCACCGTGTAGATGCTGGTATAGGCAAAAATACTCATGGTGGAAAACCGCATTATGCCCAGGTGGGGCAGTACCGCCACAAACAGCAGGATGAAATTCAGCAAGGCAAACTGGAGTATGGGTTTCTGCCCCAGGGAAAACTTCCCTGACTTCTGTATTGCTTCGTTTTGCGTATTCGTATTCATATGATGATTACACCTTCTTCACAATTTTTTTGCCGAATAAACCGTAGGGCTTGAAGTAGAGGAACACCAGGATCAGGGAATAGACAATCACATTTCCCCAGATATCCGAGATATAAAATGCAGTGAAGTTCCTGGCAAAAGCGATGATGAATGATCCGGCCACCGGACCGGCAAAGGTGGAAAATCCTCCAAGCACGCCGGCAAAGAATGCACTCACCTGGACGTCCAGCAGCATATTGGGATTAACGCTTGATTGGGGAGCCACAATCAGAGCGGCCAATGTTCCCATCATGGCCGCACTGGCCCAGGAAATCATGGTTACCGTCCTGGTGGGTACGCCCATCAGCTTTGCAGTGCTTTCACTTGCTGCAGTCACCCGGATCGCCAGACCCCATCGGGTATTTTTTATGAACCAAAACAGAAAGCCCATGAGCGACAGAGAAACCGCAATCACAAAAATGGTGTTGTAACGGAGGGTTGCCCCTGCAAGGGTGACGCTGCTGCTGGGGATAAAGCTGGGAAGACGGTAGGGATCCACCCCGAACAGCAGCGGTATGAGCCCTACGATTACCATAATTAGACCCAGAGTGATAATCTGCTTGGAAATCGGACTGACCTTTGCTGCAGGCCGGATGATAAAGGTATCGATAAGCACACCAGTGAGAAACGCGCTCACCATGGAAACCGCCGCCACCACCCAGATGTTCCAGCCGAAACTCATCAGCAGAATACCTGCCACATAGGCGTTCAGGGTACCTATTGATCCCTGGGCGAAGTTGGTGGTTCTGCTGGTCTTCCATATAAGCGCAATCCCCAGCGCTGCCAAGGCATATGTGCTGCCGGTTAACAAACTATTGAATAATATCCGGAGAATATCGTCCATCAAAACTCCTGTAGATCGAACCGCTGAAAATGAATAAAAAAACGGCTCTCATAGATCAATGATTTTCAACCGGGTTTGGAGGTCTGTCAAGAAAAAATGAGACCTGATTCACTTTTCATTTTAAGGTAGTGGACCAGAAAGCTGCCTGGTCATAGAGAATGGATATTGAGGGGTATTTTTACCCCGACTACTCCTCCATCGAGCCCAGAATCTCACGGGCCTGCTGCTCATACTCTCTTAGAACTTCGATTTTGATGGTCTGGGCCATTGAGCCCAGGGGTGCACCGGGCCCCCCGCCGGTTCCAACCACCCGGTAGCGCACAGGTATGCCGTTGTTCCTGAGCAGGTAGTATGCGCGGATTATCCTATCGGGCCTATGGCCGGCTTCGGCAATAAGGTCGGTCCATGGCCCGCCTCTCCAGATTCGATGCAGCAGATCCCGTATGCTCAAAACTCCTCCGTATAGCAGGTATGCATTGCGGTACAATTATGGATACTCGTATAAGTGTAGTGAATTCAGGGGCAGGATGCTGAATGGTGCACCATCGATGTTCAGCCGGAACCGGGGAAAGAACACAGGCTGCGAATTTTACAGCCTTCAAGAGCAGTCTGGCGGGAAATCCCGGCCGCCGGATTGGAATATCCGGCGGCTTGGATTTTTTGTTGCGGTCAATATACCGGGCAGATCAAAGCTGCCCGGCGCAAGCCAACAACAAAAACGCGCAAATAGAAGCTTATTCAGACGCTTCCATCCGGAGCACCGTTGCCTCCATGGGCTCCAGGGTGAAGCGGGCTCCCCGTGCGGAATCAGTCCGGTTGGTCAATTCTTCGGCACTGATCTGCTGCATGGTTTCAGAGTACAGATCTGTGAGGAGAATTTCATCTGCAGCCTCCAGTCCTGCAAGCTCCAGGGCGGTGGAGGGCACTTTGAAGATAAAGTCTTTGGGTTCATCGTCGAAGTTGAAGATGAACAGCAGGGCTTCTTCTTCGCTGATTCTGGCATAGGAAAACATCCGGCGCTGGTCATAGCCGTCGGACTGGTTCGCCTTGTTGGCGAAATGCAGTTCGTAATATGAACCGTTGCGTACTGCATGGCTGGATCCTGCCAGTTGGAGGATTTGCCGGTACCGTTCTCTCAGCTGCTTCTGTTCCTCTGTCAAACCGCCGCCGTCGAAGGCTCCGCCGTTCACCCAGGCCTGATACTCGGGAACCCCCCAGTAATCAAAGATGGTGGTTCGATTATCGTCCCCGCCGAATCCTTCGGGACCGTCGGCAGCGACACCCAGCTCCTGACCGAAGTACACCATCACCGGACCGCTTGAAATTGTTGCGCTCATCAGCATGGCCGGTAGGGCCGCTCGGGGATCACCTGCAAAACCGCTGCTTGCAATCCTCATCTCATCATGGTTTTCCAGGAAATACAGCATGTTGGGACGAATCCCCTGGGCATCCCGCAGGGCGTTCTGCAGGCGCACCAGGCTTCCGCCGCCTTTTATGAGGGGAACCAGGGCATCGTAGAGCCCTACCTTATCGTAAAGCACGTCGAAATTGCCCTGCTCAATATAGGGACGGTACTGCTGAACATTGTAGATCTCGGCTATGAAAGTGGATTCAGGAAACTCCTCTTTGACCTGAGGGATGGACCACTGCCAGAATTCCACAGGAACCATCTCCGCCATATCAACACGAAAACCGTCCACCCCCATTTCGAGCCAGTACCGCATAATATCCAGCATTTTAATCCAGGTTGAAGGAGGCGGATCAAATGATGCATCTGAGCCGCCGGAAAAATTCCGGCCGTAGTTCAGTTTTACGGTCTCAAACCAGTCATTGATGCTGGGGCTGGGGGAAAAAACGTCGTTGCCGGTGGCCTTGGCAGGAGACTCGTCAAAGCTGCCGTCCTCCAGGGGATGAGTGCGGGATGGGCCCATAGGATCGTGTCCCGACGGCACCTGAAAATTACCATCCTGAAGATAGTAGAAGTTGTTATCCCGGTGAAACGCCAATCCCGGATCATCCTCTGCTCCCAGATCGCTCACACCCCGGTCAAGACCGGGCAGAACATCAGATTCGTAATCCCTTGCAACATGATTGCCCACCAGATCGATAATCACCTTCAATCCGGCATCGTGGCTGCGCTGTATGAGGGCACGGAACTCATCCAGCCGGGCATCCACGTTTTCCGCAAGCATCGGGTTCACATCGTAATAATCCTTGATAGCATAGGGCGAACCGGCGATCCCTTTAATTACATCCGCATCGTCAAGCTCAATACCATAGTCCGTCCAATCGGTCATGGTGGCATGTTCGATAACCCCGGTGTACCAGATATGGTTAAACCCCATTGAGCGGATTTCATTCAGGGCCTCCGGGGTGAAATCGTTAAACTTCCCCACCCCGTTTTCCTCCAGGGTACCGTGGAGGGCATTGGTATTATTGGTGTTTCCGAACAGCCTGGTCATCACCTGATAGATTATCAGCTTGTTATCCTCCAGGCCGGAAAGATCCTCATTGGGATCCGGAGCCGGAGCGCTGGGGGGCGGGGGCAATTGATCGCCTCCTGTACTTGCACAGGCCGCCGCAATTAAAATCACACTGAGCAGAACAAGTATCTGCCCGCATATCTGTATTATCCTTTTCATAAGAAACAATCTCCCGAGGGTGCGCCCAGCACAATGCACAATGGATGATGCACGGTGCATGATGCAAGGACGCCCGTTTTTCTTCTCCAGACCGGATTACTGCTTGGTCTATTCCGGCCTGTAATACTCCATTCCATGCTATGGAAACGTTTCCATACTATCATGCCGGTGACCGGCCGGCAAGCATTTGCTTGACAGGAAACACAATCTCAAGTATATTGTTGCGTACGCAACTATAAAGGAGACTGAAATGACAGAAACATATTTTGTAACCGGAGCCACCGGTAATGTAGGCCGGGAAGTGGTAAAACATCTTTTGGCCAATGGAAAAAGGGTAATCGGGGCCAAACTTCCCCGGGAGAATACCGTGGACGCTGAAAATCTGGAGTACCGGGTTTTTGACTTTTCGGATGAAAGCACCTGGGAGCATTGCATGGAGGGGGTCACCAAAGTCTTTCTCATGAGACCTCCGCATATTTCAAAAATCAAGCGGGATATGTATCCGTTCATGCGCTTTCTGGCGGAAAAGCAGATCGAGCAGGTGGTATTTCTCTCGGTGCAGGGAGTGGAAGGAAACAAAATGGTTCCCCACTACGATGTGGAACAGGGCTGTATTGAAATGAACCTCCCCTACACCTTCGTGCGGCCCAGCTTTTTTATGCAGAACCTTACAACCACCCATCTGCCGGAAATACGGGATGAAAAACGGCTCATGGTACCCGCCGGAAAGGGCCGTACAAATTTTATTGATGTGAGAGATATCGGCGAAGTGATGGCGAAAATGTTTTTCGACCCCTCCAACATCCGAAAAGCATACACCATAACCGGACAGACCAGTTTCAGCTATCAGGAAATCGCAGACCACCTGACAAACGGCCTGGGAACCCCCATCCGCTATGCCAAACCGGGCATGATCCGATTTGTGGCATATCATCTGAAACGGGGCCGCAAACTTGCCATGACTCTTGTGATGCTGGCACTGTATACCATCGTACGGTTGGGAAAAGGAGATATCAGCACCGATACCGCAGAGAAAATTCTCGGCCGCAAACCCCGTACCCTGGATGAATTCATCGCCGACAACCGGGCATTGCTCCTGGGGGAGGCATCGTAGAATTTACATCGTAGAAGTTACACTGTCGGCATTGCTTTGGCAGGCTTCCCACCTGCCCTACCCCGCAATAAGAAAATAGAGCGGGGGAATGAGCAGTGCCGGCAGGAAGTTGGCGGTTTTGATCTCACGGATATTCATCAGGTTGATGCCGATGGCGAATATCAGAATTCCTCCGATATTCGATATCTCCCGGACAACCGCCTCCCCGATCCAGGGTTCCAGGAAGGATGACAGCAGAGTGATCCCGCCCTGATACAGCAAAACCGGTACCGCACTGAATATCACCCCGATACCCAGACTGGAGGCCAAAATGATGGATGTTATTCCGTCCAGAATGGATTTGGCATAGAGAATGCTGTGATCCCCTTCCAGTCCGCTTTTGATTGAACCCAGAATGGCCATGCTGCCCACGCAATAAATGAGGGAAGCGGTGACGAATGCTTCGGAAACCCTGCCATGGTGCTCCCCCAGTCTTTTCTGCAATCCGTCTCCCAGCTGATTCATCCGGCGGTCGATTCCGATCAACTCACCAACCACCCCGCCCAGTGCAAGACTGATAATAAAGAGAAGGGGTTCGCTCTCACCGCTGAGCAGCCCCCCCAGCGCAGTGGAGGTTCCGATAAAAAGCACTGCAAGGCCCACCGCCTGCAGGAGAATTTCCTTGAATCTCTCAGGCAGACCATGACGGAGAATGACGCCGACCAGAGACCCGGCAACGACAGCTGCAACATTCACATAGGTTCCAATCATTCCTGCAGAATACTCCGAAATACCCCATTTTGACGAGACGTATGCAGCCGGTGGTGTCTTGCATTACAGACTACCCCGAACCATTGCATTTCCGGGGAAGATCAGTATGATGCCTGCATGAACGGGAACTCTTCGTTTCTTCCTGTATGCAAGGAAGATATGGCCGGTCGCGGCTGGGATCGGCTGGACTTTATTATTATTTCCGGGGACGCTTATGTGGACCATCCCTCCTTCGGCTCGGCGGTGATCGGCCGGGTACTGGAAGCCGAAGGCTACCGGGTCGGCATTATCCCGCAGCCGGACTGGCAGAATACCGGGAGCGTCAAGGTTCTGGGTAAACCCCGGCTGGCTTGGCTCATCGCACCCGGGGTGATCGATTCCATGGTGAACCATTACACCGCCAACCGCAAACCACGCAGGGATGACGGCTATTCCCCGGGAGACAGGGCGGGCAAGCGCCCGGACCGGGCGGCGATCGTGTACACGTCCCTGGTGAAATCCGCGTACAAAACGGAGCCTTCTGTGCCGGTAATTCTGGGAGGCGTGGAGGCCTCGCTGCGGCGATTCGCCCACTACGATTACTGGAGCGACAAGGTACGCCGCTCCATCCTCACCGACAGCAAAGCGGATATGATCGTGTACGGCATGGGCGAGCCGGCAATTATCCGGATTGCAGCATCGCTGGATGCCTCCGGAGTTCTTCCGGAAGATGTGCCGGGCACGGTGATCAAAAGCAAATCGCCTCCCCCGGACGCTCATCGGATGCTGCCGTCCTATGCCCGGGTAAAATCTGACAAAAAAGCATACGCAGACCATTTTGCCATCCAGCAGGCCAACAGCACGGCCCTGAACTCCCTCCCCCTGGCGGAACCCCAGGATAACGGCTGGTATGTAATCCAGAACCCTCCGGCCGCCCCCATGAAGAGCGGGGAGCTGGACCATGTTTACGAGCTGCCCTACACCCGGGAAGCCCATCCCATGTATGCAGAGCAGGGGGGCGTTCCCGCACTGGAGGAGGTGCAGTTCAGTCTGGTGAGCAGCCGGGGCTGCTTCGGAGGCTGCACGTTCTGCGCCATTGGATTTCTTCAGGGCAGGACGGTTACCGGCCGCAGCCACGAATCCATTATACGGGAAGCGGAAAACCTCGTCAGGCGCAAAGACTTCAAGGGCTACATCCACGACCTGGGAGGGCCCACGGCCAATTTCCGTCATGCTTCCTGCAAAGTCCAGGAAAGCCGGGGGGTGTGCCGGGACAGGCAGTGTCTCCACCCCGAGCCCTGTACCCAGCTCATTGTGGATCACAGGGACTATACGGCTTTGCTGCGGAAGGTGAGAAAAATCCCCGGAATCAAAAAACTGTTTATCCGCTCGGGCCTGCGGTTCGACTACATCCTGGCAGATCAGAACGGGAAAGATTTCCTGCGGGAGGTCTGCACCCATCACGTGAGCGGAAGGTTGAAGGTTGCCCCGGAGCATATTTCCGAACCGGTACTCCATGCCATGGGAAAGCCTGCGGGACACAGCTATGCCGAGTTTCGCAGGCTGTTTATGGAAACCAACGACCAGCTGGGGAAAAAGCAGTACCTCATCCCCTACTTCATCAGCGCTCATCCGGGAAGCGGGCTGAAGGAAGCGGTTGAGCTGGCCGAGCATCTTCGGGATACCGGGTACATTCCCGATCAGGTTCAGGATTTTTATCCCACACCGGGAACAGCCGCCAGCTGCATGTATCATACAGGGCTGGATCCCCGGACCATGAAGCCGGTGTACGTTTCAAAGGGCGGCCGGGAGCGCCGGCTGCAGAGGGCATTGCTGCAGTACAACAAAAGAGAAAACTACCATCTGGTGCTGGAGGCGCTGAAAAAAGCCGGCCGGGAAGATCTCATCGGCAACGGCCCGGCACATCTGGTTGCCCCGCCGGGCAAACCTGTGGGCGGAGGCACCACTTCGGCTCAGAGGCGAAGGCGCGGGAAGCGTTCTCCCCGGCGATAGCTCGCAGATCTGCCGCGGTAGATACGAGTTCTATTGATGGGGTATATTATGCAGGTATACACCGCAGTTTGATCGGCAGCGGAGGTTTTCCTGCGGCCGGGAATTTCAGGACTGCAGTGATATCAACATATCAACAAAACAGAGGTAAAAAAATGTCCCAATGTCCCTGCGGAAGCGGAAAAACCTTTTCAGCGTGCTGTAAGCCTTATCTGGACGGATCGGCACAGCCCGCCACCGCCGAAGCTCTTATGCGCTCACGCTACACGGCCTATGTACAAAAGAATATTGACTACATTCAGTCAACCCACAGCCCCAAAACCCGGGACTCTCTGGATATGGAAGCAACCAGAGAATGGGCGGAAGAGTCCCAATGGAAGGGCCTGGAGATTCTCAACACACAGGAAGGCGGTTCTCAGGATTCCACAGGAACTGTGGAGTTCAAGGCCGAGTATGTGCAGGACGGGAAGCCATACAGCCATCATGAGGTAAGCAGCTTCGAAAAGTCCGACGGGAAGTGGTTCTTTGTTGATGGCCACCCTGCCAGAGAAACCTATGTACGGGATCAGCCCAAAGTGGGGCGGAATGATCCCTGCCCGTGCGGCAGCGGAAAAAAATACAAGAAGTGCTGCGGAGCCTGAGCGGGAAAAAATTCGCACACAGACCGCCGGCCATGAATTATGCTTACAGTATACCAAACCGCTGAAGGAGATTCCTATGGCTGAAACACGTACGTATTCACGGCAGCTGCTTTGGGCTGTCGTCAACGCCGCAGCATTAATCGTCGCCCTGGTGTTCAACGCACTGGCTACTCTGTTGCCTCTGAATGGAAATGATACCGGGGAAATTTCCGATATGTACCCCAACCTCTTTGTACCTGCGGGGCTCACATTTTCCATATGGGGGGTAATCTATTTACTGCTTTTTGCATTCGTGATCTATTCCCTCATCCGGGTGATTGTAAAAAAGAATGCCGAATACATGCTGAGGATCGGTCCCTGGTTCCTGATCAGCTCCCTGAGCAATGCGGCGTGGATCGTTGCCTGGCATTATCTCTATGTGGGCCTGAGCCTGGGCATTATTGTACTGTTATTCGCATCGCTGCTGGTTATTTATCTCAAACTCGGGGTGGGACTGCATCATACCCAAACAACCCTTCCCGGCGGCTCTCAGCCGCTCTTTAGTGACCCATCGGAAAAGCACAATGAAATACGCTGGGTTCACCTCCCCTTTTCCGTCTACCTGGGCTGGCTCAGCGTAGCGGTAATTGCCAACGCCACCAGCCTTCTGGTGACCCTGAACTGGAACGGATTCGGGCTGGATCCGCAAATCTGGACGGTTGCGGTCCTGGCTGTTGCGGTGATAATCGGCCTGCTCATTATCCATCGAAGAGCCGATATCGGTTTCACTGCCGTATTCATCTGGGCCTTTTTCGGTATCTGGCTGAAACGAAGCGGCAGCGACCTGCCCCCGGATCAGGCGGTGGAAATATCGGCACTTATAGCTCTGGGCATTCTTGCAATCGCCATCGTTGCAAAACGGATTGTTCTCGCCCGGCGCTGAGCATGGTTTTTGGGCTGCTGAGTCATGTGCTCTCCCCGCTGATTTGAAAAGCAGCTCCAGCAAAGCTATACTTATGTGTAAGAAGGTAATTATATGTGCACCGTTGCCCGCAACTTTGACCTTGGATTCGGACATTTTCACGGAGAACCGGGCCTTCATGTATGCCAGATTTATTCAGACTCCGATGAGAGACTCTCCGCATTAATGAAGTTCATAAAAGGCGGAGGCTCCATCGGAGAAAAGATTTCCCTTTTCACCGACGCCATCGGAACCGATCAGCTGAGGACCTGGTTTTCAGGGAATAGTATGGGATACGAGGCTGACAGTCCCGCTGTATCCATCACCGATCCCCGGGAGACATACTTTGAAAACGGTACCTTTAACCCGGATACCATGCTGGAGCGGCTGAAAAAGTTCTACCTCACAGCAACAGAAGAGGGGTACCCGGCGGCCAGGGTGATAGGCGATATGCTGCCGGAAGTGGAAACCATCGACGGCGGAGATCGTCTGACCGAGTATGAAAGCCGGGTCAGCCTGCTTCAGCGTGAGCACCCTGTTACCACTGTCTGCCAATACGATGCGGGAAAATTCTCCGGAAAAACCATCATGGAGATACTCCAGGTTCATCCCTATATCCTTTCCGGCGGAGAGATTATTGAAAATCCCCTGTTTATTTCACCTGAAGATTATTTAACCCGCATCGGCTGGTCCGATGTCTGACAACACAGGCATCGGTCAGCTCCTGGTAATGCAGTCAGTGCTGATAAACCTCCCGAACCAGGAGAGTATTTTCGAATTTATTACCCGGGGATTACGCAGCCTACCGGCAATTCAATCAGTACGTATGTTGGAAGCAGAAGATAACGGGAGGGTGCAGCCGCACATAGACTCTCCTCCCGCCGATTGTATTTTGCAGATTGAGCCCGGGGAAGAAGGGGATCCGGGAATTGTTGCCGAATTAAATCCGGATCCTGAATTCAATGCATACCGGCCCTATTTGAATAACTTTTTCACAATGGTCCGCTTCATTATCCGGTTCAAGAAGCAGCAAGCCCAATTGGAGTGGAAAAATACCGAACTGGAGAATGCACTGGAAACAGAAAACCGTCTCCGTTCGGAGCTTATTCTCAAAGAAAAAATCCTGGGACTGAATCCTCTTTCCACAATTATTGCACACGAGATGAGTACACCCATTGGCAATATAACCACTATCAGCTCAAGCCTGAAAAGCATTACGGAAAATCTTCAAAACTCTGTATCTGAGGGTCTCTCCAAGAGTCAGCTTCTCACACGGCTTGATCAAATGGATCATGGATTTTCGGATATTCTAAAAGCTGCCAAACAGATGTCCAGACTCATATCCCGTCTTCAACATCTTATCGATGCCGGGCATGTTGAACCCTCAAGCCATTTCAATCTGCTTCAGCTATGCAGAGATGTATGTGACATGGTTGTTCACAACAACGGCTGGAAACAGCACCAAATGGAATTACAGATTGAGGAAAATCTCCACATCTGCACTGACAAAGGGGCTTTGGCACAAATTCTTGAAATATTCCTGGAAAACGCCCTGATTCACGGGTATGGAAATAATAATGCCGCAGACAACATGGCAGGCCCCATCATAATCGGAGCCGAACAGAGCGGATTAAAAGACATCAGTATTTGGGTACAAGACTTCGGAACCGGAATCGAAGCCGAAAACCTGGGAAGAGTATTCGACCCCTTTTACACCACCCGTCTGTCCCAGGGACGGGACGGTTTGGGCTTGAGCATCGCCTACCGCCTGACGACCCAGGTCCTCAGGGGGCATGTGGATGTGGAAAGCTCACCGGGATCCGGCAGCAAATTCTCCATTATTCTGCCGGGCTGCCGGGACAATTGAAATGCTTCGGTCACATTACGCTTCAGCACTGCCGCACATCACTCATACTGCATCGCCCAGAGAGGCGCACCTACCAGCCCGGCGATTCTTCTGCCGTCATGAAGCAGCGCATCCAAGTCTCCATGATCCATCAGATTCTTCCTGCTGCCGTCGGTTAATATCACATTCAATTCATGACTGAGAAAGGATCCGGAATTTCTGGAACTTACCATCTCCGAGACCACCTGGAAACCTGCAATGGATTCAAATGGAAGTTTTTCCCCGTCAAGATTGAGTATGCCCTGGCCGGCATCAATCCGGGTCACACTGTTGAACAGGAACATCAAGCCCACACTGAGAAGGATGAAAAAATAGGGGGTCGGATCCACCCGGAAGGCAAAGGAAAAAACCGAAGCGGCATCGGTAAAATCGCCCAGAATAATTCCGGGAATGAATTCAAAAAGCAGCAGCACAACCGCCGGTATTCCGAAGGCAAGGGAAAACAGATTGAAATAATTGGACGATTTAAGCAGCAATACGTTCTGCCCCGCAGAACGAAGGCTGTGAGTCTTGAAACTGGCTCCCCCGCCTTTGAGAGGGCTCCAATCCACAGTTGAAGCGAAAGAATGTGTTGATGGGTCCTGGATTCCCCCGTTTGCTGATCCCGACGGAGTTATAACGCCCCCGGTCTCAGCTGTTTGATCGGGAGCTCCTTGATCTTTTCTGTCTTTGGATATTCCAGGCAGGAGAACAACCGCCCCCACGATGAAAATCATCACAGCAATAAAGGCAACCCATTTAATTCTTTCGCTGCGGCGAAGCACCACCGACCGGTGTATCGTATCGTACTCGCTGCGGAGGGACTCCAGCTCCCGGCTGGTCTCATCAGATATGGCTGCCCCTGACGTAACCTGCCCCAGCTCCTGAATCTGCAGATCCAGTTCCTGCATCTGCTGCATATTCATTTGAATGATTGGATCAGGTCCGGCGTACTTTACCAGTGCGGAAAAAATGCCGAATACAAGCGGCGCAAACAATATGAGAAAGAAGGCGTAATTCTTCAACGATTTCATCAGGATTCCTCAAGGTGATACAAATTTACCGACTCTAAAGTATACTACAATAGTCATGTATTATGCATCACCTTGTTCACAATTGTTCGGGGAAATATTGTGTTATGTTGACATAAAAAATATCGGAGGAACTCAATGATAAAAATTGCAGATGAAGTAAAAGGATAGAAGCACGTACTTAATTGAAAAAGCAACATCTCAAATCGCGTGAGACTCATTTGTCTACTGTCATGGTTTAGACATTCGCAAAAACTCATGCCAGCTTAACGCAGTGACGGTTACATGGTTGAGACGCCTGCAGCCGCCCGCGGCTGCAGAATATGGATCCGGCTAATTCTGTCCTGCGATAATTACTCTGATATCCGCTGATTCCAGCTCTCTGAGATATTCGCCGGGAATTTGATCATCGCACACCAGAATATCTATGCGGTCGGCCTGGCTGATAAAGAAGCTGGAGATCACCCCGATTTTGGAATGGTCGGCTACCAGGATCACCTCACCTCTGGTTCTATCGATCATTTTCCGGGTTACTTCCGCTTCCATCATGTTCGGCGAAGTAAGGCCTCCGGAGATGGAAAAACCGTCAACACCCAGAATGGACTTTCCGGCATTGATATTTGAAAGGGCCTGCATGGTGAGGGGCCCCACCAGGGCATGGCTCTGCTGACGGAATGTACCGCCAAGGAAATTCAATTCAGCCTGTCCGTAGGTTATTCGGTCATCCAGGCCGCCGTTGTTGGTGAATATGGTGATCGGGAGGGCGCTGATTTCACAGAGGGTTTCCAGCATTGTGGTTCCGGAGTTCACAAAGAGGGTATCTCCTGGATTCACAAATTCCAGCACCGTACGGGCGAGCTCCTGCTTGATGGTTTGATTGGTTTGGCGCTTCTGCCGAAAGTCCGATTCGATCTGAAGCCTGGTATTTGAAACCGCCCCTCCGTGGGTTCGCTCAAGTTTGCCCCGGGATTGGAGATGGTCCAGGTCCCGGCGTATGGTGATTTCCGAAACATCCAGCATGCGGGCAAGATCTCCCACCCGAATACTGCCCTCGTTGGTGACGATCTCCACAACCTTGTTCCGCCGTTCGGCAGGAAAATCTTTATAGTCCTCTTTGGCCATGTGCTCTCTCAATCTGTATGTACGTTTTTGATTACTTCAGATTGTATCCCATCGGTTTGTCCGGGTCAAACCGATCATTATGGACACATACATGCAAATATATTATATTTTTAATCACATATGAACAAAAAAGATCACTATGATATTGCAATCATCGGTGCAGGAATTGCAGGCACCGCCCTTGCCTACAAACTCGCCTCATATTCGGTGAAGGTCCTCCTTCTGGAGCGCAGCGAAGATGTGGGCGGAGGCGCCACCAAGGCCAACAGCGGCATCGTACACGGCGGATATGCGGCAAAGCACGGTACCCTGAAAAGCAGGCTTTCCCTGGCGGGGAACATACAGTTCGACGATTTGAGCGAACAGCTGGGATTTCCATTTAATCGCTGCGGCTCGTATGTGCTGGCCTTCAACGAAGAGGAAGAAGAAACCCTTTCACAGATACGGAACAACGGCAGGCTCAACGGTGTGGAAGGACTGGAAATCATCCCGGGGAAGGAGTTGCGGCGCAGGGAGCACCGGATCAGCGAAGAGGCCGCAGCAGCCCTCTACAGTCCCGGTGCCGGCATCGTCAGCCCCTACGAAGCGGCCATCGCATTTGCAGAAACGGCAGTGAAGGAAGGAACCGATCTGTGCCTTCACAGTGAAGTGCAGAACATAGAACAAACCGGAGACGGGTTCTCCATCGGCACTTCCGCAGGGCAGTTCAGGGCATCCGTTGTAATTAACGCCGCAGGGGTGTTTTCCGGAGAAATTTCCCGGATGTTCGGCGAAGAAAATGTGGAGATTATCCCCAAAAAGGGGCAGTACGTGGTCTTTCAGCGGGGTGCGTCCCGGGGGCTCAGCTCGGTTATATTTCAGTGCCCCACTCCCGCCTCCAAAGGCATTCTGGTAACCCCCACCACCTGGGGTAATCTGCTGGTGGGGCCCGACGCCCAGGAGATCGACGATCCCCTGGACCGGAGCACCGACTTTGAGAGCATCCGGCATATTATCCGCACCGGGCTGCGTTCCGTACCGGATATCAACCTGAACCATGCAATCCGCACATACAGCGGCATTCGGCCCATGCCCGCCAACCGGGATTTTATTATCAGAAAGGGGGCCGTCCCGGGAAGTTACCAGGCGGCAGGCATCGAATCGCCGGGTCTCACCGCCGCCCCGGCCATCGCGGACATGCTCATAGAGATGCTGAAAGAGGACGGCGTAATTTCTGCCGGGGCATCTTCACCGCCGGAACGCCGGGAGCCCATCACCATGCCGGGGCCGCTGCAGCCGTTTCAGGATATCAAGGAACAGGTGAACTACGATCCGGGAAATCCCCAACGGATTGTGTGCAGATGCGAACAGGTTCGGGAAGCAACCATAATGGATGCCCTTTCCCGGCCCATTCCCGTGGACTCAATGGATGCGGTAAAACGCCGAACCCGGGCGGGCATGGGAGGTTGCCAGGGGGCATTCTGCGGCCCCAGAGTGAAGAAAATCCTGGAAGAGCATCTTGAAGCGAAACATTCGGCATCCGGGGAACCCATATCCGCCCACAAATCCGACCCCGAACTGCTGAAACAGATCAGAAAAATGAACTCCTGAACGGCCGCATGAGATCCGAACAGCCGGAGACCCGGCGGAAGCCCCCTATGGACGTGAAATCAGTCGCCGGGCCGGGCAGCAGGACACAGAGAAGCAGCAGGTAGGGCCGGGGCGGCCCTCTCAGCACTTCCGGCCGGGCTTGGGGGATTATTTTTCCCAACCCCGTACCCGGGTTACCGCTTCCTGCCAGCCGGCATACAGTTCTTCCCGCCGATCGGCGTTCATCCGGGGTTCAAACCGGCGGTCAATCTGCCAGATTTTTTCGATCTGGGATAGGCTGTCCCACATGCCGGTGCCAAGCCCTGCAAGATATGCTGCGCCCAGGGCGGTGGTTTCGGACACCTTGGGCCGTTCAACCGGAGTTCCCAGAATATCAGCCTGAAACTGCATGAGGAAATTGTTGGCGCTTGCCCCGCCGTCCACCCGGATGGCCTTCATCCGGTCTTCCCCCAGGCCGTCCTTGATCATCGCTTCCACCACATCCCTGCTCTGGTAGGCAATGGATTCCAGGGTTGCCCGGATAATATGGTTCCGGTTTGATCCTGCGGTGAGCCCGAACATGCCGCCCCGGGCGTAACTGTCCCAATAGGGGGCTCCCAGCCCCACGAAGGCGGGCACCACATACACTCCGTTTGAATCCTTTTCCTGGGTGGCGAACTGTTCGCTTTCTGCGGCGTTGGCAATCAGTTTCAGGGAATCCCGGAGCCACTGAATGGCCGCACCTCCGATGAAAATACTGCCCTCCATGGCGTAGGCGGTATCATGACTGGCAAGCTCCCATCCTGGAGTGGTGAGCAGCCGGTTCTTGCTGGAAATGGGCTCGGGCCCGGTGTTGGCAAGGAGAAAACAGCCGGTGCCGTAGGTGTTTTTCAGCATGCCCGGAGTGAAGCAGGCCTGGCCAAACAGGGCGGCGTGCTGGTCCCCGGCAATACCCGCAATGGGGATCTTTTTTCCCCCGGGGAATACCGTGTGCCCCACGGTTCCGCTGCTGGGTACGATTTCCGGGAGAAGGGATTCGGGGATATTCAGAAGCTCAAGCATATCCCGGTCCCATTCAAGGGTGTGGATGTTAAAGAGCATGGTCCGGGCGGCGTTGGTCACATCGGTTGCGTGCACCTCCCCCCCGGTCAAATTCCACAAAAGCCAGGAGTCCACCGTCCCGAAGGCCAGCTTCCCCGCATCCGCCAGTTCCCGTGCGCCGGATACATTATCCAGCATCCATTTAATTTTGGTTCCGCTGAAATAGGGATCCAGGAGAAGACCGGTCTTTTTCATTACCGTTTCCTCATGGCCCGCATCCCGGAGCTTCTTGCAGATCTCGGCGGTTCGCCGGCACTGCCACACAATGGCATTGTGAATCGGCTCTCCGGTTTCCCGGTTCCAGAGAATGGTTGTTTCCCGCTGATTGGTAATTCCGATGGCCTGCACCTGATCAGGGGTAATGCCGCTGTTCCGGAGTACTCCGTGCATAACCTCTTCCTGGGAATTCCAGATTTCCCGTGGATCGTGCTCCACCCAGCCCGGCTTGGGATAGATCTGATTGAATTCCTTCTGAACCATTCCCCTTATGCCGCCGCGTTCATCGAAAATGATGGCCCTGGAGCTGGTGGTACCCTGATCGAGCGCAATAATGTACATATATACCTTCCTTTTCCCCGGGGGAAGTGATTTACCCGTTTACTTCGCTACCGCATTCACCGTCATGGTGGACACCAGGTCCACGCCGCTGTTTCCGAGATTCTCTGCAATTATATCACCTGATTTCACCGGTGCGGGAATTCTCAATTCGTAGAGAGCGTTCAGAAACCGGGGAATCTGGTCCACGGGAACTCCGCTGCTACTTTTCACCGAGAGCCGTCGTGCTTCCCCGCCGGTGAGAGCGCAGGTGGCGGTGACAATTCGACGGGGATCGCTGAACTCTTCCCGTGCATAGATTTCGCCCCGTTTGCAGCGGTTCCCCTCAACTTTCAAATCTCCGTCTTCGGGGGTAATCCGCATTCTGCAGCCTATGGGGCACACGATGCAGGTAAGTTCATCTTCCCGGGTCCGAAGCTTAATAAGCCGTTGATTTTCTGCAATCATATAATCGACACCTCTATTGTGCGGTAATCCTTCATATCACCGCCGTTTACATTGATACTGATCATTTCCGAAGGCTGAACATGGGGCTTTTTCATCTCTTTCAGCAGTTCCCCGTCCCCCCGGATCTGGATTTTTGCTCCCACCTTCGCAATCATGGAGCGCAGGTACACCCGGTTGGTATCTTCCACAGAAATTCTCCCAGGAGCCAGATAGCGCACGTTGCTGCCGGCCTTCAGCCGAACCTCATTGCCGGGGGTCTTCCCCTGAAGATACTCCACAATGGCCTTGCTGCAGCGGCTGCTTTCTTCCGCCACATAATCCACCAGATCATGAATGTGAAGCACATTTCCTGAGGCAAACACCCCGGGAATATTGGTCATGAGCCGGGAATCCACCACGGGCCCTGAGGTCTGGGCATGGAGTTCAACCCCCAGTTCCCGGGAAAGCTCGTTCTCCGGCACCAGCCCCACCGAGAGAAGCAGGGTGTCGCATTCCAGATGAAAGGCTTTATCCGATCTGAGCACACCGTTTTCCAGGGGAGCCACATGCACCCCTTCCACCCGGTTTTTCCCCTGAATTTCAGTGACCACATGTCCCAGATAGAGGGGGATGGAAAAGTCCTCCAGACACTGAACGATGTTGCGGTTGATTCCCGAGGGGATGGGCTGAATTTCTATGACCGCTTCAACATCGCAGCCGATCATCTTCAATCGGCGGGCCATGATCAGGCCGATATCGCCGCTGCCGATAATTACCGCCTTCTTTCCGGGAATATAGCCTTCAACGTTGATCAGCCTCTGGGCTGCGCCGGCGGTCATCACCCCCGCTGGCCGGGTGCCGGGAATCTGGATACTTCCCCGGTTGCGCTCCCTGCTTCCCATTGCCAAAGATACCGCCCGGGACCTGATCTCCCTGGGACCGTGGGCCCGGGAAAGGAGACTGGTAACAAATCCGTCATTCTCCCGGCGGATATCCACCACGGTGGTTTCCAGGAGCACCTTCACGCCCGCCTCGTGTACGGTCTTCATCCAGCGTTCGG
The DNA here is from genome assembly GCF_000507245.1 of Salinispira pacifica. Lineage (GTDB taxonomy): Bacteria > Spirochaetota > Spirochaetia > DSM-27196 > Salinispiraceae > Salinispira > Salinispira pacifica. The sequence goes on along the minus strand of NC_023035.1, from coordinate 662,762 downwards.
CGTATTCCGGTCCGGTAAGCTCCTCCCTGAACTCGTGGAGGCCGAAACCGTTATGGATGCACTGTCTGAGTACACCCCCCAGATGATTTTCCCGGTCAACGATCAGCGCCTGAAACCCTTCACGGCTCACTCCCGAGGCGGCGGCCATGCCTGCTGCGCCGCCTCCCACAACGAGAAGGTCCACTGATGCGGGGACCTCAGCGTCTTCGGGCCGGGGCCCGGGGGATTTTTCCGGTGATTCTTCCGGTGAATGGGCGGGATCGTCTGCTGTGCCCGGGAGGGTGTCTTTGACGATCTCGCTGCCGGGCCCCCGTTTGCTCACCTCCGTGACCTTTGCCTCAGTCTGTTCGGCTATTACGTCCAGGATGCGGGGTACGCAGAATGCTCCCTGGCATCTGCCGGCCCCGGCACGGCTGTAAAACTTGATCCCGTCCAGGGTGTGGTGGCCTGCTTCTATTGCCTGGTCGATCTCCGCCCGGCTCACCGTTTCACAGCGGCACACCACATTGGCCGACCGGGGATTCTCTTCCCAGAGCTTTGTGAGCTTTTCCGGCTCCATTACCCTGGTGCGCTCCACCGGAGGAAGGGCGGGATGAAACACCCGTTTTTCCGTGAGATTGCATCCGGCGGCTTTCAGCAGATCCTTCACGTACTCGGCGATGGCCGGGGTTGCAGTCAGACCCGGACTCTGAATTCCCGCCACATGAATAAATCCGGGACAGGCTTCCGATTCCTCTATCCGGAAATCATTTCCCGGAAGCACCGGCCGCAAGCCGCTGAAGGAACTGATAATATCAGCAGCCGATACCGAGGGGACCAGCTGCTTCGCGGATGCAATAATTCCGTCCATCCGCTCTCTGCTGGTGGATACATCCTGTTTGTCATCTATCTCGTGTGCGGTGGGGCCGATGAGCACGGTTCCCTCCACCGTGGGGATGACCAGCATCCCCTTGGAAACCGGGGTGGGCACGGGAAACACCACTTTCTGGGGGCAGGCATTGGTACGGCGGTCCAGAAGATGATATTCACCCTTCCGTGGAGTAATGCGGTACTCCTCCGCCGAAAACATCCGGGACACCTCGTCGGCAAAGAGCCCCGCGGCATTCACCACAAACTCCGAGCGTATCTCCCGTCCGTCCTCAGACCTGATCCGGTATTTTCCGCCCTGACGCTCACCCTGCTCAACCTTGAACTGACGAAACAGCTCCACTCCGTTCTGCTGGGCGCTCTCCACCAGTGAGAATACAAAGCGGTAGGGCTCAATAATTCCCCCCACCGGCGCATAAAGACCGCCGATTACATCGGAATGAAGCTTGGGTTCAAGTTCCTTAATCCGCTCTGCTCCGCACAGCTCGATACCCGGGGACTCATTCTCCACCCCCTGACGGTAGAGATGCTCGGCGGTGGTCATCTGTTCCTGATTAAATGCGGCCACCACAATCCCGCTTCTCCGGAAAGGAAACCCCAGTTCCCGATGCAGCTGGGAAAACATGGCATTCCCCTGGATCTCCAGCCTGGATTTCAAATGCCGTGCATTATGATGGAACCCGCCGTGGATAATCCCCGAATTCGCCTTGGATGTACCGAAGGACACATCGGCATCCTTCTCCAGCAGGGCCACCCGCACATCGTACACGGCCAGCCTCCGGGCTATGGCGGACCCGCTCACTCCCGAGCCCACTATGGCAATATCAAACTCTTGTACTGCGGATTTCTCTGTTTTCATACAATCTCCGGGATCGGCAATCAGTCTTTGCGTATGGAGACCGGAAGCCGAACCTCATTCACTCACCTGATCTTTTTTTGATCATTTTATGTTCTTATGTGTTTGTTTTTGATTATATAGCCCACAGCGGTATTTCACAAGGAGAATCTGCACTCAAAATCATCCTCTGAACACACCAAACGGCATTCCGGCAAATCAGCAGGTTGGCCCACGAACTGGGATTTGAAGGCGATTTCCCCATTGCGACAGACGAAGCAAGTAATCTTGCTCCCACAGAGATTCCATTACCCCGAATTTTTCCTGATGAAACTCTGGCTATAAGTCCCGGTACCGATGAAGCTGAGGAAATTTTCGCAGCAACCGATCTGTCGTTCTCTTACGGCGATACACCCGTACTTTCCGATCTTTCCTTCGATATCATGCGGGGGGAATTCCTCGCAATCGCCGGGAGCAATGGGGCGGGAAAATCCACCCTGGCCCGAATCCTGATGGGTCTTCATGACGACTTCGCCGGCAGCGTTCTCTTCGACGGCAGGCAGATCGGTACGTATAGTCCCCGGGAATTCTCCCGCCGGGCGGGATTCGTGTTCCAGAACCCTGAACACCAGTTCGTTACTTCGAAGGTATTTGATGAAGTGGCCTTCGGATTACGGCTTCTCGACCTCCCGGAATCGGAGGTCAAATCGATCACTGAGGATGTACTCGAGAGATTCCACCTCGGAGGACACAGGGATGATTCCCCGTTCACCCTCAGCCACGGTCAGAAGCGAAGGCTCAGCATCGCTACGATGCTCGGGCTCGGTCAGGAAGTCCTTATCCTCGATGAGCCGACATTCGGTCAGGATTATGCGAACTCCCGGGAAATCATGAATCTATTGCGTGAACTAAATGAGAGCGACCGACGGACCGTCATCATGATCAGCCATGACCTGGGGCTGATTCACGAGTTCGCCCACAGGATCATGGTCCTTAACCAGGGGCAGATCACCTTTAACGGTCCACCGAGCGAATTATTCGAGCATCAGCCTATCCTTCGGGAGGCAAATCTGGAAGTCCCGGCTCTGGTCCGTATCGCAAAAACCATCGAACGGAAAATCGATGCTGATGATCGAAAGCTTGAGTCCAGCGCCGTCATTGAAACGGAGACCCTCGAATGAGTACCGGAACGAGAACAGCGATGCTGGCCAGGCTTAATCCGCTGACGAAAATCATCGCCGTTGCTCCGGTGGTCCTTTTCACCGCATTGACCACCGATCCCTGGTCTCCCCTCGGAATGCTGGTGTTCACCACCGCCCTCCTGATTATCGGCGGAAGGGTACCGGTAAAGCGCTTGGCAAAGATCGGACTGCCGATGCTCTTGCTTTTTACGGGCTATGCGATATTGTATCCCCTGGTCGTACGGCAGGAGCTGGTGAATCACAGTCCGTTGGTTCTCCAATGGCGATCAATCAGGATCTACGAAGCCGGTCTGATGTTCGGTTTCGCGACGGGATTGAGAATCATCAGCCTTATTTCTCTTTCGCTCCTCTTCACCCTCACCAGCGATTTCACCGACTTTATCCGGGCTCTGGTACAACAGTGGAAACTACCGGTGAAGATCGGGTACGGAACGATGACGGCGCTGCGCTTTATCCCATTCATACAAAGCGAACTCAAGGTGATAGAACATGCCCATCGCATCCGGGGCGTCAGCGCGCGAAAGGGAATCAAGACCTTCGGCGACAAACTGCGAATGTACTCAGTGCCCCTTCTATCCGGCGCAATACGACGGGCCGAACGCAGCGCTCTGGCTATGGACGCCCGGGGTTTCGCCTGGCCGGAAAACAGGACGTATTACCGGAAGATGACCTTCCATCGAATCGACGCCGGTTTCGCAATTGGGTTCTGGCTGATCTGCGCAGTTTATTTTTATGTTCTTTCCTCTGCGGGACTTATGGGATCGCTGGTGGTGTTTCAGGGTATCTGAATACCCGCGTAATTGGATAAATCAGTATAGCAGCATTCTCCCCGCCTGAAAAAGGGATTGTGCCCCTTGGCAATGAGGCGTTTTTTTCTCATACGCTTATAGCATCAGGTTGACACTCATTGAATCTATAGTTAGTGTTGACTAACTTTGTTAACGCTCGATAACTAGTCACTATTTTCAGGAGGGGCTATGCACAAAGGGCTCATCATCTATTCATCCAAAACCGGCAACACCAAAACAGTGGCCGAGGCAATCCATAGAGGGTTGACACCCCATGCAGATATTGCATCCGCAAGCGACGAATTTGATACTGAAGGATATGCATGGATCCTATGGGGCTTCTGGGTTGATAAAGGATCAGCAAACGCCGAAGCCGTTGAGGTCCTTGAATCGATTCGCGGGAAAAAGATCGGTGTCTTCGGAACCCTTGGGGCCTATCCCGATTCGAACCATGCAGATGATGTACGCACCAGGATCCGTGAGCTGGTTGAGCGCAACAACAAGTTTCTCGGAGAATTTTTGTGTATGGGGAAAATCGATCCCCGGCTTACTGAGATGTTCAAAAATTTTCCTGCAGATCATCCCCATGCCATGACCGAGGAGCGGATGGCGAGACACCAGGAAGCCGCACGTCATCCCAATGAAGATGATTGCGCAAACGCCCTGACTTCGGTAAGAGAAATTCTCGCGCCAATCCTTAACAATGGCAGGCAGCATGAGTGAGGAGATTAGAGCCGTTTCTGAAGCACGCGGTCGCCGGAATATCCGGGTATTCTCCTGGCCGCGACGGCAATTTTCTGAAGCAATTCGGGTTGACAGCAAAAGCGGGATTCTCATGCTCGCGCTCGCCATTGCCTTCATTGCGTTGGTCAGCACCGGCATCGGATCGGTTTCGATTTCCATGAACGATGTAGTGAAAACCATGGTGCGTCGTTCCTCTGACCTGCCTGCATATTACTCAACAATTATTTGGAGCGTTCGGTTACCGCGGATCGCCATGGCTATTCTCATCGGTATGATGCTCTCATCCTCGGGTACCGTTGTCCAGGCGGTTTTTCATAATCCTCTTGCAGATCCATACATCATCGGTATCAGCGCGTCCGCTGTCGCCGGTGCCGTTACCGCCTTTCTTCTAGGCCTACCGACGATTTTCTACGGCATATTCGCATTCGTGGTATCAGTTTCGACAACCTTCCTGATATTCCGGTTGGCGATGAATGGCGGGCAGACCAGAATAACCAGCCTCCTGATAATCGGTGTTGCAGTATCTGCATTCCTTGGCGCTTTCACCAGCTTTGCCATGTATGCCATCGGGGAGGATAGTTACCGGATTATCGTATGGACCATGGGCTACCTGGGAGGGGCAAGTTGGTTAAAGATCGCCTTGCTTACCGTCCCGTTGCTTGCATCCCTAATCTACTTTTTTTACCACCGACACGAGTTGGACGCGCTGATGACCGGAGATGAGGAAGCCCACTCTTTGGGAATCGATGTCGGCCGACTCAAAAAACGATTGCTGCTTGTCTCTTGCCTGGTGGTCAGCTTTTCCGTTGCCTTCAGCGGGATGATCGGTTTTGTCGGCCTCATAATTCCCCATACCATGCGCCTCGTAGTCGGTTACAGCAATACCAAACTCCTGGGGGTGACATCGCTGGCCGGAGGATTGTTTCTCCTTCTGGCAGATACCGCAGCCCGCACGGTCTTAGCGCCGGTGGAAATTCCTATCGGCGCAGTTACAGCGTTCTTCGGCGCACCAGTCTTTATTTATCTGGCTATCAAGCAAAATCGGGCGGTTATGTGATGGTGATTGCGTCGAAACTCCATTATGCCTATGCTGATGGAGAAACCCATCATCACAAAAACATACTCAACGGCGTCGATTTGGACATTCGCCCCGGGCAGGTACTCGGCATCCTCGGGCCCAACGGCTCGGGGAAAACAACCTTGTTGAAGAACATCCAGCTCTTCCTGAAACCCGATCAAGGCGAAATCACATACGACGGCATCCCCCACACCAACATCAAGAGCGGGGAGATCGCCAAACGAGTGAGCCTGGTCCCCCAGAAATCCGGGGGCGGCCAGTCGCTGAAGGTAAAGGAAATGGTTCTCCTGGGGCGAATACCTCATATTGCGAACCGCTGGGCCGGATTCTCGGCCCATGATTACCAGATTGCAAAAGCAGTAATGGAGTCCCTGGATCTGGTCAAGTTCGCAGACCGGCACTGCCATTGCCTCTCTGGAGGAGAATTTCAGAAGGTTCTGCTGGCCCGAGCCCTTTGCCAGGAAAGCGGTATTCTTCTTCTCGACGAGGCGACGGCGAATCTGGACATGCATCATTCGGTGGAAATTATGGAGCTGGTTCGAAAGCGCGCTGCCAATGGAACCACAGTTGCCGCGGTGCTTCATGATCTGAATCTCGCTGCAGCATTCTGCGATCGCGTGGTATTTATGCATGAGGGCGTTGTCTTCAGAAACGGACTTCCTGGGGAAACCATGACGGCTGAAGTAATCGCCACGGTATATGGCATTGATGCCTATGTCAGCCGGGATGAGAACGGCATACCCTTCGTTCTTCCCCGCAGGAACCGGTGTAACCCCAATGCCTCCCCACCTACACCAGCGGCAGTTCCCGGAGTCAAGATAGGAGAAATCCCATGAAAATGAATGGTCGATTCCGAAGCCATCATGATACCCAGGCCGCAGTAAGCAAAGCGCTAGAGAATAAACAGGGGAAATCCGGGGGTCCCCCGAACCGTACCTTGCCCCGGGAATCGTCGAGCACGGAAATGAAAGCCGCAATGGCAAACAGTCTTCAATTTACCGATCTGCTGGCCATGATTCCTGAAGATCACCCGCGGGGGCTATATCTTCATCTCCCTTACTGCGATCGAATCTGTAGCTTCTGCAATATGCGTCGCGAGCAATCCACCGGAGAGAATCTGCACGCCTACGCCAGACATCTGAACACGGTTTTTTCATCGATTTCTCACACCCCGTATGTACGGTCACGGCCTTTCGATGTGCTCTATTTCGGCGGCGGAACCCCCTCGGTGCTCTCAAATCACGATACTTCACAACTGTATCCGCTGATTCGCAAGAGCCTTGAGCTGGCCCCGGGGCATGAGTGGACAGTCGAATCCACGCTACACAATTTAACAGATGAAAAATTAAGGATTTTTAGTGACTGTGGCGTCAACCGACTAAGCATTGGAATTCAGAGCTTCACCGACAATGGCCGGAAAATGCTTGGGCGAAGCGGCGACGGCGCGTGGGCGAGAAGAAAATTCGAAACGATCCGGGGCCGGTTCGACGGGACAGTTGCAATTGATCTTATTTATAGCTGGCCCGGTCAGAGCCAGGAACACCTGGAACGAGATATTCAGTATATCCGCGAATTAGACATCGACAGCATCAGTTTCTATTCACTTATGATTCACCCCGGTTCAACCTTGAGTAACGACATCGATTCGGGACGACTTCTTTTCGAAAAGACCGACGAGTACGACCGCCAGATGCACAACCGCTTCTACGAAAGTATGCTCGCCCAGGGGTATGAGCTGTTAGAGCTTACCAAAATTGTCAAACCGGGACGTGATTCGTACCGCTATATCGATATCAGGTATCAAAATTGCGACCTGCTGCCCCTGGGAAACGGTGCGGGAGGGCGCGTTATGGGCCACCGGGTCTACCATATGGATGCTGAACGAACCATGATTTCCCCGCCGAAGCAGGAAGCGGACCGATACAATCTGCTCATTGGACTTTTACAATTCGGAAACTACCATGCAGAAAAGATCGCATCGATTCTCTCCGGACTGTCCTTTGAGTTTATAGAAAACATTCTATCCGAGTATGAATCAGCAGGGCTTCTTTCTCGCTCAGATGATGATGGGGCCCGCAGATTGAGCCCGGACGGCGTATTCTGGGGCAACAATCTCGCAGTAGATCTTATTGAACGGGTAATTGAAGCGCAGGATTGAGTATGCGCACGAAAATGATAGGAGGATCACGAAATGATCAACAATAATGTACGGGTCGTCGGCCTGCTAATGCTGGCCTTTACAATAGTATTTCCGCTATTTGCCGGAGGAGCTGGAGAAACCTCCCACGAAACGGAGCTGACTGAGCCGACCGTGGGAGAAATACCGGCGGTTTCGCCGGTGGAAACCATTCATGATAACTGGTTGGGAGATTCGGCGGAAGGTTCCTGGATAATCAGCGAGCTGGACGGATCCTGGTTCGTCAGTGACCATATGGGCAACAAAGTTGACCTGCGAGCCTATGATCGGGTGGTGATAACCTCCGCCGGAGCGGTTGAAGCCCTCTACCTGATCAACGGTGAAGAAGCAATTGCCGGCATCGGAACCTCGAGATCGGGTATCTGGCCTGAAGATCATACCCAAAAGCTCCCAAGCGTCGGCAGTCTGGCACGGCCCAATTTCGAACAGATTGTAGCCCTCGAACCGGACCTGGTACTACTGAATGGCATGAATGCCGATCTGGTTGGGCAATTGGCACAGATGGGAATACCCGCTCTTATTCACGGCCCAGATACCATTTCTGCGATCTTGAACAACACCTTGGTGCTCGGCCTGTTTAGCGATCGAGTTGATAAATCCGTGGATCTGCTGATGGAAAAAGTTGAGGCGCTCAATGAGATTTCCAATCGCCTCAGCGCATCTCCCCTTGAGCTAAAAGGTGCTTTTATCTATTCTGTGGGACCCATCATGGCCTTCGACTCCGATACCCTGGCAGGGGAAATCCTGAAGCGCATCGGTGTGGAAAACATCGCTGACGGCGTAATTGGTGAATCCCCCATTCTCAGCTCCGAGTATATTCTTGCGGAGAATCCAGATTTTATTTTCGGCGCAATGTCCATTACCAGTGCAGAGGACATCATGAATGCCGATCCGGTTATAGAGCGGACCACTGCCGGTCTCCATGGCAACCTGGCGATTATTCCGTCCTCGCTAATTCTTCGTCCCACGCCTCGCATCGTTGACGAATTGGAGAACCTGTACAACCAGATTCTCCAGATGAAATAGCTCTGAGCATCGCATCCCACACCCCGCCGCAGAAGAATGCGGCGGGAGTCTCCAAAAAAAATACTCAACCGTAACATATGTTACCGTTAGCATAGCCTAACTTTGGTAGTATTCTAGTAATAGATGCTGATGAGGAGACACCAATGAGAAACGATATCCAATACACGAAAATGGACGGCCGGGATGAGGATGTGGGATTCCATAACCGGTTGCGGAATACCGTGCTTGGTCTGGACGAACACGAAGGACTGCTGCTGATCAAGGAATTCGAGCCGACCCCCTTGTACCCGTTCATGGAGAATTTGGGTTTCGATCATCACTGCATCGAAATATCCGCGGATGAATTTCATACCTGGTTCTACCGTCCAGCTGAAAGTAGGAGCATGGATTCTCACCTCGAGCTGGATATGGACCGGATCGAGACGATCATGAACATCAAACGGCAATTTGTATCGGGGTATATCTCCATGGAAAGCGCCAGAGACGAACTTCACAGAGAGTTTACGGAAATTTCCGTCGATGAATTCGCTTATGCCGAGCAGAAGCTCAAATCCGAGGGGGTGGATGACGATGTCATTACCGAAAAAATGGATGATATCATCCGGCTTTTTAAACCGTTTCTCAGACACCACGAAGAGCGACTACCTGACTGGCATCCGATCAAAGCCTATCTCGATGAATGCCAGGAGTTCGAAAGCCTGTTAGAGAGCATGGAAGCGTTACGCTCGGGTAAATTCATTATCAACCCCTGGCTCATCGTGTACGAAAAACTTGAAACAATAAACACCCATTTCGCCCGCAAGCAAAATCAGCTCTTCCCGCTATTGGAACAGAAGGGCTTCGACCGGCCATCGCGGATCATGTGGACATTCGACAACGGCGTGCGGGACAGCATTAAAAAAGGGCGGATACTACTGGACAGCGAAAAACAGGCGGAATTTCTCGAGCACCAGGATCAGGTGATTGAACTCGTCCGTGACATCATCGATAAGGAACGGGAAGTATTGTATCCGACATCACTGAAACTCATCTCTGAAAAGGAGTTTTTAATGATGAGGAGCAGCGACGAAGAAATCGGATATGCACTGATCAGCACCCCTCCTCCGGGGCCGCAGATTACCGCCCAGTCAGAATCCCTGCCTTATTCATCAGTCAGCACCTCCGCCGAAAGCATGAGTCTGGCTGCAGATCTCGCGGCGATACTTCAGCGGCACGGAGTGGGAATCGCTGATGATAAGCGGGGAGAGCTGGATGTCAGCAGGGGAAAACTCACCCTGGAGCAGATTAATCTGATGTATCGGCATATGCCCGTCGATTTTTCCTTTGTTGATGAAAACGATATCGTCCGTTTTTACAGCGATACAACAGAGCGGGTCTTTCCCCGGAGCCCGGGTGTGATCGGGCGCGCGGTGCAAAATTGCCATCCACGTGAAAGCGTGGATACCGTGGAACGGATCCTCAAAGCATTTAAAGCGGGTACCCATTCAACAGCGGAATTCTGGCTGGAGCTGGGGGGAAAGTTTTTATACATCCTGTACACCGCTGTCAGGGATGAAAACGGTGCGTACCGGGGAACTCTGGAAATGATGCAGGATGTAACGCGGATCCGCAGCCTGAGCGGTACTCAGAGGCTATTGAATTGGGATAATGAATCAGCTGGGGCGGGTACAATCGCAGATACCGTCGATGAGCCTGCCGGAGCACGTACTGCGGGGAACCCCGGAGAACTGTCTGCCGATACCAGACTCTCTGAACTGCTTGCTGCGCATCCATTGGTCAAAGATTATTTGATCAGCCTCACGCCGAAATTCAAAAAGCTTAAAAATCCAATCCTGTTCAAAACGATGTCGTCGATGGCAACCCTTGGGATGATAGCAGAACGGGGTGGGTTGAACCTCGAAGATTTTATTAACGGGATTCAGAGGGAGATCCGCAACTCCGAAGATGCAGCCCCGGATATTGACAATGAATGAGGCCCAATCGACTCACAAAATGCTTATCTACCATGCTGCGGACGATAAATGAACTGAGCACTGCGCCCACGATGGTGGTAATAACCAGAATGGCCAAATCAAGCGCTCTGATGAGTGCAAGGATTCCGTCGACATATTCCGCATCATATCCCGATGTAATCGTCAGTGCCCGCATATTCGACGGGGCAACCCAGAACGCTCCTACTGCCTAATCGAGCCAACGGCGGCGGTTCTCGAACCGTTGTTGGTCCCCAGTTTCCATGAATGGGCTTTTTCCTGCTCGTGCCACATCCGGGCATACAGGCCGTTCACCTCGCTCAGCAATTCTTCGTGGGTGCCGTTTTGAATGAGTGTGCTGTTTTCCAGGACGAGGATCTGGTCCGCTTTGGTCACCGTACTCAAACGGTGTGCGATCACAATAAGCGTCCGGCCCCGAATCAATTCGCCGATAGCGTCCTGAATATAGTGTTCGTTTTCAGGATCGAGGGACGCCGTAGCTTCGTCGAGCAACACGATGGGGGCATTTTTGAGAATGGCCCGGGCGATGGAGATGCGCTGTTTCTCTCCCCCGGAAAGCGTCGCGCCGCCCTCCCCGACCATGGTGTCATAACCGTCATCAAAGGCTTCGATGAACTCATGACAACGGGCTTTTTTTGCTGCGGCGATAACCTCATCCATGGTTGCATCGGCCTTGCCCACCTTGATGTTCGCCAGGATGGAGTCATTAAAGAGATACACATCCTGAAACACCATGCTGATTTTTGATAATAATTCGTCGCTGGCGTAGCTGGCGATGGGTTTTCCGCCGATCTTGATGGCCCCCTGATTCACGTCCCAGAAGCGGGCAATGAGCCGGGTAATGGTGGTTTTCCCCGATCCTGAAGGGCCTACCAGCGCAGTCATGCTGTTTTCTTCGAGGCGGAAGCTCACATCCTGCAATACATCGGTATCGTGATACCGGAACGATACGTTTTCAAATTCAATATCGTGCTGAAGAAGTTCTTCCGAGGTTTCGGGTTCCGCCAAGGCCTTGGTCTTGAGGATTTCCGTTATCCGGCCCAGGGAAACCGAAAAATAGCTCATTTCGGCGAAACTGATCATCACCCGGCTCAGGGGGTCGTACATTCGCGTGCCGATGATGAGGAAAAAGAGGAACACCGGTACCGAAAGCGTTCCCTGGAGCAGGAAGGAGATACCCGAGATCATGATGAGGGCGATACCGGCATTCAAGAACCAGACCCCGATAATCACTGCGGGACCTGCTATCCCCTCCAGGACGATGCTGTCCTTGCGAAGCCGCTCAAACGATGCCTTGAGCCTGGTGAACTTCTTCCCCTGGAGATTATGGGATTTAATGTTTTTCATACCGTCAAGGTACTCGAGCATCCGGGAACTCGCCGCATTCTTTGAGGCGATCTGCTCGGCCCCTTTTCGGTAAACGACCACCCGGGCCAGAATCGCGGTCACAATTGCCAAGGGGATCGGCACAAGGGTAATGAGCGCCATCCGCCAGTCATAAGGAATCAGGGCAATGAGGAAGACCGCCGGGAGCATCAATGCGCTGATAGCATCCAGGAGGATATGGCTAAGCAGCATTTCCACGTTGGTGTAGTCCTGGAGCATTAACGCGGTGATATCTCCGGGATCCCGACCCTTGAAGAATCCCATGGAAAGGGTGCGCAGATGATCTCCCAATGAAAGCCGTCCCTCTGCCCCTACGCTGTATGCCATCGAAGACTCTGCGGCATAGGCGACCCGGGAAAACAGGAATAACAGCAGAAGAGCTGCAGCGAGCCAGCCGACATAGAGCCAGAGCCGGAAGTAGTTTACAGAAAGACCGGGGGTTAAGAGGGGATTTAAGAGCTCGAGCATAACCATCAGAATGACGAAATACGGCTGCCCCTGCATAAATGCCCGAAGCAAGGAAAAAAGTATGGGCTTTCGAAGTATCCCGGGATTGTTATTGGTCATGGTCCGAAGCGCGTCATTCATTTCTTTTCCTCCGTATCGATATTCCAGTTGCGAGCTGCCGCGTGGACATCCCACATCCGCTTGTAGAGCCCAGATTCGGCCAGCAGCTCTCCATGGGTCCCGGATTCTTCGATTCGGCCGTTATTGATAACGAGAATCTGGTCCACATCGGTGATGGTGTACAGTCGGTGGGCTATTATCACCACCGTTTTGTTCCGAAGCACCTCGGCAAGGGCTGCTTGAATACGCGCTTCGTTTTCCGGGTCGGCATACGCGGTGGCTTCATCGAGGACCACCACGGGTGCGTCCTTGAGAATCGCCCGGGCAATAGAAACCCTCTGCTGCTCTCCGCCGGAGAGATAGGTTCCTCCCTCTCCGATAAGTGTCTGGTAGCCGTCGGGTAGCGATTCGATGAACTCGTGAATCTGCGCGGCCTTGGCAGCCGCCTGAACGTCGGCGAATGAAGCTTCCGCATTGCCCATCCGGATATTCTCCTCGATGGTGTCGAAAAACAGGAATACGTCCTGGAAAACTGTGGAGACCGTTTCGTTGAGCTGTTCGATGGCCATATCACGGATATCCATTCCCCCGATGGTGACCGAGCCGGTCTTCACATCCCAGAACCTTCCAATAAGGTTGGCAATGGTAGTTTTCCCTCCGCCTGAGGGACCGACGAGAGCGGTTACCGTACCCGGATGCACCGTGAAGGATACTCCGTTGAGAACCGGCTTCTGCTCATAGGCGAATACCACGTCTTTAAATTTGATTTCTGCATCTTGCAGGGATTGCTTTGATTGGGTATCTGCGATTTCCTTTTCATCGAGAATATCATCGATACTTGCAAGTCCCGTGGAGACCTGAATCAGCAGAGGAACCAGGGTCATCAGCTTGTACATCGGCACGGCAATTCCCATGGAAATAAAGAGGAACAGAAATACCGTGGTGATCAGGGAGGCATAGCCATCCTCGGGTACCGCGCGGATCAGGAAAATCGCGATGGGCGTGATAAACAGCGCGCTGGAACTTAAGAGCGTAATAAAGCCACCAAAAGGTGTTGACGATACCTTGATCCAATGGAGGGTGAGGTCACGGTAGGCATAGACATCGGCAGCAAAGCGCTTGAACGCCCCGACGGTTTGATTGAATACCTTTACGACCGGCATCCCCCGGACGTATTCCACAATTGTTCCGTTCATGGAAGAAAGCTTCTCCTGCCACTGCTTATAGAGAGCAAGGCCGCTTTCATTCATCATGGAATACTGAGCGAGCAACGCCAAGGGGACGGGGATTACTGCTCCCAGGCCCAGGCGCCAGTCCAAAACAAAAAGGGCGGTGATGGAGACGACAGGGAGGACGGCAGCCTGAAGAATGTCCAGGATGTGATGGGCCACAAACAGCTCAATGCGCTCCACATCCTCACTGAGCACTTTTTTTACCCGACCGCTGGCATTCCGTGTGAAAAACCCCATAGGAAGCCGGGCCAGTTTGCCCGCCAGGGCAACCCGGATTTCATACAGAATGTTGAACGCGGCGATATGAGAGAGCATTCCCCCTGCATACAGCATGATTCCCGAGACTGCTACCCCACCCAAGGTAAACCAGGCCAAGCTCCATACATATGATTGGTCTATGGCTTTCAAGTTGCCGATGTTCCCGATGAGTTCCTGCACGAGAAGAAACACCGTCAGGAACGGCGTTATCTGCGCAAGAACCGCAACGACCGCCAGCAGACTGGCAAAAATCAACAGGATCGACTTCGTTCCGGCAATTTCCAGCAGACGTGGAATGCCCGTCTTCCGTTTTAGCTGCAATTTCTGTTCATATATCGATACATCGGCCACTACAGCCTCCTCTCTATTCCCGGTAGGTTGCGGGGACTAAGTTAGCCACGCTTAACTATCTTAGCAAGAAGGGTATAAGACTGTCAACGAAAGAATTAACCCGTATTAGTCTCCGTCTTTATTAATGACTGTAGATTCGAGGAGTTATGATAATGGAGGACTGAGATTACTCGTTCAATGGTATCTGGCTAAAGTTCTCTCCACCAGCTCTATGCTTTTCTTTAAGCCCGCATTCAAGTAGTCTTGGGCGGTTCTTTAGTCTACCATATATTTACGTCGGTTCTTTGGTATGGGATTTGACGAAATCTTTAATAGCCTCGAGGGTTCCTGGGGAAAGAATATGCTCCATGCGGCATGCGTCTTTTTCCGCCAGAGCGGGATCCAGGTTAAGGGAACAGATCAGGAATGCCTTGATAGAATCATGGCGAAGCCTCACATCTTCGGCAAGCGCCAGACCTTGCTTTGTGAGGCTGATGCTTCCATAGTGTTCGTGATTGATCATACCATCATTCTTAAGTATGCCAAGCGCGCGATTCACGCTTGGCTTTGATACTTTGAGCTTTTTTGCCACATCGACAGAGTAAACCTCGTCTCCATCCACTGACAAATCGAGTATGGTTTCCAGATACATTTCCAGTGATTCGCTGTATTCGGTCATAATGCGTATTCTCCTGAGAGCTCGTACAACCCGGGGTCCGGACGAGCCAACTCTTTTATTGTAGCATACAGCAATACACGCCGCGATTCAAAACTGCTATCGCTTGCGCGTATGGATCCTAACGATTTCTCCCACGTCGATCATGGCAGAGCCGATGCGCCTGTGTCGAGTATGTGTTGATACAGATCGTCGATTATCGCATCGGCAGCGATATATCCGGCGGCAAACCAATTATTCTCCACGATAAACACCCGGTTGTTTTTAACGGCATCAAGGCTCGCCCAGAGGCTCTGTTCCCGGACTTCATTCAGATACCTCTGCGCCTCGTCATCGCCCAGACCTTCGGTGGTATAGGCGAATACGTAATCTGCGTCCGCCAAACGGAGTTCCTCCAGGGACAGGTTATACAGCGATGCGCCGCGGCCTGAACGATCGATCAGTTCCTGCTGATGATCCGGATGGCTCAAGCCGGCTCCGTCTATAACGATTCCGGCGAAGGATTTGGTGAAATAAAGGCGCAATCGGCCGGGCATAATCCGAAGGAGCGAGACCGTTGGCAAGTCATCGCCGTAGCGCCGACGCAGATCGATTTGCAGAAGCGCTAGACGGTCCCGAAAGCGGGAATCCAGGAGATCGAACTCCGTCGTCATCCCGATGGCAGCGGCGAAAAACGCCGCGCTTTCCTGCCAGTCTGCGCTCGATTCATTAGCAAAAACCACTGTAGGGGCAATTCTCGACAAGCGCCTGAGGGATCCTTCGATGGCGGTGCGACGCCCGAGAATCGCGTCGGGCTCGAGAGACAGCAGTATTTCGGGATCGGCGGGGAGCTCCAGACGAACTACCGATTGAAGCTGCTCCTCGTATTCGGGAAATTTCTGAAGAAATTCCTCGATGTAAATCCTTGATGTCGCGATAATCGGCGCTTCCAGAGCGACCATTGCCTCGAAGGTAAAAGGATCGAGGGCAATGATCCTCTGGGGAATGGTGTCGAGTCCGCCGACGGTCGATTCGGAGCCGGCGGAGGCGAAAAGCGCAGTTGACACTATCAGCAAGACGGCTATTACGCTCGCCGTTCGTTTGGTATCGATGACTTCCATAAATCGGGATTTTACTATACGTTGGTAGTCTAATCAAGATTGTTAGCATCCACTAACTTTCAGGGTTGCATTCGGAATATTCCGGGAGGATCATTCAAGTCATGACAAGCGCTACCATGCCCCGGACTCGGCGGGAACGAGGGCCCGGGGGATTTCACCGCTTATTTTCTTATACTGGCTTTCGCTCCTCGGTCTTCTTCTGCTCCTGATCATGGCAAGCCTCCGGCTTGGAACCCTGGCAGTCAGTACCGGGCAGATGATGGACGCGATTTTCTCCTATGATCCCGATGTCTACGAACAGATCGTCATTCGCACCTTAAGGATCCCCCGCACCCTGGTGGCGGCCATGGCCGGCGCAGCCCTCGCCGTCGCCGGTTCGGCAATGCAGGCGGTAACCCGCAACCCCCTGGCAGGCCCGTCGATCTTCGGGGTGAACGCCGGAGCGGCGTTTGCCGTGGTGATCGCGATCTACCTCTGGGGCATTACCCGGCCGATACATTACGTGTGGTTCGCCTTCGCTGGCGGACTGTCGGTATCGGCCCTGGTGTTCATAATCGCCTCCTCCGGGCGGGCGGGAGCATCACCGGCCAAACTTGCGCTGGCAGGGGTCATCGTTTCATCACTGATCGGCGCATGGACCACTGCCATACTCATCCTCGACCAGCAAACCCTGGAGATCGTCCGGTTCTGGATGGCGGGATCGCTTTCGGGACGGGATATGGAGGTATTCTTCAGCCTCTTTCCCTTCGTATTCCTCGCGAGCACTGGCCTCCTTCTTCTGGGGCATCAGCTCAACGTGCTCGCCCTCGGAAACGAGACGGCCATGGTCCTGGGAATGAACACCTCCAGGGTGAAGGGAATAACCGCAATCCTGGTGGTCCTCCTCAGCGGTTCGGCGGTGTCCGCGGCGGGACCCATTGCATTCGTCGGATTGGCGGTACCTCACATAATCAGGAGTTTCACCGGTCCGGATTATCGCCGGATACTGTTCTTTTCCATCCTGGCCGGACCGGCGGTTCTGATAGGCGCAGACATCCTCGGAAGGATCGCCGCCCGACCGGGCGAAATTCCGGTGGGCATCGTGACGGCCCTCATCGGCGCACCCTTCCTGATCGTCCTGGCCAGGCGCAGGAAACTGGCGGGATTATGATGAAGCATACGCGAGAGCCGCATAAACATCTGGAAATCGGCCCCGTATCCCTGCGCTGGCATCCCCGACGGGTGTCCTTCGTTCTCATCGCATTAGCCCTGGCGCTTGGCCTGGGCAGCATCGCGCTGATAACGGGAGCTTATACGTTGAGTCCGGCAGAAATCCTGGAGGTTTTCAGGGGACTCGGCGACGCCCGTTCTACACTGGTCGTTATGGAAATCCGCCTGCCTAGGCTCCTGACGGCACTTCTGGTCGGAGGGGCATTGGCGGGGTCGGGGATGTTGTTGCAGGGCATTGTCCGGAACCCGCTGGTCTCCCCCGACATCATCGGCATCAACGCCGGCGCGGGACTGATGGCGATCCTCCTCTATGTCTATCGGATCCCGACCTATCTCGTCGCTCCCGCGGCATTCGCCGGCGCACTGGCCGCGGCATTGATTATCTATGGCCTGACCTGGAAAGGGCATATATCCATACCGCGGCTGGTTCTCGTCGGCATCGGGGTGAATGCGATTTTCGGCGCTCTCACTACGTACATGACCCTGGTGGGGCGCAGCGAAGATATAGCCCGGGCATATCAATGGCTGGCCGGCAGCCTCTACGACAGCGGCTGGGACGACGTGGCTATCCTGGCGATCAGCATGGCGCTGCTCGTTCCCCTCGGGAGTATGTTACTTCATCCCCTCCGGGTAATTCAGCTCGGTGACTCCCAGGCCAAGGCAGTGGGGGTCCGTCTCGAAACCGTCAGGTTCGGACTGCTCCTGATCAGCTGCGGCCTCGCCGCCGTAGCCGTATCGGCTACCGGCCCGATCGGCTTCGTTGCGCTTATGGTGCCCCATCTGGCTCGGATGATCGCCGGACCGATCCGGTCTTCCGTCTGGTTCCTCAGCATGGCGCTGGGGGGCATCCTGGTACTCGGGGCGGATATGATCACCCTTCACCTGCTTCCCTTCGAGCTGCCCGCGGGTATCATCACCTCGGCGCTGGGAGCGCCATACTTCCTTTACCTCCTGTATCGCACGGGAGTGAAATTATGAGCCGATTGCAGCAACATGATCTGACAATTGCATACGGCGACTCCGATCCGGTCCTCCGATCCCTCAGCGGGATTATCGAAGATGCGACCATCACCGGAATCATCGGCGCCAACGGCAGCGGCAAAACCACCCTTCTGCGGGCCTGCGCCCGACTGATACGGCCGAAGAGCGGTGCGATCCTCCTCGACGGCGAGGATATCCACCGCCTGCCAACGAGGGAGGTGGCCCGGCGGCTGGGGCTCATGAGGCAGCGCTCCCAAGCTCCGGAGGCGATTACGGTGGAAGATCTGGTCCGCAGGGGCCGCTACCCCCATCAGGAATTCTTCAGCACCCCGACCCAGGAGGATGAGATCGCCGTGACCGATGCCCTCGCGCGAACGGGAATACCGGATCTGCGTTCCCGATCCCTGGACGAGCTTTCAGGAGGTCAGCGCCAGCGGGCATGGATGGCCATGGCCCTCGCCCAGGATACCGATATCCTTTTGCTCGACGAACCGACGACGTATCTGGATCTTTCACACCGGCACGACATGCTCAAACTGCTGTCAGAGCTAAAGACGAGGGACGGGAAAACCGTGGTCTGCGTCCTGCACGACGTGAACGACGCGGCGGATATCTGCGAGCGGGTCATCGGCATCAAAGACGGAACTATTCTGGTTCACGGCGCGACTGAAGACGTGATCACGCCCGAAACGCTTTTCGACATTTACGGGATTGAGAACGATATACTATCCCGAGGCAGCTCCGCCCGACCGTTTATGCTTCCATTGAGCAGGATCCTCGACGGTTATTCACAGGTCGGCTCCGATACTGAGCCGGATTGTGCTACCGAGCCGCCGGGAAGCAAAGCGGCGATTTCATTACAGGGCGTGCACGCCGGCTATGAGGACCGCCCCGTACTCAGGGATATCGGCCTCGAAATTCCTGCGGGGAAAATCAGCGTTATCATCGGTCCGAACGCCTGCGGGAAATCGACCCTTCTTCGGACCGCAGCCCGACTGTTGGCCCTCGAATCAGGCGAGTTGTCCTTTCCCGCCATCGGGGATCGCGGCCTGGAGAAGACCCGCGATCGTAAACGCTTCGCTCGGCGAATCTCATTCCTCGAGCAGAGTACTGCCGTGCCCGACGATATCAGGGTCGAGGATCTGGTGACGATCGGAAGATATCCGTATCAGCGTTGGTATGCCCAATGGTCCCGGGACGACCGGCGGGAAGTCGAGGAAAGTATGGCTCTCGTCGATATCTCCGAATTGAGGGATCGGGCCGTCGGTTCCCTCTCAGGGGGGCAGCTCCGCAGGGCAATGCTCGCCATGACCATGGCTCAGAATGCCGATGTGATGCTGTTGGACGAACCCACGACCTTTCTGGATATTGCCCATCAGGTCGAAGTGCTGGATATATGCCTGAGGCTCAATCGAAACGAGGGTCGCAGCATCGTCATGGTGTTGCACGATCTGTGGCAGGCCATGCGCTATGCCGATCATCTGGTCGTAATGGATGAGGGAAGGATCATCAGGCAGGGAACCCCCGATGAAATCGCCCGATCCGGAGTCCTGGAATCGGTATTCCGCATCGATCTGCATTTCGAACCGGATCCCCGGGGACGGGGAGTACTGCCGCTGCCCATGCCCCTGGAAGAGGCAACGGCTATCAACGCAGAGTAGCATAGCATTCAAAAAGTGGAGAAGATTATGAACACAACGAAAACGTATCGATACGGCGTATCCGTATTTCTGCTTTTCCTGGTTTTTCTCAGTTCGCCCCTGTTTGCACGCGGCGGCGGAGAACGGGACCTGGATATCAGACTTATCGGGTCCGGCGAGGCGGGAATGACCATCAGGCACATGCTGGGTGAGACGACCATCCCCGACGATCCCCGGCGCATCGTGGTACTGGCTGAGGAAGGGCTGCTTCTGGATCTGATCGAGCTGGGAATTAAACCGGTATTCTCGCTGGCGAACGAACCTGCCGATATCGCGCTGGCCGAACCGGACGAGCTTGAGGGGATTCAGATCACCAGATCGGCCGAGGGCATATCGATGGAAGATCTCGTTAACCTTGAGCCCGACCTCATAATCGGTCACGAGTTTTTCGTCGAGCGGGGGGGCTATAACCGCATCAGCAGGATCGCCCCCACCGTAGTAGTGCGCTCCGACGATCCCGCCGAGGCTTTTATCCAGACCGCCATGATTTTCGGTCTCAGGGATGAAGCGGAGTCGAGCGTTGAGGATTTCCGCACAGAATTCAAACGGGCGGCAGATTCGCTTGCGGGACGCATCCCGTCGATCTCCGTCGCGACGGTGTATCCCGGGGCGAACATCGCGCTGTGGTATCGCAGCGATGTGCCAGTGCCCAGCCAGCTGGAAGCCCTCGGTGCTCCGCTTCGCCCGGGGGATGAGATTTGGGGTACCCTCCGTCCCCGTCAGGGACGGGCGTTTATCAGCAGCGAGCGACTGGATCTCATCGACGGCCAGATCCTCGTCCTGCTTCAGTCGCCTTTCCTCGAGGGTGAAATGGAGGATCTCGCCCGGCTGACGGAAGATCCGCTCTGGCAGACGATACCCGCCGTCCTGAACGACCGGGTGATCATCATGGACCGGCTGGGGTACCCCGGCTTCAGGGGTCAACGGCGACTGCTGGCCGAGCTGGTTGGGATCCTCGAGGTTGAGATCCGCAAATAGCATTCCGCAAATAGCATAAAGAGTGCAAAACGTGTGAGCGATGTGCCGGGCAGAAAGGATCCGATTCATCGCTCTTTTTTTATCGATAATCGTATGATTCCGGTAACAATAAGTTAATACCCATTGACTATTTGTGCTTACATGTTATAGTTAGCCTCAGCTAACTTTCAGGAGATGCTGTTAAAGTTAGTTAATACCAAACATAGGAGCCACTATGGATTTTAACTTATGGGAATTCATATTAGGTAATCTCGAAGCGGCCGGCGTTATCGGCGGATACGTTTCGATCTCGATCATAGGGGTGGGTCTTATCACCTTCGCCACCAGAGAAAAGCTGAGCGGAGACCGGCAGATCGGTCCCAAATGGGCCCATCCGCTAATCGGCGGTCTTTTGGGAATAATCCCCGGCTGCGGTGCGACCATAGTCGTCTCTTCAATGTACAAGAAGAAGAAGATCACCTTCGGCGGTCTGTTGGCGACTTTCGTTGCAACCCTTGGTGAAGGTTCGTTCGTCCTCCTTGGAGCATCTGATGAAGCAGATGTAGCGGCGAACCTTACCGCATTCCTGGTGGTGAACGCGGTTGGGCTCGTAGTCGGTGTAATCCTGGGCTATGTGGCTGACGGCATCGGCTTCCGAAAGCACATCGGCGAAGCACCTGAACCAGTTGAAGCGGAAGCGACTCATGAGCACAAAACGAGCTCTCCGTTCGTGAATACCCTTGTAGAAAATGTTGGGTTTTACCTGCTTCTGGCGATGGCTGCGTTTCTCCTACCCGGCTCAATCATGGCGCTGTGGGGCGGAGGCATCGCAGCAATTGAAGGCATAACCGTATATGTGGCGATTGCATTAACGGTCGTGAGTATCATTTACTACTTGATATACCGCTATGCCTACCACGGCAACTGCTGTTCAACCGGTGAAGATATCCGAACGAACCTGCATACCTCAGTTGCCGATATCACCCTGGTGGTCTTTTTCGTATTCATTGGCCTGTTCGTCGCCAACTTCATTATTGACGTCCTTGTCGGTCCCGAACGATTCGACGCATGGATGACCTCGTCCGCCGGCGTTGTCGTGCTGATCGCGGCCCTCATCGGGGTTACACCGGGTTGTGGTGGTATGATCGCAGTCGCGGTAGCATATACAGCCATTCCGAATTTCCCTCTGCCGGCGCTCATCGCCGCGGCAATTGCAACCAGCGGGGATGGAATTTTCCCTCTCCTGGCTTCCGACAGAAAAGATGCCCTTATCGTAACCGGTATCGGATTCGCCGCCGCATTGGTGGTGGGATACGGTGCATTGGCGATCGGTATCTGATCACATTGCGTTTTCCAAAGCGTTTCGGACTGCCTGGGTTAATATCCAGGCAGTCTTTTTTTTAGGCCGAGAATCATTTGATCGGCCGCAATATCCGCATTGAGTTTAATACCGCCAGAAGCGCGACTCCCACATCGGCGAATATGGCTTCATACATGCTGGCCTCGCCTAATGCGCCGGAGGCCAGGAAGAAAACCTTGATTGCCAGAGCGAACGCGATATTCTGTAAAACCAGTGCTCGGGTTTTCCTGGCGATCTTGCGAGCCACGAGTATTTTCGAAGGTTGATCGGACATAATAACCATGTCCGCAGCTTCGATGGCGGCATCCGATCCCAAAGCGCCCATGGCGACTCCGATATCGGCCCTTGCCAGCACCGGCGCATCGTTTATTCCGTCACCGGCAAACAGAACCTTGCGTCCTGTTTCGGCCAGCCTCTCGACATGGGCCAGTTTGTCCTGAGGCAGGAGTTCGCTGTAGGTTTCACCCACAGCGAGTTCATTGCCGACATGATCGGCAATCGATCTCTGATCGCCGGTGAGCATGACAGTTTGTGACGATGCTTCTGAATTGATGGCCGAAATCAAATCACGGGAATCGTCTTTTATTTCATCTTTGATAAAAACCGCACCCTCATATTGCCCGTCCAATGCCACATGAACTTTTGTGCCCGGATAATCCTCTGAGTCGATGTCAACCTTATGGTCGGCCATGATGCGCGCATTACCAACCAACAACTCTTTTCCGGAATAGTTGCCCCGTAAACCCTTACCAGGAATTTCCTCTACCTGATCGAGCTCTCCGCTGAGATTTTCGCTTCCATAATGCGCCACGATTGAGAGGGCGATTGGGTGGTTGGAGTGCTGTTCCAGCAGGGCCGCCAGCTCGAGAGTGTTATTTCCGGAAACCTTTTCTATGGTGAAGCTTCCCTTTGTCAGAGTACCGGTTTTATCGAATACGAAGGTATCAATATGATTGAGGGCTTCCAGGTAGTTCCCTCCCTTGATTAAGATTCCGTTGCGACTGGCCGCACCGAGCCCGCCAAAATACCCAAGGGGAACACTGAGAACCAGCGCACAGGGGCAGCTGATGACCAGGAAGATTAAAGCCCGGGACAACCATTCGGTAAACGCCCCCAAACCCAACAGCGGAGGGATAACAGCTAACGCCGCTGCCCCGATAACCACCACAGGGGTATATACCTTCGCAAAGCGTGTGATAAACTGCTCGGTCTTCGCCTTTTTTGAACTGGCCGACTCGACCATATCGAGAATACGGGAGACTGTTGAATCGCTGAAACGTGCAGTGACCTGCACTTTTAATGGACTGTTGATATTGATAAAGCCGCTTAGAATCTCAACCCCTGGCTCCATGGAGCGGGGCATGCTTTCACCAGTCAGTGCGGAGCTATCCACCGATGATATCCCTTCAATCACCTGGCCATCCACCGGGACTTTTTCTCCAGGCTTGACGAGTATCACCTGCCCGATTTCCAGATCAGCGGGATCGACGGACCTGAGCTGTCCGTCCAGGTAAAGATTTGCGGTATCGGCTTTGATATCAAGTAGTGATTTGATGCTTCGCCTGCTCTTATCCACAGCGAAATCCTGGAAAGCCTCACCAACCTTGTAAAAAAGCATAACCGCCGCGGCTTCAGTGAGCTCGCCCAGACCAAACGCGCCGATGGTCGCAATCGTCATGAGGAAGTTTTCATCAAACAGGTTCCCCTTCATAATATTTTTTACTGCCCGTGTCACCACATCCCCGCCGATGAGACCATACGCGCCGCCATACAACAATATGCGCAACCAAAGTTGAGGCGGATTGAGGATTAATGCGACGACAAAAGGAATAACACCAGCTATCAGTAGAAGATGCTTCTTTACTATGTCGGAAATCTTAATTTGCTTCTCGGAGGCGGTTTTTTTCTGTTCGGTAAGAACGACGGATATTCCGCTCTCGACTTCGTCCACGGTTTCCTGAATCCGAGCCCAGAGCGCCTCTGATTCCAAATCGCTTTCTACTTTTAGCTGTTTCGTTGCAAAACTGATGTGTACGGACCGTAGATAGTCCTTCTGCTCAAGCTTTTCCCCGATTACTGAGGCGCAATGAGCGCACTGTAGGTTTTCCAGCTCCATTTTTACCACGTTTACGTTCCTTCATCCCGGACGTGATCCAGGGCAATGTCTATCAGTGATTCGATATGATCATCATCCAGTGAGTAGTAGATCAGTTTCCCCTCACGGCGGGATTTAATGATCCTGCTTTTCTTGAGCAACCGTAACTGGTGGGATACGCCCGAAAGGGAAATCTCCATAAGAGCGGAAATATCCCCAACGCAGAGTTCCTTGATCCGCAGCGCGGCGACGATTCTCATCCGGGACGGATCGCCGAGTATTTTGAAGATATCGGAAATATCGACGATATCGTCCTCGGGAATGAGTTTCTCGACGACAATGTCCACATTTTCCTGATTGACGCAACATTCTGTCTTCATGTCATTCTCACTTATGCTCATTTGTACAGTTGTTCAACTGTTAGTTAAGATAATACCACAAATGAGAGAAATGTCAACAGCGGGTGGTTATCGAGATTGGATTTTTATGTCCTGGAGTTTCTCTCCAGGTTACATTGCCAGGGAGCTGGCGCGCACGTCGTCGAGTGCGTTCAATTTTTGAAGAAATGCTTGAAGTTCATCATCCGTCGCCGAAACCTGCAGGACGATCAAACCCGCCGGCGAACAAGCATCCTCGGGAAGATCGTGGAGACCCATAAGACAAAGCGTAATCTCCGTTAAATCAGTGACGCAAACCGAAGTGATGTATATCATCGGAAAAATCGGCTGCAAGACCTTCGTCGTGGGTTACCCAGAGTACGGTTTTTGATCTCTTCCTGCAGTAGTCGAATGTTTTTTCTGCGATTTTCCATCGCAGTTCCGGGTTTAATCCGGTGAACGGTTCATCGAGGAAGATCACTTCAGCCTCAGGCGCCAGGGCCCGGGCCAAGGCGATGCGACGAGCCATTCCTCCGCTCAATTCCCGGGGAAAATGTGAACCGTGACCGGACAGATCCATCATCTCGAGTAGAGAATCTATCAGCCCGGTCCGATCCGCTCTTCCAAGGGTCTGGGGCAGTATATACTCAAGGTTTTCCCGGACATTCAGCCAGGGAAGAAGCCGGGATTCCTGGAAAACCCACGATATGCTGCCCTTTCCGGGGAAGGTGTGCATACCCGAATCGGCTTTCGTCAGTCCAGACGCGATCTTAAGCAAAGTGGTCTTACCGCATCCGCTGGGCCCTAATAGGGCCTGGTGGCTGCCGGGTGTGATGGCAATGTCGAAATCCCGGATCACCCGTTTGTCGCCAAAGGCTTTGCTGATCTTCCGCATTTCGTACATGATCTTTTATTCCTCGCTTTTACTCGTACGATTCCTGAGGCTTTCTTCGGGAGCCGCCGGCAATAGGATTTTCAATAGCGCATCGAGGGCGGAACTCATTAAAATCACGATAAAGCACCATGCGAACACCCCCGCCGTGTCGAGCTGAGCCCGGGCAATCTGGAATGAAGTGCCGATGGCGATTGAAGGCTGGCTGAGAACTTCGGCGGCAATCATGACTTTTACGTTCAATCCGAGGGCAGCAGCAAGGGATCCACGAAATGATGGCAATACGGCGGGCAAGTAGAATTTCAGGACTTTCCTGAGAAACGGAATTTCGTATATGCGATGGAGATCGCGAAGATCTGAATCTATCGACCTGATTGAAGAAACCATCCCCCCGTAGAGCAACGGAAGGATGACGAGAGCGCATACGAGATACGGCGCTCCTTCAGAATCCAACCATATCAGGGAGAGGAGAATTATGCCCATGGTAGGCACGGCCCGCATCACCCTCATTGGGGCTGAGAGAAGCTGCTCAAATCTGAGCCAGATCCCCGCGGGAATTCCAAAAGCGATACCCGTGAAGAGCGCTATTGAAAACGATCCGAGTATTCTCAGGCCGCTGCTGGCGATGATGCGTATAAACGACTTACCGGTAATGATTATTGCGAAGCGCTCGAGGGTCGAAAGCGGACTGGGAAGAATCAATGGGGAATCGACGATAATCGAGACGAACGACCATAGGAGCAGGAATGAGACCGCTGAAATGCCCGACCAGATCAGGGTCGAGCGGCCGGGCACGGAAGCGATCATCAGTCTATCGAATCTCGTAAAAGCCATCGGACGGTATATCGCCGCTGAGCGAGTCGGGATTCGCCTGGAGGAGGACCCCGAGATATTCTTCGATCGCAGGGCGCGAATCCGCCGCATCCACGAAGTCAATCTTCAAGCGGGGAATAGCCGCGGTAAGGATCTGGGGATTCGTCCCTTCCATCAATGCCGCCGAGTACTCGCCGGCCTGCTGAGGATTCTCGTTTACCCAAAGGCTGGCTTGGCTGAACTCCCTAACGAAGGATTGGAAAAAATCGGGATGTTCGTCTAAAAAATCAGCTTGAGCCACGAGGACCGCCTGGGGATAGCTCGAGGCACTCCGGGATACGTCGGCCCACTCCTGTTGCAAATCGAACAGTATGCTCGCATTCTCGTTCCTGCTCAGAACCATTGAGAGCATTGGTTCGGGGATCAGGCTCATGGATAGTTTTCCGGTAATCAGCGCCGGGGCGATTTCGGTAGCGGAGGCGAAGTAGTTCAGAGTAAGATCAACGTCGGGATCCAGTCCGTTTTCCGACAATACATGCCGAAACACCAGATCGGGTGTCAACCCTCGACCGAAGATCCCGACTTCTTTACCTCGGAGATCTTCCCAGGATTCAGCGGGCTCCGTTCCAGCCACATAGAGTATTCCCCATACCACCGCTCCGACGAGACGTACGTCTTTACCCTGGTTATACAGCCGGGCGGCAAGATTCGTCGGGACGATCGCGATGTCCGCCTCCCCCGAAACGAGCCGGGCGCCCATCAGATCAGGCGAGGTAACGACATCCCACTTCAGCTCATAGCCTTCCGCAGATGGAAGGTTTTCGGCGGCCAATCTCGAGATCGCCACGGTCGGAGCGCCGGTCGGAACCGAGATAGTGACCTCAGTGGGTTCGACCGCAATCTGTTCGACGGGTTCTTCCGTCGTTTCGCGGGCTCCCGTCGCCCATATCGCAACGGGAAGTACTAGCAGCGCCAATACAAATAGTTTTTTCATGTGTTTCTCCTTTTTCATTACAACTTTTCACAGATGAAGAGCACAGCGCCCATATGACGATGATGTGTCTGAAACGCCGATCTCATCGCCGAGACCCGTTTCCGTGCCGCGGGATTTTTCATCGCCCTCGTGAAAAAGCGGATCGCAGGCAATAAACCCTCATCGGAAATGACTCGGAGGGGCTGGAGGAGTTTCATCCGCTTTTTGCGGATCTCACGCACCCTAAAACCCGCTTCCTCCAGGAGGAGCCTCCATTCGCCGATGCGAACGGGCCTTACCGGGTGCCTGACCTGACCCGTAAGGGCCGAGCGGACCGCATCGGCGATTTCATTCGGTTGATCGTCGCATAGGTATATTTCGTGTATCGCGAATCGCCCACCGGTTCGAAGACAACGGGCAGCCTCTTTCATGATGGCGAGCTTCTGCGTATCGGTTTGGATCGTCAGCATCGCCTCTGCGTACAAAACCGAGGCGGATTCATCCTCGAGGCCGGTGTTTGATGCATCCGCCTCGACGCAGATGTACCGGGGATGATCGAACTCCCGGTTAATGATTTCAACCACTTCAGGGGTTTTATCGACTCCGGTATATGAGCGAGGTGAATAGCCAAGCGTATGCCGTGCAGTTGCCCCCAGTCCCGGCGCGAACTCGACGACATCGTCCCGCCCGTCGATAGAGAGCAAGCGCAGCATGGTTCTGGAAAGCTTGATACCGCCCGGGCGCAGTACCTTCTTACCCAGCGAGGCGAGAACCCAGTGACCGGATGCGACCTCTATATTACCATCAATGGGTCGCCCAAATTCTTCGGTCATACCTTTCCTCCTTAGTTTGCCTTGCCTAACTTTAGTAACAGATGTTAACACTATCTTGAATGCAAATCGTTTGTCAATCGCGCTCATACAGCGCGACATTGTTGATTCGTACGGGAACTTCGAGAATGCGCTAACTTGGAATAAGTCATCGTCGTGTCGGCGAAGCCGATTTTACCATATTTCCGACTAATTTTATTGACTAATTTCTTATTTCAGAGTTAGATTTACCTAACTTTGTTAATCTACCTTTACCTAGCGAATAGACACCGGAAACAGATTGAATCATACAATACAAACGGTGTTTTGCATGGTAAACAAGGATCGCGTATGTCTACCCTTCTGAAAAAGATTCTCAAGCTTATAAGTCGCTCTGTTAGACGTTTATTCGGCCTGCCTCCGGTGCGAATGTATCAGCAGCGGATCGATTCAATTGAGAACGAATTCGGCCAGTGCTTTACCTATTACCTATCACCGTTATCGGCCCGCGATGAAGTTCGATTTATCCCGGGCCAATATACCCATGTAAAAGCCCCCGGCTCGCCATTTGCGAAACAATATATACGGCATTTGTCATTTGCATCGCTCCCCGGTCAGCCTTTGGTTTTCAGCATGGACCTTTCCTCCTCAAGTGAGTTCAAGGAGGCATTCCGAAAAGTCAAGCCGGGAGCGGTTATCGAGCTCTTTAAGACGAAGGGAGCATTTACCCTCTCCGGACTCGATAGATCCCATCATGCGGTGTTTATCGCCGGTGGGATCGGCGTGACTCCGATCAGATCCCTGATATTGGAAATCGAGCGACGCAAGGCCGAAATCCCCTCTTCCCCTCCATCCTACGAGTTTGTCCATGTGGGAAAGAATTACTTGTACCATGGCCAACTGGAGAGCGGAATTTCCGCCAGGTATATCGACCGGAAGGATGTTCCACAAACTATTGAATCCCTGGCAGAGAGCGACAGCCTCCAGAAGCGTTACTACATCAGCGGACCCCATGAGTTCGTCTCAGACCTCAGCTCGATGCTGATTGCTGCCGGTGTCAGCGCTGAGAGGATAAAAATGGAAGACTTTTCGCATTGATAATCTGCGGAGGGAAAAAAATGAAGGCGAAGAGACGAAAAATGTCGCAAATCGATTCGGATTTGTATTGCTCGATTGTCGGGACCTGTTTTACCTGTGACCAGGTCCGCCATCTGCTTCTGGAAGAAACTGATGCCCCGGTGAAAGATCAACCGGATTATGTCGTCCATGAGGTTGCAGTTGCAAGCTTGCGTCGCAACGAGCGCTTTCGAAACCGCACAGCCGCATATCTGGACCGTCTGTACAGTCGGGAAGTCTATGCCGTATCTAAGCTCAGCTCCAAGGCGGATCTTGATGCATACTGGGATGAGCGTTTTGCCTCCGGCTCAATCAGTGGTGCATACTGGGCGCTGTTTACCCATGGTCATGCGGGCAATGAGATACTGACCAGAGTCTTCGGCATGGTCCACATGCAGGGCCATGAGTCCGCCCGGGA
Organism: Salinispira pacifica; assembly: GCF_000507245.1. Taxonomy (GTDB): domain Bacteria; phylum Spirochaetota; class Spirochaetia; order DSM-27196; family Salinispiraceae; genus Salinispira; species Salinispira pacifica. Next base: position 632,785 of record NC_023035.1, on the reverse strand, counting down.
GGAGCAAGAGAGACGGAAGGAAGTTGAGCGGTTGCATCATCAAATACACGTTATTGAAGAAGATTCGGTCCGTACTAGACTAGAGCTGGATAAAACGACGACAAAGCTTCGTCAGCTTGAATCGGCATTACGCATAGCCAAAAAGAAGCAGAACGAACTCAAAAGACAGGTCGTACTACACTGCTCTGAAATAGCGTCACTCGAAAAATCAGACCCGGTACTGACGACAAGAGAAAATGAAAAGCTGGTTAAGGCAGTGGAGATGTTGAATGCCCAGAATCAGCGGCTTCGCGAAGAGATCAAAGTATTGAGAATCGCCCAAGTCGGCAATAATCAGAGTACGTTTTCGATGGAAAGCGAACGTTCCGACGAGTGGCCAGCTCCAAATATCGACTGTCCTCAAGAATGTGAATTTCGGGATTCATGCAATTTGGATGCGAAATCCGTTTTGCTGGTGGGCGGAAAGATGTCGATGGTTCCACACTGCCGCCGGTTTATTGAGTCCTATAATGGCTGTTTCGCATACCATGACGGCGGTAAGGAGCAATCGCTTCATGTGCTGAAATCCATGGTTGCCGGCGCGGACATTGTAGTCTGCGCCCTCGATTGCGTCAGCCACAGCGCGGTCAAGGGAGTCAAAAACCAATGCCGGGGCAATTCGAAACGACTAGTGTTATTACCGAATTCCGGCGTCACAAGTTTCCAACGTGAAATGATTAAAATGAATCAATAACCCCGTAAATGAGATAGCGAAATGTTGAACAACGAAACCGCGCAATGAAAAATTCAAACCTCAGACACCTTACAATCCACGTCAGCATACATTTCACTTGTTGTAATGGATGTAATAAGCATATAGGAGTAAAAACATTAATTCTTCAATTGAGCTGTTTGCCGCGTTGGCCCTCGTGGCCTTAATGGTATTCAAGTTCGGACCGGCGCTGAAAAAGCACAGAACTCTCGTGTATATCGTATCGGCGATATTATCTACAATGGCTTTGGCCGGGATGATTTACTACCGGGTGAGAATCGGTCCAATCGGTATGCTGTACAATAACTCCCCGGCAGCATGGGAATCAGTAGAGTATCTTTCACTCAGGGCTTTCTATGATTCGTGGTGGATGTTTCCCTATGGAATGATCACTGGGGGATATCTCGGGATATCGATCTGGTCATTCGTAATGTGGGCTAGTTACATCCCGAATCAAACATGGAAAAGGAAGGCTCTCGCAGTGAGAACCGAATTGTCCATAGTGGGGGTTTTTATTTCACTTGCGCAAGCGCTGTTTTACGCCGCTGATCATATTTACCGACTGCGGACTTCCCGAAACAGGGAATTAGCGGCCAGCTTTATTTCCCGGTGATATTCCTGCTGCTTTACAATGTCTACCTGCTGGTTGTTTTGGGATACACATCATTCCCCGCCCCCAAAAAGAAGCTGGGAGCAAAAAAATGGCGCACGATTCAGAAAAAGGCCTACCAATTTTAAGCGATCACCTTTCTTGAGTTAATGTTATTTTCTGGCCTCGGGCTTCCGAATTTATTCAGTCCCGAAAGGCTGGTCTACGGCATCGCGGCGGCGATCAGGCTTTTCATCTATCTGGCCATATACGTTCCGTATTTGATTCAACGCATTAGATTCAAAAAAGTGCAAAAACGTAAAGAAGATGATAAAAGAACCGGGAGTCCTGAGGCCAAAGCTATTCCAAAACCGACAGGTGCGTGGTCAAGATAAAAGAAACCGTGGGGGTTTATGCCTCCACGGTTTTTTGTTTTTCGTGCCGTATTTTACATTTCGTTGTGCGGAGGTTAGTGACAGGAACAGCTCGATGACACCGATCGCTGTCGATGCCCGGTGGAGCAGCTGCCCCCTTTGCTTTCGCACTGGGTTGCGATGGGGCAGCCTACGCATATGGGCAGCATTTCGCCACCCATAGCCCTCGCCCGCCGTCGATCGCGGATGACCTTGAAACTGGCAAGTGCGAGTATCGCGACGATCAGCGCCAAGACGATCAGGTCGGCAACGCTCATGCTATTTGCCTACTGCAACGTCGGTCAGCTCAAACTTTACGCTCCGGCTTCCGCGATGCATCAGGAAGCCGACAAATCCTACCATGGCGACCACAGCGATGAGACCGGGCAAAAACCCGGTTCCGAAAGTTCCTGCGGTAATGAGGGTGCCGATCTGGTATACCAGGAAGGCCAGGACATAACCCATACCCAGTTGGAACCCGATTGCCCCCCAGACCCACTTCGGATCTTCCATTTCAGAGTTCATCGAACCGATGGCCGCGAAACAAGGGGGCGTGAACAGGTTGAATACCAGGTAGGACATTGCGGCTACCGCGCCGATGCCGAAAACTCCCAATACTTCCGCAGAGCCGCCAACCAATGCAAGCTCCTCAACATCGATGAAGTTGGTAATAGCGAACGTTACCGCCAGGGTACCGACGACGTTCTCTTTGGCAATGAATCCGGTGATCGCCGCGGCGGCAAACTGCCAGATCCCGAAGCCAAGGGGGATGAAAAGGAATGCCATCGGCGATGCGAGACCGGCGAGGATGCTGGTATCGGCCATGCCTTCGGCGACGACGCTCAAATCCCATGTGAATGTCTGAAGGATGTGTACAACGGCGTTGCAGATGAGAATGATGGTTCCCGCTTTCACGATAAACGCCTTCGCGCGGAAGAGCATGGAAACCGTCGCGCGCTTGATGCTCGGTAGCCGGTACTCCGGAAGCTCCATTATGAAATAGGACTGAGAAGTGTCCCCGGTGATTTTCCTGATTATCAGTCCGCTGAATACGATGACGAAGATCGCCAGGAAATACATGGAGGTGCCGACCCAGGCCTGGTCGCCGAAGAATACGCCGGCGAAGAGCGCGATGATGGGAAGCTTGGCTCCGCAGGGCATGAACGGGGACAGCATGGCGGTGGTACGCCGTTGCCGCTCGTTCTTGATCGTACGGGTCGCCATGATACCCGGTATGGCGCAACCGGTGGAGACGATCATCGGGATGATGGACTTTCCGGATAGGCCGATGCGTTTGAAAAAGCGATCCATGATAACCGCCACTCGGCTCATGTACCCCGAATCCTCAAGCAGCGCGAGCATGAAGAAGAGCACCATGATCAGGGGCAGGAATCCGACGACCGCCCCTACCCCGCCGATTATCCCGTCGAGGAGCAAAGCGCTGAGAAGCGGATTGACCGCTTCGCCCATAAGTCCTTCGACAAAGCCGTAAAAGCCTTCGATCCAGCCCACGAGGAGATCGGCAAGCCAGGGCCCTACCCAGGTCTGGGATACCGAAAACACCAGGTAAATAACGCCGGCGAAAATCGGCAGGCCCAGCCACTTGTGAGCGACGATCCGATCGAATTTGTCCTGGGCGGTCTGTTTAGTGGAATCGATTTTCCGCCGTTCCGCCTGCTCTACCAGGTCGTTGACGAAGTCGAATCGGCGTTCATCCACCGCTTCCATTTTTTCTTTACTGTCAGCGCTTCTTGATCCGCGGATAGAAACAGATCTTTGCTTCTTGACTTCCTTTTTAACCATCGCGACGGCTTCGACGATATCCCCCAGGCCGTTTTCCCTGCTATGGGTAGCAACGGTTTCGATGACCGGACAGTTCAGCGCGTCGCTGAGGAGCTGGGTATCGATTATGATGCCCTGTTTCGCACTCAGATCGCTCTTGTTCAGTGCCACGACCACGGGGATGCCAATTTCGAGCAACTGGGTGGTGAAAAAAAGGCTCCGGTTGAGGTTGGTAGCATCGACGATGTTGATGATCACGTCGGGGGACTCATTGCGAACAAACTCACTGGTGATGGATTCCTCGCTGGTGTAGGGGGACAATGAGTAAGCCCCGGGGAGGTCAACCACCGTCATGGGAATAGACGCCGGGTTCAGATCATCTTTTACCGGACCCTCTTTTTTCTCAACGGTAACACCGGGCCAATTGCCCACATGCTCCACTTTTCCGGTGATTGCATTGAACAAAGTGGTTTTTCCACAGTTCGGATTACCGGTCAATGCTATTTTCATAGCAGTCTCCTTTGGTACTGAATTGGTTCTGGTTTATCCGGACTTCCCTCGACAAAATCGAGTTGCCCCCGGCTAACTCACTGGATAACAAAAGTCGCTTAGCCGACTTTGAGCGCAGAGTCGAGTGCTGACTTGGCGGATTCGGACGTAATATGGATTGCCGCGGCAAGCCGGTCGTCCAGGCTGTATCGGGCGTTTTTGACATTGATGATATGATTGCCTGAAAGGCGGGAAATCACCGTCACTTTTTCACCGGGATAGCACCCGAGGGTGAAAAGGAAATCTTTCATACCCGCTTCAGTAGGTTGAACCGAGGAAATGATATATGTTGAATTGGCTGATGCATTCGCAAGGGTCATGGCACGCCTCCATTGACTGTTAGCAATATCTAACTAACAACGGGGGCAAGTTTACCCTAACTAACTATAGGTGTCAATCTTTAAAGACACAAAGATACCGCCCCGCGTCACCGGGGCGGCGTGTACCAGAAACCAAAAACCATGCCGGAGGAGGCTAAGAAAGAAGAGTCGACATACTCTCCAACCATTGACTTATGCGATCGTCGGTCATAGCCGACTCGTTATCCTCATCGATGAGAAGACCAAGGAGCGTACCGTTCTCCTCGGCGCGGGACTCATCGAATGAGTATCCTTCTTTTACGATTGAACCGACGAATTCAGCGCCGGAGGAAGCAAGTTCGTCTTTTATGAGGCCGACGGAATCACAAAAGGTATCGGGATACCCTTCCTGGTCTCCCAGCCCGAAAAAGGCGACCTTTTTACCGGCCAGATCCAAACCGGCGAGGTCGCCGATATTGTCCTGCCAGTCATCCTGCAATTCGCCGAGTCCCCAGGTGGATGCCCCGAGAATCAGAAGGTCGAAATCGAGAATGTTTGAGGGAACGCCGTCTGCGATGTTGAACAGCTCAGACCCGCTGATCCTGCCAGAAAGCTCTTTAGCGACAGTTGCAGTATTGTCGGTAGTAGAGCCATAGATAATTGCCACTTTGCTCATGTTGTCTCCCATTGCAGTCCAATCCGAACCGCTACAATTACAATAAAGGTATTCACTTCTCCCGGGCGTTTTTGCGCTGGAGAAATCGTTCGTACTGGTTAATGCTATTGTATCCGAGCATAATGCCCAGGATGAAATCCTGTTCTGGAGTAAGCTCATGAAGATGCTTAACACCGAATGACTCAACGATTGTAATGCACTCCGATCTGCCGAAGAAAATATTCACTTTTCTATCGCTCACGTCCTGTACGAAGTAGCGGATGTCTTTTTGATCTAAGCGGGCACAGAACCGTTCGCTATGAACCCGCGGAATCGTAACCAGAACCATGTCCCGAAGGCCTTTCTTCAGCTCATACAGGTGGTGGTTGCAGATCTGAAGGTCGGCGCTCATGTCCCCTCCCTCTTGAGAATAAAAAGGATGGTTCAAAATCGCTGCGTAGTGATGGGTGTCTGCGAAGTCTGTAACCATCAGACTGGCCATGAATCGCTCCTTAAGTTAGCTTTACCTAACTTTATTAGGTCTTATTAACTATGTCAAGGTTTTTTATTAAAATTCTTTACCCCATTGTTATAGATATATATTTATTTAATATTGACACCCGCTTATAATCCCTCTACCGTTTGCCGTATCTGATTGCTGTCCGCTTATTCGAACTATCATCCGCAAGAGGCCGATCGCAAGAGGATTCGAAACCACAACGCTTGCAAGGACGATATGGCACTGAGCAACGCGGAGACCGTACCACACAAGCGGGCCCTGCCCCCTCCGTTCACTCTTTCCGTTGCCATATCCTCTGAGGAGGAACTATGTCTGTTAAGGAATGGGGTTTCATTGGTCATAAAGCCCGACGAAATATCAAGATATCTGCGACCCGACGGCGCCAGCTTCATTGATGAGCAGCAGATCTGGCATCAAATTAATTATGCTGCTGCTCCTGAACCCGGGAGGGTACGGGAAATTCTTGCCAAAAGCGTAAGCATCAGCTCTCTCACCCCTGAGGAAACCGCGACGCTTATTCGCGTTTCAGACCCGCAGCTCCTTGCAGAAATGCGCGATGCGGCGCTTACGGTCAAAAACAAGGTGTACGATAACAGGATCGTCACTTTCGCCCCCTTGTATCTGTCGAATTATTGTGTAAATGCCTGCAAATATTGCGGCTTTCGGGATGAAAACAACCGCATGCCCCAACGAAGCCTTTCAATGGATGAAGTGAAGAGGGAAACCGAGGCCTTAGCCGGAAATCTCGGTCACAAACGCATCATTGTAGTGTACGTAGAATATCCCCGGTCGGACATCGACTACATCGAAGGGAGCATAGACGGGATCTACAATGTTGAAATGCCAACCCGTAAGGGCAAGGCGAGTATCCGCCGGGTCAATGTGAATGCAGTGCCAATGGATATTGAAAAACTGACCCGGCTTCAACGGGTAGGAGTGGGTACCTATCAGGTTTTTCAGGAGACCTATCATCAAAAGACCTATGAAGCGGTCATCCCGCAGAAAGTTTGAAAGGGAACTATCTCTGGCGGCTTTATGCCATGCACCGGGCTATGGACGCCGGCATTGACGATGTGGGCATCGGAGCGTTATTCGGCCTGTACGACTGGCGTTTTGAACTGATGGGCCTGATTCATCACAGCAGGGAACTTGAGGACCGGTACAACAAAATCGGCCCTCACACAATCAGTTTCCGCCGGCTGGAGACGGCGGACAATGCCCCGTTTATGAACAATCTGAAATACTGGGTTGGGGTTGAAGGTTTTTGAAAATCATCAGCATCATCCGCCTTGCCATTCCCTACAATGGGATGATCATTACCGCCAGGGAACCGGCTCATATCAGAAATTCGGCCCTGGAATCCGGGATCACCCAAATGGATGCGTCCACCCGAATCGGTCTCGGGGCATACAGCGAAATTAATGATGCCAAGCGGGATGTGTCGAAGCAGCAGTTCGAGCTGGCAGACACCAGAAGCCTGGAGGAGCTCATTGGCGAATTGGCAGACCGTGGTCACATTACGAGTTTTCGCACCGCAGGCTACCGCATCGGTCGAACCGGAGAGCGGATCATGAAGCTGTTCAGGGGATGCCATGAGGCGGAGTTTTGCAAGCTCAATGCGGTCATCACCTTCCGGGAGTGGTTGGACGATTTCGCATGCGATGACATCCGGCAGAAATGGGAGGCGCTGATTCGCCGCGAGCTGTCTTCCATCGGTCAGGAGCTTTCTCAATACCAGGGGAAATTCAAGCCCATGTATGCAGAGACTTGCAGGGGAAAACGGGACCTCTATTTATGAGCAGGGATAGGACCACATTAAGCCGCGCAGAAATTAAAGAACTGCTCTCATTGACCGACCCGGCGGATCTGGAGCGCCTGCAGCGCCGGGCCTATGAAACCATGAAGCGGACCGTGGGAGAGAAGGTATACTACCGGGGATTGCATTGAACAAAGTGGTTTTTCCACAGTTCGGATTACCGGTCAATGCTATTTTCATAGCAGTCTCCTCTGGTACTGAATTGGTTCTGGTTTATCCGGACTTCCCTCGACAAAAATCGAGTTGCCCCGGCTAACTCACTGGATTACAGAAGTCGCTTAGCCGACTTTGAGCGCAGAGTCGAGTGCTGACTTGGCGGATTCGGACGTAATATGGATTGCCGCGGCAAGCCGGTCGTCCAGGCTGTATCGGGCGTTTTTGACATTGATGATATGATTGCCTGAAAGGCGGGAAATCACCGTCACTTTTTCACCGGGATAGCACCCGAGGGTGAAAAGGAAATCTTTCATACCCGCTTCCGCAGGTTGCACCGAGGAAATGATATATGTTGAATTGGCTGATGCATTCGCAAGGGTCATGGCACGCCTCCATTGACTGTTAGCAATATCTAACTACCCACATTCCGGACATCTCAGAACAAGAAATAGTATTTTTCAAATGGAGGTCCCAAAGCTTTCAGTATCGTTTTCTGATCTTTTCGTAGGGTTGAGATTGGAATCACGGCAAAGCCCTTGCCAGATTCTTAACAGCGTAACGCTTGCGTGCACTGATTGTGTCGATACTCTCTCCGCTGAGCTCAGCGATTTCTCTGAAGGTTTTGCCCCCGAATACATGAAGCTCTATTACCTTTTTCTGGGATCCCGGCAGCACCGAAATGGCGGTGTTCAGGGCATCCACAAGTTCGGCGTACACATAACTGTCCAGCGGGTTAAAGCCCGCTTCGGTAATCACCTCACGGATCGTTTCTTCGGAGACATCGGTCTCGCCCTTCCGCTGTTTCAGGTTATCCCTTCGCCACAGATCAATGAGCCGCCGGGTGAACAATGAATTGATCCAGGCCGGCAGATTGCGGATCTCATGAATCAGCGGCAGCCGCTCAAGGGTCTCGGCGTACACCTCATGGATGAGATCCTCGGCTTCCTCGATGCTCTTTCCCGCCTTTCTCAAGCGGGCCATCAGCCGGGGCTTCTCAGCCCGGTATGCCGATTCCAGCCTTGCCCGGGGCTCATTCTGTAGCGCTTCGCTATTCGGTTTCATATCCTTCACAAACTATGACGAATGGGGGAGGGATTTTGTGTGTCAATTTGGTGGTTTTTCCGGGAGCCGGGGATTAAATCCCGGAGATCCGCTTCAAAGCATAGTATTCATGATATTCACATCTTTATTCTGTTATCTAACTTATATCTATTATTGAGTTTGAAACCGAAACGACCGAATATATAAGATATGTCTAATGAGACAACGCGGTTTACTTCCGCCCATAATAAAGCTGAGAGACTCTTGCAAATTGAGCGGCTATTGCTCCATTCGGAACGAGGTAAAACCCAAAGCGAGCTGGCAAAGATTTTTGGGGTAAGTAAAGCAACCATCCACAGAGATATTCAATCATTAAGCACTGGCGGTTATATATATGAAGATGATTCACGGCGGCTCCGGATGGACCCGTCACAGTATTTGCACAATGTAAGACTGAGCATGTACGAGCTGGAAGCTCTTCATTTGTCAACCCGCTTGTTCTCACGGGTGATGAAATTCCCCTTCCCTCATGCATCCTCCGCTCTACGTAAACTTGCAGACGCCCAGCGGCGGGTAAGCGACTCTCTGGCCGATCAGATTCTGTTCACAGCCGAGGATATCGATAATTTCTCAAGCCCCATCGATTTCTCCCATTACCGTAAAATTATTGAACAAACCGGCCGTGCGATGAGTGAATCCCGTCCCATGAAGATCCGCCATTTCTCTGCCCGAAAACAGACCACTCAGGAATTTATTCTGTTTCCCATATCACTTGAACCTCATCATGAAGGTAGAGCCGTACACCTGCTTTCATGGGATATATCTAATCAGGATGAACAATTCCGCACAATAAAAGTTGAACGGATCGAAAACGTTGAGCTGATGCAACCAGAGCCAAATATTAAGAACCGCATCCCCTTGGAATCAATAAGAAAGCGTTTTCGGCAAGCCTGGGGTATTTGGAGCAGCGAAAGCGCTCCTCAGCATGTTCAACTTTTATTTTCAAAAAGCGTTGCTCATCGTGTTGCCGAAACGCAATGGCACCCGAGCATGACCATTTCCACAGAAGCGGACGGAAGCCTGATGTTTTACGCATACATTGCCGAACCCCGAGAAATGTATCCCTGGATTCGTGGTTGGGGACCGGATGTTCAAGTATTAGAACCCGAATGGCTGCGTCAAAAGCATATGGAAGATTGCAGCAAGATGGCTCAGATGTATGAAAAGAATAAAAAATTGTAGAGGAGTTTCGGTAGGTGAAACTGGATAGAAATAAACTGACACTGTTGATTTAGCAAAAGAGGGCGTTAATGAATATGGATTTTGTAGCACATGTAAAACAGGACAACTCTGGGAATTGGGCTCCTCCCCATGAACTTCATGAGCATCTTGTGGATGTTGCTGAAAAAGCGGCTAAATTTGCAAGCAGATTCGGGAATCAAGATTGGGCAAAAATCGCAGGATTATGGCATGATCTTGGAAAATACAAACCTGACTTTCAACAGTACATCCGAAAGGTATCAGGCTACATGAATGAAATAAATACTGAGGGTGGCGCTGGACGTGTCGACCATTCGATTGTCGGGGCTCTTTTAGCAAAAAGAAAATTTGGAAAAGAAGGTGAGAATTTTGCAAAGATTCTTGGATATATCATCGCCGGACACCACGCAGGTTTGCCTGATTGGGATCATTCTCCAAATATAGGTGGAGCGCTATCCGGTCGTTGGACTGAAGAACACCACCTGGATAAAGCCTTGCAGTCACCAATACCCGATGAGTTTATTAATACAGAATTGCCAAGTTCAATGCCATGCAATCTTGTGCAAAATCAGGAAGCAGATACGCTTATGGAAGAGAACCTGCATTTATGGATTCGAATGCTCTTCTCATGCTTAGTTGATGCTGATTTTCTTGATACCGAAGCATACATGAGTCCCGATTCTGCAAATCAACGGGGCAACTATGCGCTTAGTCTCACGAAACTTAAACAAAATCTTGATATCTATATGTATCAGCTATCAGAATCTGCTGAGGAAACAACCGTAAACCAAATTCGAAAATCTGTATTATCACAGTGCAGGGAACGAGCAAATGAGAAGCCAGGAATCTTTACCCTTACAGTTCCCACCGGAGGAGGCAAAACTCTTTCTGGAATGACCTTCGCACTCGATCATGCGGTAACTCACAAGATGGACAGAGTGATTGTCGCAATTCCATATACAAGTATCATTGAACAAACAGCTGAGCAGTATCGCAAAGTATTCGGCAACGGGGTCGTCATCGAGCATCATTCAAATTTGAATCCGGATACTGAAACCAATAGATCAAAGCTCGCTAGTGAGAACTGGGAAGCTCCAATTATTGTCACAACAAATGTACAACTGTTTGAGTCTCTGTTTGCTGCACGAACTTCAGCGTCACGAAAGTTACATAATATTGCTAATTCGGTCATCCTTCTGGATGAAGCTCAAATGATACCTCCTCAATATCTTCAGCCAATTATCTCCAGCATGCGTGGGCTGATCAAGATGTTTAACTGCTCAATTGTGCTTTCCACTGCAACCCAACCCGTTCTATCAGAAAATATTGATGCTGGAAGCGAGGTGTTGCATGGTTTCAATTCTGCAGATGTAACAGAGATTATTAAAAAACCAGAGGAATTAAGCAGACAACTTCAGCGCGTTCGAATCAAGATCATGAAGGATGGTCTTGAAAAAACTAGTTGGCCAGAAGTTGCTGAAGCTATGGATGAATTTGATCAAGTCTTGACTATTGTAAATTCCAGGCGTGATTGCAAACAGCTGTTTGATCTACTACCCAATGGTACCATTCATCTATCTGCACTAATGTGCCCACAACATAGATCTGTGGTCATTCGCACAATAAAAGACAAATTGAAAGCGAACTCTCCTCTTCGCGTCGTCAGTACACAGTTGGTGGAAGCAGGAGTTGATATAGATTTTCCAGTCGTATTCAGAGCAGTTTCCGGATTCGATTCCATAGCACAAGCCGCTGGACGATGTAATCGAGAAGGCAAATTACCGCATCTTGGGACAACCTATATTTTTCAACCCGAACGAGATGCCCCTCCTGGTCTGCTGAGAAAAGGACAATATGCAGGACAGGATATTTTGCAAGCCTGTCCAGAATTAGTGGAACGGTTAGATCCAGAAGTGTTTCGAAAGTATTTCACTGAGTTTTACTCAAAGTTAAATAGTTTTGACGAAAAAGGGATCATGGCATTACTTGCAGGTGAACGTACACGAAACTTTCAATTTCAGTTTCGATCCGCAGCAGAGAAATTTTGCCTCATTGATAATTCCGAACAAAGACCAATAGTAGTATGGTATCAAGACGGCGAGAAATTGGTAGAAAAATTAGAATTCCTCGGTCCGAATCGTACAATTCTTAGGAAACTACAAAGATATTCTGTTTCCGTTCCGCTGCCGGTTTCAAGAAAGTTAGAATTAAATAATTTTATACGTCCGGTTAAAGGCATGGACGGCTTATACGTTCAAAGTGCTACAAACCTATACAGTGAAGTATATGGCCTGAATATGGATGGTCCTGAGCTTTCTGTGCAGGATTACATGACGTAACAAAGGAGGTACGGTTGGAACACTATTACAAAACCTTTTGCCTGGAAGTAGAAGGAGACTATGCATGTTTTACCCGACCGGAAATGAAAGTTGAGCGAGTAAGCTACGATGTTATTACTCCCTCTGCTGCTAGAGGAATATTTGAAGCTATTCTCTGGAAACCTTCGGTTTCGTGGCAGGTGAAAAAAATTGAGGTTCTCAAACCCATCAGGTGGACTTCAATCCGGCGGAACGAAGTGGGTGCCTATATCACTCGAACAGATGGTGTGTATATCGAAGATGTCCGACAACAGCGAGCCGGACTGATTCTACGCGACGTTGCATACCGCCTGTATGCCGAACTGCGCTTCCATCCAGAAAAGGGCGAACCACGGAAGGACGAAAATCCTGCGAAGTACAATGCAATGTTCGAAAGACGTGCAGGCAAAGGACAATGCTTCAACCAGCCCTACCTCGGCTGCAGGGAATACAGCTGCAGGTTTGCATTAATTGATCATGAAAAAGGAGAGCGCGAAAAACAACCTATTCATGAAGATTCTGATCTGGGGTTTATGCTCTATGATATGCAATTTCCAAAACCCGATGACGAAGATCAGGAAATACGGCCTGCGTTTTATCGGCCATTAATGAAGAATGGTGTGATTGAAGTCCCCGATTGGGATAGTGGGGAGGTTTATCTGTGATCATTCAAGCGTTATACGAATACTATCAACGAAAGGCTGACGATCCAAACAGTAACATCCCTCCTGAAGGCTTTGAAAGAAAACAGATACCATTTTTAATTGTACTGGATAAGCAAGGAAATTTGGTTCGTTTTGAAGATACAAGGGAGACAGGAGGGGGAAAAAACAATGGAAAACCATTTTTAGTACCGCAAGGTGAGAAAAAAACTTCCGGGATTAAAGCAAATTTATTATGGGATTCTGCAGAGTACGTTTTAGGTATCACATCAAAACAGAGAAATAATGTCCAAGAGCGGCACCATGCTTTCATAGAAAAGCAATCCGAAATGCTCAGTTCAATTGCTGATAAACCGCAGGTGAAAGCTGTCATGAATTTTCTGAACACATTTGAAGCTGAGAATTATGGTAAAAATCATGCAGATTCAGTATGGGATGAAATTTACGAAACCAATCCGAATCTCACGTTCAAGCTTCAAGGAGAAGCGGGAAGTTCTATTACTGAGAGCCTAATGAGCGACTTAAAAGAACTGAAAACTGCATCCTCGGATGAATTTAAGTTTGGCAGATGTATGGTAACCGGTGAAAAGGGTTTAATTAACCGTATTCACCCAGCTATTAAAGGTGTTTATGGTGCACAAAAAGCAGGTGCAGCACTTGTCTCATTCCAGAAGCAAAGAGGGTATGACTCGTATTGTAAGGAGCAGAATTTTAATGCGCCTATCAGTAAAACTGTCACATTTGCCTACACAACAGCACTCAACCTTTTGCTTGCAAAAGGTTCCCGAAACCGTCTACAGATTGGTGATACTTCGGTAGTATTCTGGGCTCAAAAGAGTGAATCAAATTTTGAGAAACATTTCCCTTCATTCTTTACCACTCCGAAAAAGGAACGCGATAACCCAGATAAGGATATTGAAAAGCTTAGCAACACCTTCTATTCCGTACTGACAGGAATTCCCCCTGAAGAGAAAAGTTCAAAGTTCTACATCCTTGGGTTAGCCCCAAATGCAGCAAGAATTTCGGTCAGGTTTTGGCACGAAGCAACGGTGGAAGAATTTGCGAATAACATCCGACAACATCTCATGGATCTGGAAATAGAAGGAGCAAGAGTGGATGAACCAAAACCATCATTGTCATATCTTTTAAAATCCACGGTACTTGATTGGAAATCGGATAATGTTCCGCCAAACCTTGCCGGAAATATGATGCGTTCAGTCTTGAATAACCAGCCGTATCCTGTACCCATGTTACACCAGTGTATTCGTCGCATTCGGGCAGAGCAGAAAATCTATCATATTCGAGCAGCATTGCTAAAAGCTTATCTTAATCGGAAAGAAAGGAAATCTCATAACAACCTCAAAAAGGAGATAAAAGTGGCATTAGACAAAGAAAATACCAATGTCGGTTACCGACTAGGTCGTTTATTTGCAGCTCTGGAAAAGATTCAGGAGGATGCAAGCGGAGGCCGATCGATCAACTCAACAATACGGGAACGGTACTATTCTTCAGCAAGCTCAAATCCGGTTACCGCATTCCCACAGCTATTGAAGTTAAAAAACTATCATCTTGCAAAGATTGATAACCCTGCATTCAAAACTGTTCATGAAAAGCGGCTTGCCGAGATCATGGGAGAACTGCCTACTTCGATTCCTGCACATATGAATATTGAAGATCAGGCTCGCTTTGCAATTGGCTACTACCACCAGCGACAAGACTTTTTCAAGAAAAACAATGTATCAGAAGGAGAAAACAATGAGTAATACGGTAAATCGAAGGTATGACTTCACCTATCTGTTTGATGTCCAAGATGGTAATCCAAACGGAGATCCCGATGCAGGAAATCTGCCTCGAATTGATGCGGAAACCGGTATGGGGCTTGTGACCGATGTCTGTCTGAAACGGAAGATTAGAAACTACGTACAGATTGTAAAAGGAAATCAGAAGCCACATGATATCTACGTGAAAGAAAAAGCGGTGCTGAGTAGAACTCAGGGTGAAGCATATGAGGATGAATCTGTAAAAGCGGCGAGCGATAAAAGTGTAAAAATCGTTAAGGGCCGGGAATATATGTGCAGGAATTTTTTCGACATACGGACATTCGGTGCAGTGATGAGTCTAAAAACTAATAATTGCGGGCAAGTTCGAGGTCCTATTCAACTCGTGTTTGGGCGCTCTATTGAACCGGTTGTTACCCTGGAACATAGTATCACTAGAATGGCTGTAGCAACGGAAGAAGAAGCCAAAAAGCAGAAGGGTGATAATCGGACTATGGGACGAAAGTACACAATTCCCTACGGTCTGTACCGAACCCATGGATTCGTATCTGCTCATTTGGCTGAACAAACCGGATTTACCGAAGATGATCTAAAGCTGTTCTGGGAATCCTTGATTAATATGTTCGAGCATGACCGTTCAGCAGCCCGAGGTCTAATGACTGCAAGGGGATTATATGTATTTGAACATGACTCTGCTCTCGGGAATGCCCCCGCACACACATTATTCGATCGAATAGAGGTTACCCGTGCAAACGGAGACTCTGATACACCAGCAAGGTCTTTCGCTGATTATCAGATACAAATCGATGAGCAAGCACTCCCTGAAGGTGTAAAACTACACTCTTTTATTTAAATCCATAAGCCGGGGTTCATCCACCCCGGCTCTATTGAGGAAACTATGTATTCTGAAACAGACCTGATACCAATTTCCGCCCTTCAACATGTTCTGTTTTGTGAACGGCAGTATGCTCTCATCCACATTGAGCAGGTATGGGCAGAAAACAGATATACAATTGAAGGAAATATACTTCATGAGCGGGTTGATATTGTACACAATGAGTCCAGACGTACTAATCGTACAGAATACGGCCTTGCTTTGCGTTCCTTACAGTATGGACTTATTGGAAAAGCAGATCTAGTCGAGTTCGTTAAAACAACAACAAAAAACTACGAGTCGGTTAAGCCAGTAGAATTCAAACGTGGAAGGAAAAAGCCGGACAACTATGATTTGGTTCAGCTATGCGCACAGGCACTATGTCTTCAGGAGATGTTCAGCGTGACTGTGCCCGAAGGGCAGATTTATTATCTGCAGGAGCATCGCCGTACATCAATTTCCTTTGATACTGAGCTCAGAGCAGAAACGATCGCAACCATTGATCATACCAGAAATATCTTTGAATCAGGCCAGACGCCACCTGCTGTGTATGACAAAAAGAAGTGCGACCGGTGCTCTCTGCTTGATATTTGCATGCCGCATACCATGCATGTGAACGGGAACCATGTCAGAAGATACATGCAGAACCATATTCGCAAAAATCTGCAGGAGGATCTTGATTGAGGAAACTGCTTAATACTCTCTATGTTAGAACTCAAGGAAGTTATCTGAGAAAGGAGGGGGAGACCATAGTTGTTGAGCAAGAATCCAGAAAAGTTCTGCAATTACCAATTCACACAGTTGGCGGAATCGTAGCTTTTGGTAATGTATTATGCTCCCCTTTTTTACTCGGGTTTTGCACTGAAAAAGATATCAGTATTTCTTTTCTGACTGAATTTGGGCGTTTTCTGGCATCTGTTCATGGTCCGGTTCGAGGAAATGTGCTTTTGCGTCGAGCACAGTATAGACAGGCTGATAATGAAGAAATAACCCAAAAATATGCAACCAATTTTGTTGCTGCAAAAATCGCAAACAGCCGGATAGTTATTCTGAGAACCCTGAGAGATCATAAAAGCAAAGTGAATTCCGTTTTGCTTAAAAACGCAGCCACACAGCTATCGCAGTGCCTTAAACAGTTAGAAGAAATATCGACCACTGAAGAAACCAGGGGAATCGAAGGTGCTGCTGCAGCTGCTTATTTCAGTATTTTTAATCACCTCATCATTGAACAGAAGGGGGACTTCCAGTTTCACGAAAGAAGTAGACGTCCTCCGCTTGACGAAGTGAACGCACTGCTGTCATTCACGTATACATTGCTTGCGCATGATATGAGATCGGCATTAGAGACAGTAGGTCTTGATCCATCTGTGGGATTTCTTCATAGAGATAGACCAGGAAGGCCGGGCCTTGCACTTGACCTGATGGAAGAATTGAGGCCAGTAATAGCGGACCGACTAGTTCTGTCGCTAATAAACCGGCGCCAGCTCGATAAAAAAGATTTCAGAAGAGCAGAAAACGGAGCAATTACAATGAGCGATGATGCTCGAAAAACATTGTTAGCTGAGTACCAAAATAGAAAACAGACTGAAATTTACCATCCATATATTAAAGAATCAATTCCGATCGGCCTCTTGTTTTTTGTTCAAGCAAATCTGCTCGCGCGTTGTATCAGAGGAGATATAGAAGGATACCCACCGTTTTTTTGGAGGTAAGTATTATGATGGTGCTAATCAGTTATGATGTTGCAGTAACCAGTCCGGGAGGAAAACGAAGGTTAAGAAAAATTGCGAAAGAATGTACAAATTTCGGACAGCGTGTACAATACTCTGTGTTTGAATGTGTCATAGATCCTGGACAATGGGCTCGGCTTAAAAATACTCTCGAAGGTATTATCGATGTAGAGTTGGATAGCCTTCGATATTATTATCTGGGAAAAAACTATCGAAAACGGGTAGAGCATATCGGAGCAAAGGCATCATTTGATGTTGATGACCCACTTATTATTTAAATCCTCTTTTGCGAACGCCAATCATTCAGAAAATCCCGAACCTTTCGCGCATAGAATATTTCCTTGCATTATAAAGATCTTTGACAGAAAAGAGAAGGAATCTATAGTTCCAGGCAACACCAGAAAAATAGGTTCGCGATATAATGCCACTAACATATTATACCATAATGATATATAATGGGGTCTATCGCTCCCCGTGCGGGAGCGCGGATTGAAACTTCGATTGCATACGCTATCATCCAGGCAATGGAAATCGCTCCCCGTGCGGGAGCGCGGATTGAAACTTTCTCATTGCTTTTTCTGAGCTCATGAAAGTTATCGCTCCCCGTGCGGGAGCGCGGATTGAAACTCACCATCGGCGATGCTGTAATTGTAGCTACCGAATCATCGCTCCCCGTGCGGGAGCGCGGATTGAAACTAATTTATACAGTCAGGCTCCGTTCGGTTCGTCGATCGCTCCCCGTGCGGGAGCGCGGATTGAAACAGCGCACAGGGGCAAGATGGACCGAGTGGCAGGCATCGCTCCCCGTGCGGGAGCGCGGATTGAAACAGGTTAAATGCTCATATCAATTCAGATGGCTGTAATCGCTCCCCGTGCGGGAGCGCGGATTGAAACAGATCGGGCTGTTGTTCGTCCTGTACTTCTTGCGGATCGCTCCCCGTGCGGGAGCGCGGATTGAAACTGACTGTTGTCGAAATATGCGCCCAGGGCGCCAGATCGCTCCCCGTGCGGGAGCGCGGATTGAAACACGGATCGCGACTATATAATCAAGTGACCCATAAATCGCTCCCCGTGCGGGAGCGCGGATTGAAACATAATTACAACTATAATCCAGCATTGACAGAACTGATCGCTCCCCGTGCGGGAGCGCGGATTGAAACATATACGCAGCAATCGGCCTGTTATCTCTCATGAATCGCTCCCCGTGCGGGAGCGCGGATTGAAACCGCTATAATGTATGCGGAAACCCACAATGGCCACATCGCTCCCCGTGCGGGAGCGCGGATTGAAACGTCAACCTGTAAGGCCCATGATATAACTTTTTCTAATCGCTCCCCGTGCGGGAGCGCGGATTGAAACATGTGCTTGAGTTTGGTAGTATCGTGGCTCAAGCATCGCTCCCCGTGCGGGAGCGCGGATTGAAACGGGAGTTTATCTGGTCGTATTCCTGAATGTAGCCATCGCTCCCCGTGCGGGAGCGCGGATTGAAACCTTTGTGACAATTGCACACGCCATTATTGATCGAATCGCTCCCCGTGCGGGAGCGCGGATTGAAACAAAGGTGCGCGTCTGGTAAGGCACGCCAGCCTGTATCGCTCCCCGTGCGGGAGCGCGGATTGAAACTATTTTTCGGATATTTTCAAGCTCAGCATCGTAAATCGCTCCCCGTGCGGGAGCGCGGATTGAAACATGGAGCCACCAGTCCAAATGCCGTTTTGTATCCTATCGCTCCCCGTGCGGGAGCGCGGATTGAAACAGCTGAATCAGCGACGATGCTTGTAAGCGGCTCAATCGCTCCCCGTGCGGGAGCGCGGATTGAAACCATAGCTGTAGTTTCCAGTCGTCCGGTACATCCGATCGCTCCCCGTGCGGGAGCGCGGATTGAAACTTAAGTCGTCTCTTTCTCTACGGTCCGTGCTTGGGATCGCTCCCCGTGCGGGAGCGCGGATTGAAACATGGCGTTGTGTGTATTTTGTTGAAAGTCCAAATAAATCGCTCCCCGTGCGGGAGCGCGGATTGAAACACCGGCTGACAGTGAGCCGTATACCCGGTTTACTATCGCTCCCCGTGCGGGAGCGCGGATTGAAACGACTGTTTTTGTCGGCCAACTCTCAGCCAAGGCCATCGCTCCCCGTGCGGGAGCGCGGATTGAAACTGAACTGGCAAGCGGCACAAACTGGGACCTTGTTGCATCGCTCCCCGTGCGGGAGCGCGGATTGAAACTTAACTTTCTTTGACAAAATACTTGACAGTTAAAATCGCTCCCCGTGCGGGAGCGCGGATTGAAACCAAGCACTCGCCGGGGTTACATCTTCGAAGCTGATATCGCTCCCCGTGCGGGAGCGCGGATTGAAACCTCCGTCAATCCTGATTTTTTTGATCTGCACAATATCGCTCCCCGTGCGGGAGCGCGGATTGAAACGGGTAAGAGCCTCATTATTGCGATGCTGATAAAAATCGCTCCCCGTGCGGGAGCGCGGATTGAAACGATGATCAGATTGCAAAGCTGACGGCAGCACTTATCGCTCCCCGTGCGGGAGCGCGGATTGAAACTTGAATCATTCCTTAACACTCTTTCTGAGCAGGAATCGCTCCCCGTGCGGGAGCGCGGATTGAAACCATTGATTCCGCAACCGCGTCACTAACATCGAAAATCGCTCCCCGTGCGGGAGCGCGGATTGAAACCATGTCAGTGTTGATTCCAAAATCACGCCCCACCATCGCTCCCCGTGCGGGAGCGCGGATTGAAACGTCTCGGTGATGAGACTCCCAGGAAAGCCGGTCATCGCTCCCCGTTGTAGAATCCCGAGCTCTATTAACAGCGAATCCCAGGTAATTTACACATGAAATCAGTGGATATTTTATTCTATTCCGCACTCTTCAAAAATCCCTCATCTGTGAACACCCGCGCCAATCCACGGTTCCACAGCATCTAAAATCACCAACTGTTCACCACACCACCCAGCTCCGCCCAGCGAAATCCGGTCCCTTCAACCACACATCCCCCCAAACATCTGGAGGAAATGCAGATATCGTGGTAATATTCACATTCGGAAAACTGATACCCTATTGCCTTGCAGTATTCAGGCGTAGAAAACATTCATGTAAGAGGTTCCTGTGAAAATTGCTTCCAAACTATTGCTGTTAACCTGTATCTTCATCCTGGCCGGACTGGCTTCCGGCTGTAACCCCGAAAAAAGCGCGGAAAAAGAAGTCCATCCGATAGTGGGAGTATGGCATTACCGGCCCGGACCGGCGGATGATCAAATCCAATTCCACTCCGATTTCAGCATCACCGGATGGTCCGCCGGCACTCAAGGCTCCTTCACCGGCGAATGGCGGGTGAATACAGATAACTCAGTAACGTACTCCGTCTACGATTCAGCGGGAAATGCATTTAAAAACCCCTTCACTGCCAGAGTATCCGGTGATGAAATACAGGTGGAATTCCGGGCCTCTGAAAATGCAGAAGTACCAAGCCAATTCTTTTACGACAGGCTGGAGTAATACAGCCCTCAGACGATTCCCCGGAGGCATAGTGAACACCAAAACAATTCTGCTGTCCCTTCTCATCCTTATGGCCATCATGATTACCGCAGCCCTTCTCTTTCCCCAAGGGCTGCAATCCTTCTTGTACAGACCCTCCATGTACCGCCACATTCTGTTTGTCCACATCGCTGCCGCCACCCTGTTTTTTGCCAATGCCGTCATCGGGATGGTATGGGAAATCAGAAGTCTTACAACCCGCAAAAGAGAAATCATATTGCACACCTACCGTACAGTTTCCTGGCTGGATGCCCGAATTTCCACGGTACTCATCATACTCTCGGTCATCAGCGGTATTATGCTCAGTGTGCTGAAAGGCAATATGTGGGAGATCGGATGGCTCTCTCTGTCATTAGTATTGTTTCTGTTTTCCGGTGTGGTATGGATTGCCAGCGATATTCCCACCCAATACACATTAAAAAAACGGCTGGAACAGTCAGATCCTCAAGACCCCGACCTGCCGGAACATGTGATGAACCTGTTGAAGCTGCGGCTGTGGATATCTCTGGGGGGAGTTATTCCCCTGCTGGTCGTATTTTTGCTGATGGTATATAAACCCGATCTGCGGCCCGTTGCGCTCTGGTTTCAATAATCGGCATTGATCCGTATGCCCATCCCGGCCTGCCCCTCCTGTCCTGACCTGGCCGGCCTGAGTGCCTCAGCAGTCATCAGGGGCCCTTGCCCGCTCCGGCGCGGAAAGGGCTCAGAACCGGGTGGACGGCAGGAAGGCGTCGGTGAGTTCCATGCTCATGTCATAGATCTTCTTTCCAACCTCCCGGTCCAAGGCATGGGGGGCCGGCTTCTCCTCGGTGGTGAGATTAAAGTAGCGTCCCGACACATTGTCCAGGGAAGGGTCCGAGGCAAGCCAGTGAAGTGCAATCCCCGAAATTTCGGGATCATCCAGACCGGGCTGTACAATGCGGTTCTGGAACCAGCGGTACAGCCGTCCATTGTTCATCCCCACCGAGGAGCGCACCGCTCCGGGATGCATGGCGTTGATACTCACCCGGGAAGCGGAGGCAGACAGGGCATCGGCGGTTTCCCAACAGCACAACAGCTGGGCGGTTTTTGCGGCGCCGTAGCCCCGCAGACCGATGTAGGGCCGCTTGCTCCAATCAAGATCATCCAGGCGGAGTCCGGAAAACCTGTGCCCCTGGGAGTTTACCAGTATAATTCTTCCGCTGTTCTGCTCTTCGAATACGGGAAGCAGACTGCGGGTGATCAGAAAGGGAGAAAGATGGTTTACGGCGAACACCTTTTCATGGCCCTCGACGGTTAATTCACGCCGTGTCATGTGAATGCCCGCGTTATGTATGAGTACGTCCAGGGGACGCTTCATATCTTCCAACAGCTGCAGAATTCGGCCCAGGGCATGCCGAGTCTCTTCCAGGAGGGAAAAATCTGCCCGAATATGCCGGATAAAGCCCCCGCCGGAGCTTTCTGCCTGAATCTCACGGATCAGCGCCTCGGCTTTGTCGTCATTTCTGTTCACCACAACAAGATCCGCACCATAGCCGTGCAGCCTCCTGGCAGCTTCCTTCCCCACCCCGGAAGTTGCCCCGGTAATGATGCATAGACGTCCTTTCATGGACTCGGTGCTCTCCAGGGGTTTGCGCTTACCATTGGCGATAACTTTCTTCATGTCGGCCATGTTGTACTCTTTAATGTACGGAAACATCCCCGCCCCCTGTAATCAACCGAATTTTTTCCGCATAAAGCGGCGGTACCTGTGGTGCATCCACGGAATATTATCAAAAATATCTCCCCATAAATCGTAATAATCCCGCTGATGAATAATTTTGCCGTTCCCGTTCAGGCTGAGTTTGGTGGTACCGTAGAGGGTGGAGCTGGGAAACTTTTTAAACATCATGGTCATCTCCCATTGGAGAAAGACCTCTTTCTCGGCCATCACCACGGTAATGATGTTCATCTTCAGTTCTTTGCAGCGGTCAGTGAGGCGGTTGCACAGAGCCTTGAACTCATCAATTCCTTCCACCCGCTGAATGGAATCGTGAAAAACGACGGCATCATCATAATAGGGAAAAATATGGGACCAATCCGGTTTTCCGTCCGTATTGTAGGTTTTCGACCACAGGTTCTTCACCTGCTCAGGGCTTTCAAGCCCGTTCCCGATCTGTTCCAGGGAATCCTCCATTCGCCTCCCGGCGGCGCGTGCCGTGTGTTATTTACGGACAAATTCAGGCGACGGGGGAAATATCCGGTCCCTGATCTCAAGAAGCTGTTCTGCACTGTTGATATTCCGGTTCAGCGGGATAAGGTAGATGGGATTCAGGCCCGGTCCGCCGAATTGCAGACTTTCAGACTGTTGCCGGAGAATTTTCATGTTCGCATCTATGACATATTGCTCCGACAGGTCTTCAACATGTCCTGATATAATGCCTCCGGGGTGAAGGGTCAGATGGTTGCGGTAAATCTCCCGCCGAGCGATGTACAACTCACCATGGATGATTCCCGCAATTTTTAACTTCACCGTTACGCCGGGGTTTCCATCCCCGTCGTCATCGGGAAAAAGCCGTTCATCGCTGAGTCCTGCGGCCCGGCCCGCCTGAATGTTTTGTTCGAGTGATATATCAGGATCGCCCTGAACGCCCAGAAGCACCGGCGTCTCCGGGCGGTACATTCTCCACAATCCGTCTTCAACATAGAGCTCGACCCGGGAATTTCGGGGTTTGATGGCCTGAACGGCCGAAGGATCAAAGGAAGTTTCCACTCCGCCCTGGTTCAGAATATAGTCAGCGAAGAGAAATCTGTTCTGTTGTACGAGCCGGATATCCCCATGTACCGGTTCAGGGACGAATTCGGTATATCCGTAGGAAACGATGAAACTGTTCATGGGTGTTTTGGTTGACCGGTCCTGATACGCCACAACATCAAAATGCCCGTAATTGCCCCGTATTGCATCTATCGCTTCTTCCCGGCTTTCCGGGTAATCATTTTCGGTGGATATCTGTTCCGGGGCTGTATACCCCGGGTTTTCAGCGGCTAACTCTTCCAGGTTACCCTGCAGCCTGCTGACCGTATCCTGCGAATAGAGAGGAGCCTCGGGCCAGGCAAGGGGATCTGCACATGAACTCAGCAGGAGAAATGGGAGAAGAGAAATGACAAGGGCGCCGATACCAAACCGGCGGCTTCCCGGCAATCGGCTGAAATGTTTCTGCCCCCGGGGAAAAATTATACAGACATGCATAACCTGGATAATAACGGTGAATCACATATCAGGGCAATAGAAAACTGATCCCTCTGCCCTCCCGCCTGTTACCAGCGGTTAAACACATCCTCTGCGAACCCCGGCATATTCCGGAAGCTGAGTTTTTCGCCGTTATCCAGAACGGCTATGCCGCTGAAGTATCCGAATACCTGGTGCTGAACGGAGCGGATAATCAGGAAGTTGGTGCTGGAGCTTCGGTCCACCGCAGGGGTGAAGGCCAGCTCAAGCCGGCCGTCGGAGGAGCTCATGGACCAGGGACGGTAGTAGCTTTCAGGATCGAACTCGAACCTGACCTCCCCCAGTTTATGGGCTTTTCCGTCATAAAAGAGCATGTTCTCACTGGCCGGGCTTCGGTCGGTGAAGCCGTAACCCAGGTTGAACCCGAAGGGTGTACCCTCAAGCCGCCCGCTCATGGATGCCCAGAACCAGCGGTTTTTGTAGGTCCAGGCTCCCCGCCCCCAGTCCAGGCCGCCCATGGAGTCTTCATCCCGGAAAAAGTAGCTGCGCCTGCCCGCCCTGATGGTCCCCGCTGCGCTCATGTTGTTGATTTTGCGGTTGTAGTAGAAGCGTTTGCGGTTCTTCTTCCAGGATGTGGCGATGTTCATGCTTTCCAGCTCCGGGGGCTGATTAAGCACCAGCTCCCCTTCCAGCCCCTTGCTGCCGTCGGGAAATTTCATATCAGGTGCGCTGACCCGGATCCGCCGCTGCCCGTCCACCGCTTCAAAGCTCAGGGAAATATCATCATTGGAAAAACTCACCCTGCCGGAGTCGGGACTGAATGCCCGGGCACCTCCTGGGCTGCGCTCACTCCTGCCGCGGTGGTTGTCCCCTGCAGCACCGGCGGTTTCGGGGTGGAATATCCCGCCCCGGGGAAACCAGCTGATGGTATCCAACTGATGCACCTCTTCCTTCTCAAAATCCACCCAGCACAGGGCGATGAGCCCTGCATAGCCCAAATCGCTGATGGTGAAGGTGATTCCCCGTTTCAGTTCCGGAGAGATTACATAGTAGTAGTCCCACTCCTTAATCCGGAACCAGGGTGCGGCCACCGCATCCCGGGAGTATTGCCACAGGGGCCGGCGGGACCAGCCTTCAGCACTGATGGTTCCGTCTTCATTAAGAAGAGGTCGGACCTCAGTGATTTCGTTTTCCGTATATATCGGCGTACTCATACTTTCCTCCCGAATAGGCGCTTGCATGGTGCATGAAGTCCGGATTCCGGTGACAGGATGCTTCATTACACACTGCCATGCCCGGGCTTTTTCATTTATACTTATACAGCATGAAGTTTTCGCCCGTTTTATACAACAGCTTTATGAGACCTCTGGAACATGCCGGGTTGAGGAATTACCGGAAAGAAATCATCTCCCGTGCCCGGGGCCGGGTTCTGGAGATCGGGGCGGGTACCGGGAATAACCGGCCCTATTACAATATGAATGCTCTCAGCGAACTGCTGTTCACCGACTATGAACCGCTGCAGCTCATGGAAGAGTGCTGTGCTGCTGATCACGCCGATGTGCAGTCACTCCATTATCCGGATAACAGCTTCGATACCGTCGTCGCCACTCTGGTATTCTGTTCCGTGCCGGATGTTTCCCGGGGACTGGCGGAGATCCGCCGGGTGCTGAAACCCGGCGGCAGATATCTGTTCATAGAACACGTGGCCTCATGCAGCCCGGGAATCCGGCGTTTTCAGACCATCTTCACTCCCCTGTGGAGGAAAATCGCCGAAAACTGCCATCTGGACCGGGACACACTTGCCCTCATTCGCAATGGCGGTTTTCAGATTGATTCTCTCAAAACCTCGGCGGCTTGCATGCTCATCGGAGGATGCGCCTACTCTCCCGACGATGCCAGTTCAACCTCAATCTCCGAAGCGGAAGGGGAAAGCTGAACTTCCCGGGTGTAATACGCCCCCTGAAGCGTCCAGCTCTCATCCCCGCCGGCACCGGGAACCTCCGCCGGCACCCGCAGTTCCAGATTCAGTCTTGTTTCCGGATTGGCGGCATACCCGCCGGTGAGTCGCATGGTCAATGTTTCCCCCCGAAGAAGAAAATGCACGCCGGGAAGACTCTCCGGTTCTGCGCCCATGTCCACACTGGACTCCCCGTCGCTTTTCAGCCATACGAACTCCGATTCGCCCCCTTCGGATGCATGGGGCACCAGGGTCACAATTCCCCGGTTTCGGCGGGCGGGCTCCCTCTGGGAACCGAAACCTCTGGGGGAATCCATGGGCATAATCGCCCCGGGGGACAGCATCACCGGAATGGTCTCCAGCACCGGCTCATACTCAGGCGTCACATCCGCCCCGCCGCTCACATAGCGCTTGCCGCTGTAAAAGTCATACCACTGGCCGGGAGGCAGGGAGAGGGAAAACTCTTCCAGCCGGGTCATGGGGGCTGTCAGCGGCTGCACATAGATGCTTTCCCCCAGCATGTATGCATCGCTGATATTCCAGGCCTGTTCCCATCGGGGATATTCCAGAAACAGGGGCCGCATGATGGGCAGATTCTCCCGGATGCTCTGAAGGTGGAGGGATTCATAGAATGTCTTCAGCTGCTCCCGGAGCACCACCGACTGGACAGTCAGCCGGGCCATCGGATCTTCGCTGCTTTGCTCGTGAATGAAGGGTTCCCGGGGGCTTCCCGATCCGTGGGCCCGGTGCACCGGCGACCAGAGTCCGAACTGGTTCCAGCGGAGGAAGAGTTCGGCGTCGGGAATCCCGTTCCGGGCAATAAAGCCGCCCACATCGTGCCCCCAGAGCTGGAAGCCGGTGAGCCCGGCGGTAATTCCCTGAGCGGGCTGCTGGGCCAGTGCTTCCCAGCTGCTTTGTACATCCCCGGTCCACACCGATACTCCCAGGGAGGGACTTTGCCAGTTCCCGCTGCGGCTGAGAATCACCTGGCGGGTTCCGGGCTGAATCTCCTTCATTGCATCCACGATGATCCGGGACCAGTGCTGGTTGTAGTAGTTATGCACCAGGAAGCCCCGGATACGCTTGCTCCGGTCCTGAAGTGCGCCTCCGAAGAGGATCTCGTTGGGCCGTTCTTCCGGTTCGCCCAGGTCGGTCCAGAATCCGTCGATTCCCTGTTCTTTCATTCTCTGATACTGGCGGGCGAGATATTCCTCCGCTCCCGGGGCAAATATATCGATAATTCCCCCTTCCTTGGCCTGGGAGAACGTCCACCAGGAGTTCCAGGTGACGGTATTTCCCTCACGGTCTGCTCCCATTGCGCCCATATCTTCCAGGGGCTGAAACATCAGGGCGTCTTCCCGCACATAGGGTTCGGTGATGGTCACGGTCTTCACCCCCCGGTTTTCCAGGAAGCGGTCAAGTTCCCGATAATCCCAGTTCGCTTCGTCCCAGTCATAGTCACCCATCCGGGCGAACCAGTAGAGATCCAGCACCAGGGCGGAGAGGGGAATATTTCTGACGGCAAACTCCTCCACCACTTCCTGAGCCTCCTGCTGGTTCCGGTAGCCGTAACGGCTCTGGATGTAGCCGTAGAACCACTCCGGCGCAAGAGGACGGTCCCCTCCCAGTTCATAGAAGCGCCGCACCAGCTGTCTGGTGTCCGCTTCATGCCAGTACAGAAGAGTTCCCTCGTCCAGCTGCTGGTTCAGCTGGAAGCTTCCATCAGCTTCGGAACCGAAGCCCATGGCATCCTGTATGTGCCCCTGGATGAAAAATCCGTCTCCGTCCCGGGAGAAAATAAAGGGCACATAGAGATATGTGTGATCACCGTATTTTGACTCGTTGCGCAGCCGCCTTGAGAGGCCGTTGAGACGGATATCGTCGTCCACGCCCCCCAGCCCGTAGAGGGTATTGTTTTCCCCGGTCTGAAAACGGAAATCCGAGGCATGCCCGAACCCGGTAAAATCCAGCCCCCAGAGGTACTCGCCGTTGCGGAACACATCCACTCCCCCGGTTCTGGATTCAATTTCAAATTTCCCGGCTGCAGCCCGGTATCTGTCAATCATCCGCAGCTCCGACTGTACTTCCATCTGCGGATCACCGGAATTCCCGGTGAGGGGCATCCTCTGCGCCTCCAGAAACTCCCGTTCCGCAGGGGAAAGCCGCTCATCATCCCAGCGCAGGCTGAGCATATCATCCTCGACGGCCTGAAGAATGAGCCGTTGATCATCCAGCGTAATGCGGAGGGCATCCCCGGTGAGCTGGAGTCGGGGCTGGTGGGATCCTGCACCGGATTGCAGGGCGCAGGAGCTGAAGCCCGGAAGAAGGAGGGCTGCGAACAATATCATCATTACCAAAATCGGAGAGGTCGAATGGACCGGATATACCTTTTTCATAGCTCCGATAGTAGCACGGTTATTTTCTCAGGTAAAATGGAATATGCCGATTGCTCCGCTCCAATCCCCCGGCTAGCTGCCGCTGCGGATTTCCACATCCTGCCACTGCGGGAAGAAATTTCCCGGGAAGCTCCGGCCGCCGGCAATTTGCATTATACTGGAAGATATCCGAGTATTGCCCGTGAGATCCGGTTTTATTTGTAGATACATCTTTTTATTTTTATATTTGGACAGTGCACAGAAGCTTGTGAAAAAACATGGATTTTCACAGGGCGGTAGGAACCGCCTCTCCAGGTAGTGGGGTGGAAATATCACTCCACCATATCTGGACCAAATTTTCCGGAATTTTCAGTTTCACAAGCTTCTGTGCACTGCATTTTTTGCAGCTGTATCTGCAATCACATATTATTGAGATCCGTTCCGGAGGCAGAATGAAGCAAAAAACCTGGATACTTCTTGCCACTATCAGCGCCAGCAGCATGGCCTTCATCAGTCAGTCGGCATTGAACAGCGCCCTTCCGGCCATTCAGGAGGATCTGGGAGCCAGCGCCGCCGACCTGCTGTGGATTGTAAATATTTTCCAGCTGTTTCTGGGAGCTCTCATCCTCATCGGGGGTGCTTTGGGAGATATGCACGGGCGCAAGCGGGTGTTCGCCGCGGGAATCGGGGTGTTCACCGGTGCATCGGTGCTTGCGGGGTTTGCCGGGAGCACCAATGCCCTGATCGCCTACCGTGCGCTCATGGGTCTTGGGGGTGCTCTCATGGTGCCCGGGAGTCTGGCCATTATCTCCGCCAGCATTCCATCCTCAGAGAGGGGACAGGCCATCGGGATCTGGTCGGCATTTACCACCATGACATCCATTCTGGGTCCGGTGCTCGGGGGCTTTTTTGTTGATATCGGATTCTGGAGGGCAGTGTTCTTCATAAATGTGCCCCTGGGAATCCTGGCGCTGACTGTCCTGCTGATGAAAGTTCCCGAAAGCCGGGATGAAACCCGCACCGGCAGGGCCGATATTCCCGGAGCTCTCAGCGCAACCATGGCGTTGGGAGCCATCGTATTCGGTGCCACCGAAATCGGACGGCTGGGGATCGACAGTCCCCGGAGCCTGGTTCCCGCAATTCTGTTCCTGGCGGGGATCGCCGGCATGTTCCTGTTTGTATTCATCGAGCGTCGGAGCCCCGAGCCCATGGTGAAGCTGAAACTGTTCTCAAACCCCACCTTCAGCGGCACCAATCTTCTTACGCTCATGCTCTACGGAGCCCTGGGGGGCGCTCTGTTTTTCTTCCCCCTGAATCTTATTCAGATTCAGGGCTACACCGCACTGCAGTCGGGGCTGGCTTTCGTTCCATTCTCCATTTTACTCATGACCATGAGTCCATGGGTGGGGAGAATGAGCGACCGGTTCGGCCCCCGGCGCTTCCTTCTTTACGGTCCGCTGTTGGTGGCGGGAGGCTTCATTCTTTTGGGAATTCCCGGAATCACTGCGGGGGTTGGAGCTTACTGGCGGTCGTACTTTCCCGGAGTGCTTCTTCTGGGCACAGGGATGGGGCTGGTGGTATCGCCCCTTACCTCCACGGTTATGGGCTGTGTGCAGAGCTCCAATGCGGGGATCGCATCGGGCATTAATAACGCCATTTCCCGTGCTGCCGGGGTGATCGCAACCGCTCTGCTTGGAATGGTCGCACTGCTGGTCTTTTCCGCCAGTCTGGAGGCTTCTCTCAGAGATACATCAGCCGTTGTTCCGGACTCCATGGAGGCTGCGGCTGCAGCCATCAGCGAAGACCAGATTCAGCTGCTTCTGGAAGAAAGCGATGAACTTGCGGCAACCCCGGTGCCCGACAGTTTTTCCCCTGCTCTGAAACAACGGAGTGAACTGGCAATACGTCAGAGTTTTGTGCAGGTATTCCGTATTATCATGTTCATAGCCGCCGGACTGGCGGTAATTTCCTCCGTCTTCACTGGAATATTTGTGGCTCCCAAAAAAGACTGGCCGGAGTCCGCTGGAGAGTAAACCATGCATATTATACCCAGATTCATCGTACATCAGGATCTTCAGGAAAACCGTCGGGGTACATTCCCCGGGGCAGTAATTTTTCTGGATATTTCGGGGTTCACCGCCATGACCGAGGCGCTGATGGTCCACGGTAAAGCCGGGGCGGAGCAGCTCTCGGGGATTATCAACTCGGTGTTTGCACCCCTGCTGGACATCGTTTACGCCCACGGCGGATTTGTGAGCACATTTGCCGGGGATGCCTTCACGGTGGTGTTTGAATCCAAAGACCAGGATGGCGGGGTGGAAAAATCCGCCGCTGCCTGTGCCGGCGAATTGTCGGCGTACTTTTATCATAATCCGCTGCACACCACCCCTTGGGGGGAATTCCAGCTGAAGGTGAAAATCGGAATCGGCGGAGGGGAAATTCAGTGGAGGATATTCACCGGTGACGGGGGGAAAGGCTACCTGTTCCGGGGACCGGCCCTGGATCAGGCTGCTGCAGCGGAGAAGCTTTGCCGGGCCGGGGAAGTGGTAGTTGGCCCCGGAGCCCGGGTTTCCAGCTCCCGCCGGGCAGAGCCCCGGGGTTCCGGACCGGCTGACAGGAATTCAGCCGTATCGGAAGAGGAGCTTGCCGGCGGGTTTCTCCGTCTCACCCACAATTTTACCGGGGCGGAACGGACGGAGGAAACTCCCCTCAGCGGGGAAACCCGGGAAGCCCTTCAGGCCTCACCCTCCCCGGAACAGCTTGAAGATTTTGCTCCAATCAGATTTTTCCCGGATAACGACCGGGGTGAATTCCGTGATATTACCAGCGTGTTCATCTCCTATGACGAATCTGTGTTGAATCCCACAGCCGCATTCACCGCCGTATCCCGGCAGGCACGGATGTTCGGCGGTTACATCAGCATGGTGGATTCCGGCGATAAAGGGGGAGTAGTGCTGGTGCTCTTCGGCGCACCGGCGGCCACGGAGAACAACGCCCGGCGGGCCCTGGATTTTACCCTGGCCCTGAGATCCGAAGATTCCGGAAACTCCTTCCGGATGGGAGTGGCCTCGGGCAGGGCGTTCACCGGCTATGTTGGCGCTCCTTTGAGGAAAACCTACACCGCACTGGGCAGGGTTGTGAACCTTTCCGCCCGGCTGGCCATGGCCGGGAACGAAGGCTCCATCCTGATTCCCGATGAAACCGCCGGAAAGTTCCGGGATCAGTATGACTTTGAACCGTCGGGCAGCCGGAGCTTCAAGGGCTTTGACCGGGCCATGGAAATATCCTCGCTGCAGAAACAAAAAAAGCAAAGCGGAGTATCCCATGAAAGGCTGATCGGCAGAGATGAAGAATTCACCGTGCTCTCCTCATTTCTGGACCGCCTCGGCAGAGGGGAATCTTTCGGAGCAGTCTCAATAGAGGGAGAGGCGGGAATCGGAAAAACCGCCCTCCTTGAGTCCCTGTGGAAGGAACCCCGGGAAGCCACTTCAAAGCTGCAGAGACTGGATTTTTCATTCACCTCCCTGGTAAAGCGCTACATGGAGCCTTTGAAGGAACAGCTTCTGAAAGAATTCAGAGCCTCCAGAGAGGATCAGGCCTCCGGCTGGGTTCAGGGGCTTCAACAGAGCATGATGGATGAGCACACCCCGGATTACCTGAGAAATGAGTTTGTACGGAGCAGGGAGCCTCTTCTTTCTCTCATGGGGTTCCTGGATGAAAATGACGACTATTACCAACTGGACTCCCAGGCCCGGCATGGGAGAAATCTGGAAGCTCTTGTTGCCTACTATTCTCTGAAAAGCATGCAGACCCCCCTGCTCCTTGTGGCAGATTCCGCAGATACCATGGACGAGGGATCCCATGAGTTTTTCGACCGGCTCCTTTCCCGAAGCCAGGATCTGCCTCTGTCGGTGCTGTTTCTGTCCCGCAGACATGACTTTCTCTCCACCCTCACCATCCCGGCAAAACACAATCTGGAACTGAAACCGCTGAACAGGGAACAGATTCAGGAGTTTGTGAAGGAGCGGACATCCGCCCGGGGGGACGAATCATACAACAGCTTTATTCAGGCACGGAGCGCAGGAGTCCCTCTTTTTATTGAAGAACTGCTACGGTTCCTGGATGAGAAAAACCTTGTGTACCGCCGTGGCGGGTATTTAAAACTCAAAGATTTCGATATGGGGATTATGCCCGGAAATATCGAAGCCCTCATACTCAGCAGGATTGACCGCCTTCCCGCCGGGCTGAGAAATCTGCTGCCCTACATGGCGGTACTGGGGCAGCGGTTTGACGGCCGGGTGCTGAAAAACATGCTCAGTGAAGCCCTGGGTACGGGGCTTGCCGCCAACCTCAGGGAGCTTGAGCGGCGGGGGATCGTTCACCGGGACAACGAGCAGTTCTGGGTTTTCCATACCCCTCTCCTTCGGGATTCCCTGTATCAGCTTCAGTTCGATGAACAGCTGCAGAAGCTGCATTCCTCGGCGGCGGAGGCCTACACCCTCCTGCATCCAAAAAAACCGGACTACAGTGCAGAAAAAGCCACCCATTATGCCAAAGCAGGTGAAAACCAGCGGGCGGTGGAATATTTCAAACTTGCGGGTACCCAGGCCATGCAGAACTATCAGAATGAAGCGGCCCTGTCATATTTCAACAATGTTCTATCCGCGAGCCGTTCCGATGGTGAACGCAGCCGGATTCACCTGGAAAAAGCCCGGATATTTGAGCTTACCGGCGACTGGAACGCCGCAAAAGGTGAGCTCGAACGGGGACTGGGGGTGGCAACCATCGCCGGGGAAAACGAACTGTACCACCGCTTCTTTTCCATGCTGGGACAAATCAGCTACCGCAAAGGAGATGCGGTATCAGCAGGTGAATATCTTGAAAAAGCCCTCCAGGATCCCGGCTACCGGGAAATCACCCGGGAGAAAGTGAACGTTCGGATCGAGCTTGCGAAGAATCATATGCGGGAGGGGCAATACGCCGAAGCACTGACACGGCTGTTTGAAGCCCGGGACATCGCCGTGGAAAAATCTTACCGGCTGGAAGAGGGCCAGGTTTTATACTACATGGGCCAGGTCTACAACCGCACCGGAAAAGTTGAGCAGGCGGTGAACATGTATGAGGAATCCCGGAAAATATTCCAGGAGCTGAATGCTGTCAGAGAGCTTTCCAACCCCATGTACGATCTCAGTCAGATACACATGAGCCGGGGTGCTTTGGATAAGGCGGAGGAAGGTTTCCGCTCAATTTTACAAAGCTATTCCCAGATCGGATACAAAAGCGGTCTGGCGGCGGCTCTGGTGAATATGGGCTCCATCAAGGACCAGCAGGGAGCGTTTGACGAAGCCATCGACTTCTTCCGGCGCTCACGGCACATCGCCCGGGAAATCGAGGAAGCTCCGGCGGTGGGCTGGGCCCAGTTCGCCATGGGAGCAAGCGCATACAAGAAGCATGAGTATCCCCAGGCCTTAAGCTATCTTCAGGACGCATACCGCATATTCCAGGAAATCGGATTAAAGTCCTACTACGGATATCCCCTGGCCTACCTGATTGCCGCCCATGTCCGGATGGACAACCCGGACCGTGCCCTGGAACTGGGAGTGGAGCTGGTGAGACTGAATCAGATACTTGGGCATGACGCCGAACGGGGCAGAATTTTCCTGGCTCTGGGCGAACTTCTTGAAAAAAGCGGCCTGCCCCCACAGAACGGCCTGAAGCAGATTAAGTACATTGCCCGGCTCAGCGGTCTGAAGTTCATCAGTCCCGCCGCCTTCTATGCAAAAGCGGTAAAAGAATCCCGCCAGCCCAAATATCTGAACACCTACATTCCCGCCCTCTATGCCTACGGAACATATCTTCTGAAAACGGCACACAAACAGCAGCCCCGGCCAGATGAACAACCAAAAGAACGGCCAGAAGAACGGCCAGAAAAACAACCGAAGAACCAAACAGGGAAACAGAAAGCAGCGGAAGACGGTGTGCGGGTCCGGGAACGGGGCGAAGGTTTCATCAGGCAGGCCTACCGGGAAACCCGGCAGGCCCAGTGGCATTCCTTTTCACATCGCATCGAGTCAGAACAGGGGGCTATTATTTCCGTGGATTCTGTGGATTCTGTGGATTCCGCCGCTGATTCTTCCACTGATTCCTCCACAGATGCCGCTGCAGCATCGCGGTGAAGGGGCCGGCACACGGCCGCCGCCGCTGGGCTGGGGACTGACGGATGCGGACTGACAAAAGCGGGCCGCCTCGGAAGATGACTGCTGCCGGGCCGTTAGAGCCGGGCAGCGGGCCGGCCACGCAGGAGGCAGGAGCCGGGCTGTGGGAGCCCGGGAGCGGCAGGCGCCGGGGCCCCGCCCGGGAAGATGGCGGCGCTTATGGGGCGAGGAGCACCGGTTCGCTGCCGCTGCCCAGGACATACACCTTCACCGTCCGGCCAGCGATGGTTCCGCTTGTGAAGCTGCCGGATGAAAATCCTGCACCGTTGTCAGATCCGATAATGGTGGTAACTCCGGAGCCCACACCCGACAGATAGCCGGAAAGGTTCATGGACTCTGGAGTTACGCCGCTGCTATTGTGGTTGCCCACAAAAAGGACCGCCGTATCTGAAGCTGCATCCTGCCACAGTCCTGCAAAGATGTTTCCGTTTGAAGCCTCGCTGCTTACATCAGTAAACTGGCCGCCTCCCAGCTCGTCATAGTTTTTCCGTGCGGTAAGCAGGGCACGGTACCATTCAAGAAGAGAGCTTGAATCGCCGGTTTGACTGGTTACATCGGCCCAGTTCAGGTCCTGGCGGAGATCGATGTCATCTCCGGCTGCGCCGGTCATCCCCACTTCATTGCCGTAGTACACAAAGGGAACCCCCGGAAGGAGAATGTTGTAGGCGGCAGCCATTTTGGCAGTCTCCGTATTGTCGCCGGTTTCAGTCATGGGCCGGCTTCGTACATTGTCATGATTGGAGAGAAAATTCCCGTAACGGAAGTCGGAGGGCATGTCGTAGGAATCCCGGGTGGAAAGATAGGAAGAAAGAGCAGCCGGCGAACCGCCGGAGAGTGAGTAAAAAATTGTCCCTCCCAGGTCGAAGTCGAAACTCATCTGGGCTGCCGCCCTGCCGTTGAACTCCGCATAGGTATCCAGCTTGTCGGTATTTGTCCAGTTTTCCACTACCATGAACTTTCCAAATCCCCGGTAGCCGTAGTGGTCCAGAATCTTTTCCCGGAGCTCGGCGAAATACTCTCTGGTGGCGGCGGTGTCTTCCATGATGGGGGCGGTTCTGGGATTATCGTCGGTGTCTTGTTCATAGACATACTTCACAGCGTCCACCCGGATTCCGTCAAAGCCGAAGTTCAGCCAATGGGTAACTACGCTGGCCATGGATTCCCGGACCTCCGGGTTTTCATAGTTCAGGTCGGGCATGCCGTCCCAGAACACCCCGTAGTAATACCGGCCGTTGGAAGCCCTGTGCCATACCTCCTGCCCCCATGGACCGTCATAATAGTTGTCCAGATCCTCATATTCCCACACAAACCAGTCGCCGTAGCCTCCGGAATTCTCCACAGAGTACTGGAACCACGGATGCTGGGTGGAAACGTGATTGGGAACAAAGTCGAAGATTACACGAATCCCCCTTGAATGGGCCTGATCCAGGAGGTTGCGGACATCTTCGGTATCTCCGAAGTAGGGGTTGATCTCGTAATGATCGGTGGTGTCATAACCGTGCATATTGCCCTGGGGGTAATCCTGACCCTTGGTCTCGAAGATGGGGGACAGCCAGATGGCGTTGATCCCCAGATCTTCAAGATAGTCCAGGCGGTTTACGATTCCCGGAATATCTCCGATACCATCTCCGTCGGAATCGGAAAAGGCATTTACCCAGATATGATAAAACCGGGCGTCGGAATACCAGTCCGCCGGTGCACCCAGGGATTCTGCTCCCGGGTTCACGGGAGTGAAATTGCCGAAATACTCGTCCCCCGGTCCCTGGGGCTGGGGTTTACAGGCTGCAAGGAGGAAAAGGGTTAAAAGTACCAGAACCAAAGGAGTTTTCCGGGAGGACACCGGAAATGCTGACATAATACCGCGGCGGGCCGGGCTGTGTGCAAGGTTGGGAGCCGGGCTGTGGGGCCGGGCGGTTGATTTTCTTTCGTAAAACATTTTTGTTATCATGCGGGGGAGTATACTCCGCCCCGGATGCAAATTCCAGATCACGGGGGGCCGGTGCGGGGAATGAAAGTTTCTACATGAGATATTTTTCTTCGAATTCCGCAGGATCGATGGGCGGACTGAAAATGTAGCCTTGAATAAAATGCACTCCGGAAGTTTTCAGGGCATCGAACTGCTCCTGACGTTCTATTCCTTCCGCCAGGGTATTGAACCCGAAGCTTTCCGCCAGTCCCTGAATTGCCCGAACCAGTTCCCGTGCGCCGCCGTCGGCAGGGTACACGTCGATAAACTCCTTGGCGATTTTCAGGGTATCCACCGGAAACTGATGCAGATAATTCAGATTCGAATAGCCTGTGCCGAAATCATCCACCATAATCTTCACCCCCAGCTCCCGGATTGCCCGGAGGCGGGAGGTTATTTCCACGGGATTTTCCATAACCGAACTTTCGGTTATTTCCAGATGCAGGACTTCGCCGGGAAGTTCCAGGGTTGTGAGGGCAGTTTCAATGTCTGAAAGAATCTCGGGGCTTTCCAGCTGGACGGTGGAAAGATTCACCGACATGAAAAAATCTGTACCGTGGGTTTCCCGCCACAGCCGGATCTGGTTTAAAGCCTGGTAGAGCACCCACTTACCCAGGAAACGGATATACCCGTTCTCTTCGGCCAGAGGGATAAACCGTGCCGGAGGAATGGCTCCGAAGCCGGGCACCGTCCAGCGCATCAGGGCTTCGCAGCCCATAACGGTTTTATCGGTATCGATGATGGGCTGATACACCACGTAAAAGCCGTTGAACCCATCCTGTATGCTCTGATGCATCTGATGCACCAGGGCCTCGTTCTCATGAAACCTCTCCCCCAGCTCGGGAGTGTAGAGAAAGCCCTGTTCTCTCTTGCGCTCATAAATACCCAGGGCGATTTCTGCGTTTACTTCAAGCTCCTCCAGCTTTTGAGCATGCCAGGGATATACCGCTACTCCCACATTGCTTCCGAAACTCAGGTCCGAGGCGGGAGCATTGTGCTTTTCTGAAATCGCCGTCTGTACTTCCTCTATAATTTCAGTAATCGCCTGCTCGCTCTCCGCATTTTCCATGACAAAGAGGAACTCGTCGCTCCGGTCGGACTGGTACACGTTTCCTTCGCCTAAAATGGACTTGATACGCTCAGCGGTTATGTACAGCAGCACTTTGATCCTGTCCCGGGTGTATTTAATCCGCTGATATCGGCGGTCAAGGCGGATAATTCCGTATGCAAATGGCGTTTCCCCGCTGTCCCGGACCATCTTCATAAGACGCCGAACCAGAACATGCCGCTGCGGAAGGCCGGTGTCGGGGTCGTGATTTAAAAGACGCTCAAGCTGCTGGGCATGTTCCTGTTCAAGCTGAAGCTCAATACGGAGTTTCCGCAGCTGTTCTTCGCATGTTTTCTGGTTTGAGAACTCCATGGAATAAATATATTGTAAAAACTCCCCAAGATGTGCCGGTATGTTGAAAAAAAGGTGAATTTTTTGCTATAAAACAAGCAAGGGTCTAATTATATAATTATTGCGAGGATATCTAAATAAAGCGTAAATGGACAGGGCGGACTCCGACCCCGGATACCGCCCCCATACCTACCGGTTAGGCTAATCGCCACAGTTCTCCCAGAGAACTCCGGGCCCGGACGCACACCCCCCGGGGCAGCACATTACCTCCAGAAAATCTGTGTCCGCAAGCTCGGGTTTTTTGCTCCAGACTTTCAGCAGGTTGCTTTGCTTTTTGTCCAGCCCCTTGATGTTCCTGGTTCCGGGGGGGCGGGCTGATATTCCGGCAATTGCTGCGGCTACGCCTCCGGCCCGTGCAAAACCCATGGCCCACTCCGGCGGCCGGGGAAGAGTTGCAGAGTCTTCTTCCGGGAGATCTGACAGCTCAATTTCTGCAGCAACCAGCATGGCTCCCAGTTCTTCCACGGTGATCACATAATCCGCTGATCCATCCCGCAGCGCTTCCAGCTTCTTCGCAAAACATGGGCCGATGAACACCAGACTGCGCCCGGCATGCTTCACCGCCGCCTTTCGGGCGCTGTAAAACATCGGGGGAGGAGTGCTGCTCACCCTGGAACCCAGGGCAGGAATGGCAGTGCGCACCAGTTCTGTGTATGCGGGGCAGCAGGAGGAAGTCATGAAGCCTTTCCCGGCCTTCATGTGTTCCCCCAGTTCCCGGGCCTCGTGTTCTGCGGTGGCAACGGCACCCTCGGCAACCTCATACACCGCGGCAAACCCCAGCCGCCCCAGTCCTGTATAAAACTGCTCCCGGGTACCGGGAAGCTGACCGTGGACCGAAGGAGCAACCAGGGCCACGGGGCCGTTTTCCGAAGATAACTCCCGGGCCACATTCCGCATGTGCGACACCGGAACCGGGGCTGCAAAGGGACAGGAAAGCATGCACTGTCCGCATTGAATGCATTTCTCTTCATGGATGACTGCGGGGCCGTCCCCTTCCCGCTGAATGGCTCCAGCGGGACAGGCATCCAGGCAGGGAGATTTCCGGGGGATGATGGCAGAGAAACTGCAGGCTTTGGCGCATTTGCCGCAGTTGATGCACAACTCTCCATCGATTACTGCTCCGCTATTGGTGAATGTTATGGCATCCCGCGGACACTGGTGACTGCAATTGCGGTCCACACAGTTCTGACACCCATTGGTAACCACATAGCTTGAAGAAGGACAGCTGTTGCATGCCTCGGGGATAATCACCATGGCCGGTTCACCGATGCCTGCCGCCGGCAGACCGGAAAGAGGCTGAAACTCTTCAATACTGGATGGCCGGTATCCCATGGCCGCCACAACCCTCCTTCTCAGCACTGCTTTCCGGTGATGACTGCAGCACCTGGCGGTATCGCTGCTCCTTGCTTCCATATCAAATGCAAGTCTGTCCAGGAGGGAAGGATCTTTCTTCAGCTCACTTTCGGCAATCCCCTGATAAATCTCACGGCGGATTTTTGCGCCCCTGGTACTCCGGTTTTTCCGCTGACTCATCGCCCCGCTCCGTTTTCGTTATCGTGTTCCTGTACGGAAGATATCAGCTCTTCAAGACCTTCGGGCAGCAGTGCAAAGTGCAGCCTTCCGTTAATGCGGATAACCGGCGGCTGCTCGGCCCCACGCTGACGGCATCTGTTGAGACAGGGGACGGCCCGCAGTTCAAGAGGATATGTCTGTTCAAGCTCTTTCAGCCGGTGAAGAAGGTCCGCCGCCCCGTGAACGTGACAGGCGGTTCCCATGCACAGCTCCACTTCTATGCAGGCTGAAGTCTTCTGTTCATCGTGCAATGAACCGGGCTGTTCATTGTCTATGTTGATATTCCGGTTTAGCTTGATATTCCGGCTGCCGGTTTTGCTGTCTTGTGTATCCACGTGTTTCCTCCACTCTGATATTGTTCTCATTGCCGTTTTACCCTTTCAGGTATTCGAACCATGCCGGCTGCGGTGGTGTGTGCCGCATATTTTGCCGCCGGGTGTATCAGATAAATTCAAGTTCAACTTCTTTGAGATACCGGGTTTTCAGTATTTCTCCCAAGGACCTGAGAGCATTCCGCCTGATCTCAAGCTCCACGGGCATATTGGGGTCCTGGTGGGCTTCGTTGATTCTGGTCCCCCCCACAATGTGGATGCTGTCGCTGTTCAACAGAAGATTCTGAAGCCGGTCCACCGGCGGATCCAGCGGCTTGCTATGATCGTCGCCCTGCTCCAGAGCATCCTTCAATGCTGAAATGGTAAGAATGCCTTCGCTTACCAGGTCAACTCCGTCCAGCCGTGACATGGGAGGCAGACTTCCTGTGTGGGCGCTTAAGTCCATATGAACATTCTCGCCCCATTCCCGGGCAATGATCTGGGCGGTAGTCCCTCCGCACACGGCCTTTTTCCCGTCAAAGCTCTTCAACAGGGATGCCAGATACCCATCACCCTGGGGATGAAACGGAGGGCCAGAAACCAGAATCGTTTTTCTGGGATGCCGCACATGCAACACGGCACAGCTGATATCGTCCCGGGCCTTCATGCCGTCCAGACGCTCAGCCCTCCTGAGTACCGCCCGGCTCAAATCGACGGAACTGATCTCCGGATTATGATCCAGCAGTCCCCGGACATAGGGGAATACATCCTGCCACCCCAGAGGATGGGCATCCGAACCCATACCCGCCTGGCTCACCCCGTCGCTGAAAAAGACTATGCGGTCCCCGGGACGTGAATGAAGCACTCTTCGTGTAATGGTAGCCGCTGCAGCCCGTGGTCTGGGAACCGTAAATGATTCCTCCTCCAAGTCCAGCAGCTCATGATTACGGATCACCAGGGCCGGAGGATTATCAAATTCAATAATCGTCACATCCCCGTTTCCGTGTGAACGGACAACAGAAAACGTAGCGTAGCTGATTCTTCTCTCACTGCAGGTGGGCAGGGAGGTATAGATGAGCCGGGCGGCTGTAAGCAGATCTTCGCCAGAACAGAACATATCCAGTGCGATTTTAGCGGTGAGGGTTGCCAGAACATTCGCCTTGATTCCCGATCCCAACCCGTCGGAGAGCACTGCAACAACAGTTGATCCGTCGCCGTCCCGCCTGGAAAGAAAGCAATCCCCCCGGGCCGACTCTCCGTATTTCGCTGTGGCGGACAGGGCAATATCACTGAAAAGCTGCTCACTCATCCCGTTCCCCGCCTCCGAATGACTGGATCACCGCCCTGAGCATCTGCTCGCTCTCACTTGCATTTTCCCCCAAAAGAAACGCGATTTGCTGTACCGTCTGTACATTTTTTTCCAGCACCGTTTTCGCCCGGCGGATGACGCTTTCCCTTCGGGCGAAGGGCTGGGTAATATCCTGGAGCAGGCATCCGGCGGTACGTTCCTTCTCCACGGGAAAGACGGTGAGCTCATAGATCCGCTCCTGCTTTTTCAGGGTGATACCCTCCACCGGTGATCCGCTTTTCAGAACCTGACGGAAGCTGGAGCAGTCCTCGATAATATGTTCCAGGTTCACCTGATGAATATGCTGCTGCAGCTCTCTGCCGGGGAGTTCAGCTGCCTGGGGAAGGAAATTCTGGAGGAATTTTCTGTTGCATTCCACGATGCCCAGCTGATCATCCACAATCACCACCGCACAGGGCATGGTCTTCAGCAGGGCATTAGCTTTCCGCTCCGCCACCATCCGCAGATTGCTTACGCACATGTTTCTCTCCCCGAAACCGTGGACAACGGCCCAGGCGAAATCCCGGCAGGAATCGTAGCCGCATGCGCCGCAATCTTTTTCGTCAACGGGGCTGTGTTTACCGATGGAGTCCAGGAAATTCCTGATCTTCAGGTCTGTTTCCGGATCGCCGAGAGAAGGGTGCCTGCGTAATGTGACCGGGTGGTCAAGTTCCGGCCACCTGAATTTTTTCAGCCCCCGGACAGAAGAAAAATCAATTTCCCGGGCGGATTCAAACCGCCGCTTATCAGAACCGGCCGTTCTGTCTGACTGGGCCGTTCTGTCTGACTGGGCCGCTCTGTCTGCTCCGGCTGCTCTGGCTGCTCCGGCCATGCTCTCAGCTCCGGCATCCCCCGTGGCTCCATCCGCAATTATCTCCAGTTCCCGGGAAGATCGCAGCTGCCCCGCCCTGGATGCAGCGCACTGCCCCTCAAGACACCCTCCCCGGCAGGAAAGCATCTCCATAAAAACCGGGCCGCCGTCCGGATTACGGCCATGCGTCCGGCCCTTCTCCACTGAACGATTCCGAGCCATAAGAACAGCCTCGTCCAAAGATTCCTGGAAGCGGTCCACTCCGGAAATCGCAATGGATCCTTCGGGAAGCCTGCTGGTTTTGTTGAGAGATTCCAGCATTCCCCCGGGTTTGGGATACAGCCGGGCTGCGGCCAGTCCAATATGGGCTGCGGCCTGGCCGCTATTGGTTTCGGGCGGTCCCGAATCGGATTCGTCCGGTCCAATACGGGCAGCCGAGGTGTTTGGCGCTTCAGTGTGCCCGTTCATGCGCCGTTCAATAAGAGATTCAAGCTCATCCAGGGTAAGAACTCCGTCAACCCATTGGGGGAAACTGTCCGCCTCCCATTTTTTGGCCGCACAGGGGCCGATGAATACCACCCGCGGATAGTCCTCTTTCAATCCTGCACAGGCGGCAAGCATGGGTGTCGGCAAGTTCACCAGACGGGCACCCTCCCTGCCGTAGAGCCTGAGATACCGGTTCGCCGCCGGACATGCGGAGGAGACCAGTACATCAGCATCATCATTTAATGCAGCTGCTGCGGGGGTCTGAGCATTCACCCACTCAGCTCCGTCGGACACCCGTGCCCAGGCTGCGAACCCCAGATCTTCAAGCACGGGAATAAGAGGAGGTATGAGCCCCGCCGAATCCATGGCAAGTAGAGACGGCGCCAATGCCGCGCATACCTGCTCATCCGAATCCAGCATGGCTTCAATAAAAGAGGAATCATCCCGCACTTTTTTTGCCCCCACGGGGCATGCATTCACACAAACGCCGCAAAGAATGCAGTTATCCGCCATGATTACCGCGTGTCCGTCTTCCACACTAATGGCTTTCACCGGACATTGACGGATGCATTTATAACAGTCCTGACAGACTGTTTCCTCTGTATATATGGGACCTGTTTTATTCATTTTCGTTTTTACATTACTTCCGGGTTCGGTTCATCCCGTCGGTCAGACTCTTTCCTGAAGAGGTGCCGCCGGAGCCATTGCTCAAGCAGCCCCGGGCTGGAAGGCAGGGGCTCCTCATTATTTCCTGTGAGATGGGGACCGCTGCTGCATTTACCGCAGCAGAGAGTCCCCTTCAATTCGATTTGTGCATCCGGATTTTTTGACTGACCGGACAGCCACTGCCTGAGCAGCTCCAGGTTTTCCCGGTTGCCCCGGGAATGACAGGAACTGCCCATGCAGATGGTGATGGTCTCAACTGCCCTGCTCATACGGCATCTGTTCGGCCGTAGAAGGCATTCAGATACATCTGTTTAATCTCTTTGATCAGCGGGTAGCGGGGGTTTGCCCCGGTACACTGGTCGTCAAACGCTTCTTCCGCAAGTGCATCCACCCGGGCCAGGAAGGCTTTTTCATCCACCCCGGCAGCCTGAATGGAGGCGGGAATATTCAGCTCTTCTTTCAGCTCCGTCAGCTTGCGGCACAGCAGCTCCAACCCTTCCTGGGTGTTCTTCTTTCCTGCCGGGGTTTTCTTCGATGTCTTCCCGGCCGCGCCCGGATCCATCCTGTCGGCGGCGCTGAGCATTGCGGCAAGACGCTCATACTTGCCCCGTGCCCGGGGATATTCATTCTTGGGAAATGCTGTGAGCTTGTTGGGATTATCCGTTGCATTGAACCGTACCACCTGCTCTATCAGCAGAGCATTGGCAACCCCGTGAGGCAGATGGAAGGCAGCTCCCAATTTATGAGCCATGGAGTGACACACTCCCAGGAAGGCATTTGCGAAGGCAATGCCCGCCATACAGCTTGCATTGTGAACCTTCTCTCTGGCCTGGGGATTGGCTGCACCGTCCCGGTATGCATCGGGCAGATAGCGAAAGAGATTCTGCAGCGATTCTATGGCCATTGCATCGGTGTATTCGGTAGCCATTACAGATACCAGGGCCTCAAGGCTGTGGGTGATTGCATCGATTCCCGATGCGGCGGTGAGTCCCGCGGGCATGTTCTTGGCAAGATCAGCGTCCAGAATGGCCATATCCGGAGTGAGGGAGTAATCTGCAATGGGGTATTTGGCTCCGTTTCTCTGATCTGTGATTACACTGAAGGGCGTCACTTCACTTCCGGTTCCCGAGGTTGTGGGAATTGCCACAAATTCCGCCTTCTTGTTGCCTTCGGGCAGTCGGTAGACCCGCTTCCTGATATCCATAAAGCGCATGGCCAGACCTTCAAACTCAATTTCCGGATACTCATAGAGCAGCCACATGATCTTTGCGGCGTCCATGGGAGAACCTCCGCCCAGACCAATGATCACATCCGGCTGGAACGCATTCACCATCTCCAGGCCCTTCTCTACGGTTTCCAAGGTGGGGTCCGGTGCGACCTGGTGGAAACACTGGTACTGAATATTCATGGACTTCAGGCTCCGCGCGATGGTTTCCACATATCCGTTATCGAAGAGGAAACTGTCGGTAACGATCATCGCCCGCCGCTTGCCCTGTAAATCGCCCAGGGCCACGGGAAGACAACCCGGTGTATGATAAATTCTCGGCGGCAGTCTGAACCACAGCATATTTTCCC
This sequence comes from Salinispira pacifica, assembly GCF_000507245.1. GTDB lineage: Bacteria > Spirochaetota > Spirochaetia > DSM-27196 > Salinispiraceae > Salinispira > Salinispira pacifica. The sequence continues at coordinate 588,079 of NC_023035.1, read as the reverse complement.
TCCGTTCCGCTACTGTTTTAATATTGATAAGATGCTTGATGCCCACGTTTTCACTTACCGAGTTGCCTCCCCAGCTTCCGCAGCCCAGGGTCAGGGATGGTTCCAGACGGAAGTTGTAGACATCTCCGATGGCGCCCTGGCTGGAGGGCATATTCACCAGGATTCTGCCCGCAGGCATGATATTTCCATACTCTTTAATCCGGTCCTTCATGGATGGATCGGTGTAGAGAACCGCAGTGTGGCCCAATCCGCCCAGCTCAACCAGCGCTTTGGCCGCATCAACGGCGGATGAAAAATCCGGCCGGCTGTACATGGCAAGCACCGGTGAGAGTTTTTCATGGGCAAAGGGTTCTTCCGCTGATATGGAATCCACCTCTGCTATGAGAATTTTGCTTTCTTCCGGTACGCTGAATCCTGCTATCCGGGCGATCTCCGCGGCGGGCTGCCCCACAATTTTGGGGTTAATGCTGCCCCGTTTGGGGTCCAGAATCGTGTCGCCAAGAAGTTTCCGTTCTTTTTCGTTACAGAAGTGTGCTCCCCGACGGGTGAACTCTTCCTTCACAGCCTGGTAAATGCTTTCATGGACAATTACCGACTGCTCGGAAGCGCAGATTACACCGTTATCAAAGGTTTTGCTGACGATCACTGAGTTCACCGCCATCCGGATATCCGCGGTTTCGTCCATTACCGCAGGGGTATTACCTGCACCCACCCCGATAGCCGGTTTACCTGAAGAGTAAGCGGCCTTTACCATTCCCGGTCCGCCGGTGGCAAGTATCAGGGCGATATCATCATGCTTCATTAATGCGTTGCTTAACTCGATGGAAGGAGTATCCACCCATGAAATCAGATCCGCCGGAGCGCCGGCTTCCACCGCAGCATCCCGGATTATCCTGGCAGCCTGGATGGTGCATTCCGCTGCCCGGGGATGCGGGGAAAAGATTACCCCATTCCGGGTCTTCAGAGCCAACAGCGCCTTGAAGATCGCCGTTGACGTGGGGTTGGTGGTGGGAATAATGGCGCAAATGATCCCCAGAGCTTCTGCGACTTTCCGGATTCCCTGGCTTTCATCGTACTCCAGGGTGCCGCATGTCACACTGTCTTTATATTTATTGTATATAAACTCGGAGGCAAAATGATTCTTTATCACCTTGTCTTCCACGATGCCCATGCCGGTCTCTGCCACTGCGTGCTTTGCCAGCTCGATGCGCTGGGTGTTGGCCTTGAGTGCTGCATGCCGGAACACTGCATCAACCTGCTCTTGGGAAAACCCTGAGTATTCCCGTTGAGCCTGTTTCATTTTCTCCAGAGTAACTTGAAGTTCCTGCTGATCCATATGGCCTCCTGGTACATATCAATACGATATTTTTTTATCGTTAATTTTATATAGATAATATATACTCAGTTTTAGCATGTCAATTATCCCTGAATATTTTATTGAATATTTTTTATTTATTGATATCCATCTCCGTGCTACCATATATGGATGAGTGCAGAGACCGTCATTCCCCTTCCGTCAATCCGGCGTTTCCCCGGGTACTACTACACGGTAACCCGGGCCATTATGGCGGGCGAAACCCATATCTCAACTTCAGATCTTGCACGGAGAGCAAACCTCACCCCCATACAGGTTCGAAAGGATATTGAGTATACGGGAGTAAAAGGCCGGACCCGGATCGGGTATCCCTGCGATGAGCTGGAACAGGCGCTGGGGAAGATCCTGGGGTTGGAATTTGAGCATGAATACAGGGCGGTACTCATCGGAGTGGGTTCATTGGGCGGTGCTTTGCTGGGGCACCGGGGTTTTCAGCAGTACGGTATCCGTTTCGAGGCAGCCTTCGATATAGATGTGCGGTCAGAGGAGTTTCGGGGAATTCCACTGTATGAGGCGGAAAGGATGGGAGAGATCATTCCCTCACTGGGGGTGGAAATCGCAGTTCTCACGGTTCCCCAGGAAGCCGCTTCAGCAGCTGCACAGAACTGCGTGTCAGCGGGCATCCGGGGGATATGGAATTTCAGCGGAGCGTCCCTTCACCTGGAGCTCCCTCCCCGGGTCCTGGTGAGAAACATCGACCTGGGCCTCCGCTTTTCATCATTTTTTGCGGAGTTTCATCATCTTGAGAGGGATGGCAGGTAAAGAGCGCCCCAAAGAGTGTGGAATTTATACGAAGCGCAGTTTATGCGTTTTTCACCGCTTCAAGCGCAGCACTGTAATCCGGCTCCTGACCGATTTCCGGTACCTGCTCTGCATAGACCACCTTCCCGTTTTCGTCTGCAACAATTACCGCCCGGGAAAGAAGTCCTTCAAGAGGACCGCTGGTCATACTGGCGTTGTATGCTTTTCCGAAGTCACGCTTTTTCATGGTAGACAGGCTCTTCACATCCTTAATCCCTTCGGTTCCGCAGAAGCGTTTATGGGCAAAGGGCAGATCCTCACTGATGCAGAGCACTTCGGTATTATCCAGATTCCCCGCTGCACGATTAAAGGTGCGCACAGATGCGGCGCATACTCCCGTATCAACGCTGGGAAAAATATTCAGCACCAGTTTTTTCCCTTTCACATCGTTCAGTGTTATATCATTCAGATCGGTATCGGTGAGCCGGAAATCCGGGAGCCGGCTTCCAGGAGCCGGGAGCTCTCCCAGCGTATGCACGGGATTTCCTTTGAATGTAATAGTAGCCATATATTCCTCCGTATGAGTGTACCAGGTTTTTGGATTATTTTTTCCTTGCTGGTTGGAAGTAACATACGGATTCAATTACGTGAAATCAAGAAAAGTTGGAAAATGGCACTCCCGGCAGCGCCTCCTTGGCTGAACCGTTATGGAATATTGAAGATAGCCGGGATGCTTTCCGCCTTCAGAAAGAACCTACTGCTCGATCTTTTCGGCATTTTCTTTCGCATAGGCCTCAAATTCTTCCCGGCTCATGCGCTCTTCATAGAGGGGCCAGAGACTTTCGATCAGCTCCTCCAGGGTTTCAAATTTCGCTCCGTTCATTTTGTAATATGTCATATCTATAGTTCTCCGTCAGGTTCCCGTAGTCATACCGGTATATATGGTGTGGGGGGATTGCCCCCGGGATATGTGCACAATATAGGGGAAGAATGCATTGATCGCAAGCAAAAATTTTCTGCAGCACAGCTTCATCATTTTTTAATGCATACCACATGGTAATCACAAACAGGAAATCTATGTTTTCAGCCGAAAGGAGATACGCCATGATCCATACCATTCATTTTTACGACACCCCGGAGCCGGAACATAATGCAGACGTCATTCCGGTGGACGATGAGCTGCTGGATACCCTGCTGGAGGATGTTTCCCGGACTCTGGATTCCATACTGGAAACAACCGGTTCAGAGATCAGTTCGACAGGATTTCGCTCCATGCCCGTTGAGTTTATCCGTTTTCAGGGAGGCAAAAGAAAAAAGCACCAGCTCTATAATGGGGAGCCTGCCTGATACAGCATTCAACGCGCATTGAAAAGTCTCCAGCCCCGCTTATTGCATTTTCCACATTGCAAATTCCACACTCTTTGGGGCACTCCCCATAAGAAACTCCATATATCCATATATAAGATATTGACATACTCCTCTTTTTTTATTACCTATAAAGAATACTTTGACTAATCAAATTAAGAGGTGACATATGAATTCCTATCACACATCAGGTATCACAACAAAAACGGCCCTGTCAGTTCTGGTTCTGCTCTTGAGCAGTATCATCATCAGCTGCGGGGGCCCGGACAGCTCTGCGCCATCTTCCCAAAGATCAGAATCAGAGCTCCGGGGATCCGGAGATGAAACTTCTGCACTGAGAATTGTTGCCACCACCACCCAGGCAGGCGATCTGCTTTCGATTCTTACAGAAAATGTGGAGGGCGTTGAACTCACAAAACTTATGGGCGCAGGGGTGGATCCCCATTTGTATCAGCCTACAGAGCGGAATATTGCAGCCATGAACCGGGCGGATATGATTGTGTACAGCGGGTTACACCTGGAAGGACAATTTGATGCGGTGTTTGAAGCCCTGCGGGAACGGGGAGTAACAATTTACGCCATGTCTGAACCGGTCAACCGGGCGGGTTTTATTGTTCCCTCCATTGATGAGGGAGAGGCCGGAAGTGCAAGCGATGATCCCCATTTCTGGTTTGATCCAAGAAACTGGATACTGACGGTTAACGGGACGGCCGAACTTCTATCGGCAAAGCTGCCGGAATTTGAGTCTGTCATCATGGAAAACGCAGTAGAATATACGGCCCAGCTTGAACTGCTGTATGAATGGGCTCTCACCGGACTTCAGTCTGTTCCTGAAGGCCAGAGATATCTGGTAACATCTCATGATGCATTCCAATACTTTGGAGCTGCCTTCGGATGGAAAATGGCGGCAATCCAGGGGATCAGCACCCAGGATGAGGCGGGTGTGGGTGATATTGAGGATACCGTGGATTTCGTAATTGAAAATTCCATTCCGGTGCTGTTTGTTGAATCCAGCATACCGCCGGACAGCATTGAAGCGGTAATCGAAGCGATCCGTGACCGGGGCGGAGATGTCCGCATAGGCGTACGGGAGCTGTACGGCGATGCCATGGGTGAAGCAGGAAGTTTTGGCGGAAGCTATATCGGCATGCTTGCCAGCAATGTGCTGACCATTCTCCAGTCTTATATAGCCGCAGGCGTGGATATCACTCTACCTGAATGGCCCGGGGAAATGGAAACATCAATACCCCAAGTGATGTTAAACTATAACTGAAACAAGGCCCTTTTCAAGGAAGGATTACATGATTATGAAGCGCTCCGGAAGCACCCAGACACAGCACCCCCGTCATCTCCATGCCGGAGAACCTTCATTCAAACCGGTACTCAACACCAAAGACTTGACTGTTGCATATGACAGTAAACCTGCGATTTGGGACGTGGATCTCCAGGTTCCCGCAGGAGTTCTCATGGGAATTGTCGGCCCCAACGGTGCAGGCAAGAGCACCTTCATCAAAGCGGCTCTGGATTTGATTCCCAAAGCCGGGGGCTCGGTGGAGTTTTTCGGTGAACGATATTCCCGGGTCCGCAGTCGTGTGGGTTATGTACCCCAGAGGGGCAGCGTGGATTGGGACTTTCCCACCACCGTGCTGGATGTAATCACCATGGGTCTGTATCACAATCTGGGCTGGATACGCCGGCCCGGAAAAAAAGAGCGCAGCCAGGCACAGAATGCACTTGAGCAGGTGGGCCTGAGTGAGTTTGCCAACCGCCAGATCAACCAGCTTTCCGGCGGACAGCAGCAGAGAACCTTTCTGGCCCGTGCTTTGGTTCAGGATGCGGATCTGTACTTCATGGATGAACCGTTTGCAGCCGTGGACGCCCTTACCGAGTCGGCAATCATTGAAATTCTCCATGAACTGCGCAGCCGGGGGAAGACCGTGGTGGTTGTTCACCACGACCTTCAGACGGTTGCAGACTACTTCGACTGGGTTGCCCTGCTGAATGTATCCCTTGTGGCCAGCGGCCCCGTATCCGAAGTATTCACTCAGGAACTGATCGAAAAGACTTACGGCGGAAAGGTGAACGCCCTCCTCGCCCGGGACAGCTCCGATCCCAATCCGGCGGAGGATTCCCGTGAGTAACCGAAGCATCTGGATCCTGACCGGCCTTTGGGCCGCCGCATTAATTCTTTTTATCCCCCTCAGTTCTCTCACCGGCCCGGGCTTCAGTTATACCTTGAGATCGGTCAGCCTGGGCGGCGCATTGCTCGGGGCAATCAGCGGAGGTCTGGGAAGTTTTGCCGTGCTCAGAAAGCAGAGCCTTCTGGGCGACGCCCTCAGTCATGCCGCCTTACCGGGAGTGGGCATCGCATTTCTGGTGGCCGGAAGGGAGCTGTGGGCACTGCTGCTGGGAGCATCCGCTGCCAGTTTTCTGGGAGTGGGATTCATCTCCCTGGTTACCCGGAACAGCAGGATTAAACAGGACGGGGCCATGGGGATTGTGCTGGCTGGATGGTTCGCTCTGGGAATCGGGATTCTTGCGTATATCCAGCAGCGACCTGATGCCAGTCAGGCAGGCCTGGATTCCTTCATCTTCGGACAGGCCGCGGCCATAGTGCGCAAAGATGTACTTCTTCTGGTCGGGGTGGCGGTTGTGCTTCTGCTCATTCTGCTGCTGTTCTGGAAAGAGTTCAAGCTGATAACCTTCGACCCGGATTTCGCCGCAGCCAACGGATATCCGGTAAAGATAATTACCGCCATCCTCCTCAGCCTTATTGTGATTTCCGTGGTCATGGGGCTCCAGCTGGCGGGGGTTGTGCTGATGGTCGGCCTGCTGATAGCACCGGGAATTGCCGCCCGGCAATGGACCAATCGGCTGGAACAGATGGTTGCCCTGGGGGCGGTTATCGGCGCCAGTTCGGGAGGCATGGGGGCAATTCTCAGCTCTCTGGACCGGGACCTTCCCACCGGCCCCATGATCATTGTGGTGGTGAGCGTATTTGTGGCCATCTCGTTGATATTCGCCCCTGCCCGGGGTCTTCTGTGGAAACCCGGGAGAAAGCTCTCCCGGCCTTCCGACGCCCCGGCCGCCCCGGGCTCACAGCTTGCTGGATCCGCTGCGGCTTCGACGGCTTCTGCGACTTCGGGGGCGACGAAATCTGAACGGACCGGGGCACATACAGAGGAAGATCAATGATTGCACTTGAACGGGGAATTGTGTGGCTTTCGCTGCAGATGGCAAGCGTCCAGCAGATCAATGAATTTTTCGGAGATGCCCAGGTCACTGCAGTTATACTGGGGGCCCTCATTGCGTTATCCGGAGGTATTCTGGGATCCTTTCTGATGCTTCGGGGAATGACCCTGACCAGCGATGCCATCAGCCACACGGTGCTTCTGGGCATTGTTCTGGCTTTTATTATTATTGCCGCTGCGGGAGCTCAGCCGGAACTGTCCTCACCGTGGCTGCTCATCGGCGCCGCTGCAGCGGGTGTGGGTACGGTGGTGCTCACCGAACTGCTTCACAGCTCGGGTCTTGTGAAGCAGGATGCCGCCCTGGGTCTGGTGTTTCCCCTGCTGTTCGCCATTGCAGTAATTTTCGTGGCACGCTATGTGGATGATGTTCATCTGGACGAAGATTCGGTAATGGTGGGAGAGATCGGCGTTGCATGGGCAAACACCAACAGCCACAGTTTCAGCGAGTACGACACCATCGTCATCACTGAAGACGATCCCCGGGCGGAGTTTGTGCGGAAATGCCTGAACTGCCGGGAGGAGGGAATCAGCCCCCGGGATCCCGGAGCCCGATTCACTGAAGAATGCAGCAACTGCGGCGAGTACACCCATGCTGAAGCCTACGATGCGGGTTTGGTGGATGACAAACCCGTGCTGGTATTTTGGCCGGCATCCCTGACGGTGATGCTTGTGCTGTTCATCGTCACCCTCATATTTGTCACCCTCTTTTACAAGGAACTGAAACTCTCCACCTTCGACCCCGGTTTGGCCAAGTCTCTGGGGTTCAGCCCGGGGGTGATGCTCTACGCGCTCATGACCCTGGTAAGCCTTGTGGCGGTGGGAGCATTTGAGGCAGTGGGCTCAATTCTGGTGATTGCCTTTTTCATTATACCCCCTGCCGCGGCGTATCTTCTCACCGACCGACTCTCTACCATGCTTCTGCTCAGTTCGGCCATCGGCATAATCTCATCATGGCAGGGATATGAACTGGCCAAGGGAAACCTTTTCGGCCTGGATCTGAACCGCCTGTTTCAGGGCGGCTGGAACAGCTCCATCTCTGCATCCATGGTTGTGATGATGCTCATGCTGTTTATTATCACCTTCCTCGTCTCGCCCAAATACGGACTGGTGTCCGGCAGCATCCGGCGGAGAAGACAGAAACAGGAATTTGAAGAACAGGTGGTTCTGGGACATGTGTATCACCACAGCGGAACTCCGGAAGAGGCTCTGGAACTGAAGGCCGAAAGCCTGGATATCCACGTCCAATGGCCGGAAAAGAAGACCAGGAAGGTTCTCTCCCGGCTGTTAGGCAAGAGTCTGGTGATAATTGATGAAAACCGGATGCTTCACCTGAGCACCGGCGGGCGGAAATCCGTGGAGAAATTCTGGCGGGGAAATCTTGCCCGCCAGTCTGTGAGTCGGTGAGTCAGCGAGTCGGTGAATCTCTGGGCGAAGTCGTTAAGTCGGGAAGCCGGTGAATTTGTGTGCCTCCAAAGCAGGGTGAGGCGGAACTACCAAACCTGAATACATCCAGATTCATTGCTTCAATAATGCAGAGGAAGATGCAGCCGCCGATTCAATCTCCAGCCGCACCTCAAACAGCCTGTCCCAGGGGAACTCCACCTGAGAAACTCTGTATCCTGCCATGTCGGTGAACTGTGGAAACCGGGATTCCATAAGTTCATTGATCTGATCCCGCAGTTCCGACTTCAACCCGGGCAAATTTCCGATGCTGGTAATATCAACATGGCCTTCTGTTCCCCGTTCGGAAAGCCGGGCAGTCCATGTAGACCGCAGAATACTCTGATACGCCCAATCGTCGCAGATCCGGTAGTAGAGATTTTTCATCCTGATTCCGGCATCCCCGGCCAGATAGGCCAGCACCCCTTCATAGAGCGCAGTGCCAAGACTGTTTCCCGCAGTATTCCAGCCCGCATATGACAGAAGGGAATTCCACAGATTCTGACGCTCAAATTCCTGGAGAAGAGATGTCTCCCCTCCGTTGGGATAGGCGGTGTCAGCTGCGATCACCGGCAGGGAATACCGGGAACTGAGCCGTGCAATCTGCTGCGCAAATTCAGAAGATTCTCTGAACTCCTGACCGGGAGCCTCGTGCATGCCCGCAGGGGGAGTGTTCACTGCCAGGATGATATCTGCGTCCTCCGGATTCCCGGCTTCTACCGCCCCGCAGCTCTGAATCTGATTACGGACGCTTTCCGAAAGACTCATGCTTTCATATTTGGGGATCCGCTTCATATCCTCCCATAGCCTGGGCAGAACGTACATTTTAATACCTTTCTGCTTCTCCCGTCGGGGATCATTCCCTGTATTCCGGTTGTTCCCATCCATCACCGACCGGGCAATGAGCACCCCTCCAACCTCATCAGCTCCGGGATAACTGAGCAGGTTTCCACTGCCCGGGCCATCCCCGGGGGGAATCCGTGACAACAGACAGCTCCAGTCTTTGGGACCGTAGCCGTAGCGGGCGGTATCATCCTGGGGAATCAGCAACACATCAATATCTCCCTGAGAAAAATACCGGATTGCATCCTGGAGCAATCTCCGGTTGGTTTCCCGCCTTCCTTCATAATCGTTGAGTATTTCTTCGGGGATTATCTGATCCAGACTGCAATACTCCCGGGTCTCATCTTCTGTGAGTTCTTCCGTTTCACTTTTGTGAGAAAGATACGCCCGGCGGAAAATTTCCCTTCCGAAGCGGGCATAATAATCGGGTTCCTCGTCGTCGCTGGAATAGGATGGAGTACGCATGACAAGACCGAATGCATACACCCTGAACCTGCCACCGCCTTCCCTCTCTTTTCTCCATCGAATAAGCGAGATAACTTTCTCAAGATGGAGAGAAAGGTCGTTGTACGACATGTGATGCAGCCTGCTGGGTAACAGCCCTCCGTAGAGAATCATTTCCAGGGAAAGTACCAGGGCATCGCAATCCTGTATGGTTGCTTCCAGCCAGTTCAACAGAGCATCAGGATCCCCGGCGGTTTTTTTCTTACCGAACATGTATGCGGGGGGAACAGCCAGCGTAACGGAAGCGTTCCCGGATAATGCATGCCGGGGGAAGTGCAGGTTACATGGGCGCTCATCCAGGGGGATATATGCTACGGTCATTCTGCAGTTTCCTTTGAGATAAGCAGGAATGCAGCTATCTCCCTGGGGCCGATGGTCACAGGCAGGTTGACTTCCCCGGCCGCCTGCGCCCCGGCGTCCGGCTCCCCTGGGTCGGCCTCCGCAGGATCCAGCATCCCGGCGTCCGGGCCTTCGCCGGCGGTCGTTACGGTTGTTAGAGGATTACCTTTAAATCTTTTGAGCCTGCTGCCCGGGGGCAGGCCCGGGTTGAACTGCTGAGGACTATCGCTGCTGTTCCAAATTCTCAGAAAGCACAGTTCATTGCCCATGCGGTACAATGCGGAAAGGATGATCTGTTGATTGTTGATCTCCAGAGGTTCCGGCGCCGCAGCCGGTGCTACCCCCTGGTCAAACAGAGGAGAAATCCGGAATTTCAGAGCGGTTAACACAGGCGAGTCCCAGACGCCGGGAAAGATCCCGATTTCGCCGGAAACTCCCTGCTCCAGCTGTGCTTCGGGTGTTTCAATATGGGGACCGGCTCCTCCCCCCCGTTCCGGGAGTTCGGCTTTGGAAAGCATTCCAACCGCCCTCAGAAGGTTCACAGCCACCCGGCCGTCATCCAGGAGATCGTAACCGTGAAATCCGTTGTGACAGATGCTTACATCCCCGGCTGAAATGAAACTGCTTGAGGGCCATTCATTGGGATAGGCTTCTCTCTGGGGGATATGGCTGTGGGGGCGGATATGCCGATGTTCCCGCTTTACCACATCGAAAGGAGTGTCTGAAAAGCTGGTTCGTGAAGAGCCGGCACGTCCGGATACAAGCCGGATACGGGTGTCCCGGCTTCTATTGCGTATTTCAACACCAACCCGCAGCAGCTGTTCGTTATCGTTCAGGCTGAGTTTCATTTCCACTTCCGAATCGTCGAAACCGCGGAACCGTATGCTGCAACGGGAGGAAAAACGGTTCCGAATCACCGGCTCAATGCTCACCAGACTCCCCCAGCGGGATCCGGTTTCCCGGGGAGAACTGGTGTACGTGTCCCCGTCATCGTGTTCCCAAACAAGGGCAAGCGCATTGGGAATGCTCAGGCGGGTTGCGGTGTTTACCAGATCAACCCGTCCATCCATGCCAATCTCAACCCGCAGATGCTGATTTTCCATTACCGGCACGGCTGAACCCCGGGAATTCTCCGGCGGAGCTTCCGGCGGAGCTTCAGGCGGAGCTTCCGCCACCACTTCGGGCAGGGTATGGGCGCTGTCCCGTTCAGGGGAACAGGGTACAATGCGGAATTGCCGGCACTCCATCCCCCTGAGCCTGGGAAGAAACTCCACCGTATACTTCCAACCGGGGTACCAGTTCACCGGGTATTCAAATTCGCTGAAAAACCCTTCGGTCTTTTCCCGGGAGATGATCTGCAGATCAAGGGGGGTATCACCATCCCAAAGGGAAAAGCTGCCCTGATCCTCATTCTCGGGCACAAACACGTCCGAGCGAACCGGTGTCTCCCGGCTGTAGGGAAGCTGATTCCACAGCACCAGCATATTATTGAAAACCCCGGGCGTCCGTCCGGCAAGTCTTCGGGTTATGTCATGCATATGCCGGAGGGCACCGCTTCGCACCTGTTGAAATCTCACATGGTTTTCCCGGTGAACTTCATCAATGCTGCAGCCGCCTATACTGTCATGGGCATGGTTTTGAATGAGTGTTTTCCAGAGAAGATTTCTGTGCTCAGAATAGAGCATGTTGTCTGAAGCGAAATATCCCAGGGGTTCCAGCTGATAACTCAGGGCATCCTGCGTATCCACATTCGCCCGTTTCAGATCAACTCTGCTGCTCAATACACCGCTGAGGATGTATGCTTTTCCGTTATCCCGGAGTTCGCCGGCAAGTTTCCCCGGGTATTGGGTACCGGATGGTGTATTACCCCGGGTGTGGAAGGTTCGCAATTCTTCAAGAGCCTGAGACAGACCTGTTTCTTTCATCTCCCATGGAGGATTGTGTCCTGACAGATGATCATGAAGGTGCAAAGCCCTCTCCTTCCAGTCAGCTGGAGGCATGCTGTGGTCCGAGCCCGCAGGCAATAGAACAGGTGCGCCTGAGGAATATTCGCTGCACTGAGAAATGAACCTGTCAGTCTGTACTGTAAAATCGTCGGCATGCAGAAAATCCTGGTAATACCCGCTCCACAGAGGCAGGGCATGGGTATGAATTTCACTGCCGTCGGCTCCGGTCCACAGCAGGTCGCTTACGTCCCGATTCACTCCCCTTGCCAGAAGAATGCTTTTCAGTCCGAACATCCGGGCTATGGCGGGCAGCTGACTGATGTGACCGAAGGTATCCGGAAGATACAGAATCTCAGGCGAAGAACCCAGCTCCCTCGACTGTGCCATGCCGATCTCCAGATTCCGCAGTATGGCCTCACCGCTGACCAGAAACTCATCGGGCATAATATACCAGGGCCCGACCTCAATTCTTCCCTCCCGAATGAGGGTGTGGAGGGATCTCTTCAGCGATTCTCCTGCCACGGCATCTACATCCTCTATTACGCTTGTCTGGCCGTCAAAAAGGAATCCTTCAAGGGAGTTGTCTTCCAGCAGGGATACAACATGCTCAGTTGCTCTGAGTAGTCTGAACCTGAAATCCGCAAAACTTCGGTACCACTCTCTGTCCCAATGGGTATGATGTACAATCAGCAGTCTTCGTGTATTCACAGAACTATCCTTTCACCGCACTTGCGATACCGCCTTCAATGAAATGCCGTTGATTAAAAATAAAGAAGATAAGAGACGGCGTTACGGCCAGAAGTGCTCCCGATGCAATCAGCCTCCAGTCGGTGGAAAATGTTCCCTGCAGTTTCTGAACCCCCAGGGGCACGGTGAGCAGATTATCGCTTTCAAGCACCAAAAGGGGCCAAAGAAAATCGCTCCACATATTGATGAAGGTGAAAATGCCCAGGGCTGCAATGGCAGGCTTCACCATGGGCATGAGGATCTGAAACAACACCCGGCTTGAAGAAGCACCGTCTATTACCGCAGCTTCCTCAAGGGATGCGGGTACGGTAATGAGAGACTGGCGGATGAGAAAAATTCCGAAAGCAGTGACGGCATTGGGAAGGATCACTCCCAGAAGATTATTTTTCAGACCTATGCCCACAATGAGAACAAAATTGGGAATCATGGTCAGCTGAATGGGGATCATCATTGTGGAGAGCACCGCCATAAACACAATTCCTTTCCCTTTGAACTTCATCCGTGCCAGCGGGAATGCCGCCGTCAGAGCAAGAAGAATATTCAGTACCACTGTGGCGCCCACCACAATAAGAGAGTTGCGGTAATACAGAAGCATGGGAATGGTGGTGAACACTTTCATGAAATTTTCCAGTGTGGGCCTTTCCGGAATAAATGCAGGAGGCATGCTGAATATATTTTCTCCGGGAGACTTGAGGGCCGTTGAAAGGAGCCAGATAAAGGGAACGACGGAAACGGCGGCCACCAGCAGCAGAAGGAGATATCGGCTGATATTCCGCATTGACACTTGAGGACGGAAGGTTCCGGTTTTCCTGATATTTTCACCCATTACATATCTCCTGAATAGCTTTTATCGCTTCGCCTGATGCTCAAGAAGCTCAGGATGAAAAGAATGCTGAACAGCACCACACCGATTGCGCTTGCGTAGCCGAAGGACAATTTATCGAATGCGGTATCATAGATTTCAAAGACCATGGTTCTGGTGCTGCCGAAGGGGCCCCCTCCGGTCATTACATACACCTCGTCAAACACTTTCATAGCCGCCATGGAGGACATGATGCCCACCACTGCCATGGTGGGAGTCAGCAGGGGAATGGTGATCTGGAAGAGCTGTCTCCAGGCGGGAGCACCGTCGATGGTGGCCGCTTCATACAGTTCGGGATTGATGCTTTGAAGTCCTGCAAGATATATCACCATATAATACCCGATCCCCTTCCAAATGGTGACCACCATCACCGCAAACAGGGCCGTGTCCGGATTGGTGAGCCAGGCCACAGGCTCGGATGTGATGTGCAGCACATCAGTGAACAGATAGTTCAGAATCCCCCGCTCTGTGTACATCCATTTCCAGATGATTCCCGCAACCACCATGCTGGTGACTACCGGAAAGTAATACACCGTACGGAACACATTAACCCCCCGGAGTTTGGTGTCGTTCACCAGCACAGCCACCAGGAGGGGGAGAAGCACCAGTACCGGCACCACAACCAGGAAATATTTCAGACTGTTAAAGAGTGCCCGGTAGAATTCCGGACTGGAAAACAGCCGGACATAATTATCAAGCCCGATAAACTGGGGATCGCTCAGCAGATTATAGCTTGTAAAACTGAAACCCACGGCCCGCAGCAGGGGATAAAAAATGAACAATATGAGAATGCTCAGGGTGGGGATCAGATACAGATAGGGAGTCCACGGCTTATACATTCGTGAAATCATGAAATTACTCCTGTTGCCTTTATTCAAACGACGGGCTGGTCCTGTACGGGGATTTCATCCGGCGGCTTCCTTGAATACCCGGCCGGAAAATCAGCCGGTATTGCAACCGGCGGGGCAGCAAAGGAAGCAGCCGGACAAAACCCGGCCGCCGTGGTGGCGGCCGGATATGATAGACCGAAAACCTACTGTAAAAGACCGTTTGCTTTTTCTTCCGCATCCTGCAGCAGCTGTGAAGCATCACCTTCACCGGCAACCGCCCGGGCAAATGCATTGATGAATGCATCCCGGATCTCAGGCCAGTTCTGGATGGGAGGGAAAATCACCGATCCCTGGGACACTTCCTGGGCGCTCATGATTCGAGCCGCGGTGGATGGTTCTCCATCGCCCTTGCTGAAGAAGTCATCTTCCAGTGAAGCACGGGTTGAAGGAACAATGGAACCGGCATCCTTGGCGAACACCACCTGGTTCTCGTTGTTGGTCAGGAACTTGGCAAATGCCAGAGCGGCTTCGGGATGTTCACTGGATTCCGGAACTGCAATGTTCATAACCGCAATATTGGATTTTCCTCCGGTTCCCCGAATCTGAGGACCGACGCCGGTGTTTTCATACACTTCCGCAGAATTTTCCTGGATCATTCTTGCGTGGCTTGTACCGCCGAAAAACATTGCAAGCTCTCCGGAGCTGTAGAGCTGGATGGCTTCGCCGGTTCCGGATTTTGAGGTGAGGGTTTCGCTTGGAATGAGACCTTCTTCAAGCATGGTTGCGTAGTATTCCGCTGCTTCCCGAACTTCCGCAGTATTGAAATTTGCTTCTGAGAAATCCTCATTGAAAAGCCGTATGCCCATTCGTTCCAGCTCTTCCATAATAAACTGATCATTAAAGAAGGTCATATAGCCGTATGCGCCGGTGCTTTCTTTGATTTCCCGGGCATACTCAAGCAGTTCGTCAAAGCTCTCTGGGGGATCTGCGGAATCGAGTCCGGCTTCCTCAAAAAGAGCTTTGTTGTAATACACCATATTGCTGGTAATGTACCAGGGAAGGGCGAAGATTGTATCTCCGTAGCTGCTGGCATTCCAAGTGCCTTCAAAAAATCTGCCCTGCACATCCGAAGCCTGGTCGGACATATCCACTAGCAGGTCGTTCTGTGCAAGTTTTTGACTGAACGGAAGGTTCAGGTTCGCCACATCGGGAAGAGTGTCACTTGCCGCGGCGGTGAGAATTTTGGTTTCCATATCGCCCCAGGGCACATCGACCCAGTTTACTGTTACATTGGGGTTGGCCGCTTCGAAATCAGAAATGACACCGTTCAGATAGTCATTAAAACGCGGAGCAAGGCTCATTGTCCAGAATGTAATTTCCGCAGCTTCATCCACCGAAGCCCCGGATTCACCTGAACCGCTTTCCTGACCGCCCTCGGCAAAAATCATGGCGGCTGCCAGCAACAATACACATCCTATAAGGATCTTCTTCATATCGCTCTCCTCTTTGAGTGATTCAACGTTGAATCAAATGGTAGAAGCAGTTATGATCCATGTCAAGATTTTTTTATGAAATCCCGGGATTTTAGGGGAATTTTCGGCTTTACCCCCACATTTCGCCGGATATCGGCGAAATTGTTTGACCTCTCACCATGATAGTTCTATAATTCGCCTAGTTAATCGTTGAACCAAACATCAGGAGTACACCATGCAGGCTTCTCAAAACACGAAACGAAGCACCCTGAAAGATATTGCCTCTCGTGTTGGAGTCAGTCCCAGAGCCGTATCCTCCGCATTAAACGGAACCGGCAGGGTATCACCGGCAACCCAGGAAAAAATCCGCCGGGTTGCCAAGGAGTTGAACTACCGGCCCAACACCGCCGCCAGGGGCCTGGTGCAGAACCGCAGCTATTTGCTGGGAGCCCTCTTCCCCTATGCCAACGTCAGTTTTTTCAATGACATCATCAGCGGCATTGAAGAGAAATGCAACGAGTTTGAATATGATATGCTCCTGGGAAACGCCAACCTTCTGGATGAAAAGGATGAGCGTCCCGCACTTATGCGAATGATCAACCGGGGAGTGGACGGTATTCTCTGCGCCCCGGATTACCGGGAAATCGAACTGTTCAGATCTCTGGAGTCTCAGGGCATTCCCACAGTTCAGGTTATGACCAGAATCGAACAATCATCACTTCCCTTTATCGGGGTGGATAACACCCGGGGCGGATATCTTGCCACCAGACACCTGATGGAACTCGGCCATGAAAAAATCGGATTTCTCAAATCCAACCGGCTGCATTACAGCGAGATTGAAGACAGATATGCCGGATACATGAAGGCGCTGATCCAGTCAGGCATCCGCCTGGATATCGACGAGTACAGTCAGGCCTGCGATCAGACAATTCAAGGCGGCTACGAAGCAACCCGTGAACTGCTCAAGCGCAGACCGGATATAACCGCCATCGTATCACCCACAGACTATGCGGCCATCGGAAGCATCAGGGCATGTCTGGAAACGGGCAGACAGATTCCGGAAACTATTTCTGTAATCGGCTACGACGATTTGAGCATCGCCGGCAACCAGATCGTGTACCCCCTTACCACCGTCGCCCAGCCCAAACGGGAAATCGGGCTACAGGCCTTCGACATGCTGAAAATCCGAATGGGCGGCGGAGATTGCGAAAACAGAATCCTGGAACCCCGGCTGGTTATCCGGCAGACCACCGCATCTCCCGGCTGAGCCCGCAGTTCATGCCGATCATCCACATCCCTGAAAGCACGGGGCACTCAGCACAGAGGATCAAAACTACGAGTAATCGAGGTACCGGCTCATGAAACAACAGATGCAAACAGATATTGCCGTGATAGGGGGCTCAGCCTCCGGGGTTGCCGCCGCAATTCAGGCCGCCCGCATGGGGTGCAGGGTTCACATTCTGGAGGAGGGGCCCTGGGTGGGCGGTATGCTCAGCGCTGCGGGAGTGAGCGCCATAGACGGAAACCATGAGCTGCCCTCGGGCCTCTGGGGTGAGTTCCGCAGCAGACTCCGGGAACATTACGGCGGTCCCGGGGCTCTGGAAACCGGGTGGGTCAGCAACACCCAGTTCAATCCCCGGACGGCGGAGAACATTCTGCGTTCCATGCTGGAAGCAGAGCCCGGAATTCAGCTGCATACCGGCTGCAGCATCGACTCCATGGAACAGGTCAGCGAACAGGGCCGGATTCGCATCGCCAGCATTCAGTTCACCGGCAGTGACGGCCAAAGCTGTCTTCTCCGGCCTGAGACCCTAATTCTTGCGGATGAATTCGGCGATTCGGTGGAGATGGCGGGCCTTGAGTGGCACGGGGGACTGGAGGGGAGAACGGCCTATGGAGAATCCATCGGCCCGGAACATCCCCTGAAACATCCCCAGGATCTCACCTGGACTGCAACCCTGGAAGCAAAGGGCGAACTTGAGTTCTCCCACACCTCCCCTTCGTCAGTCCTGAGCGGTGAGTTCGCCGGTCTTTTGGGGAATCCGGAAATATCCTGGGAACGCTTTCTTAATTACGGGAAGCTACCGGGCAAGTATTACATGCTGAACTGGCCCATTGCCGGAAACGATCTGTATGGTGATTATTTTTCCCCCGGGGCCCGGCCGGATATGTTTCGAAGAGCCAGGGAAAAAACTTTGAGACTCATAAAACTGATCAACAGCCAGCTGATATCCGGAGAAATCGTTCCCGCAGAGCATATCTACCCGCTGACAGAAACTAATGATTATACGCCGGGACTGGCCCTCATCCCTTATATTCGGGAATCAAAACGGATTTACGGACTTCAGACCCTTGCCCTCAATGATATTCTGGAACCTGATTCGAGCCCCCTCACCACCTTTGCCATCGCATCGGGAGATTATCCCCTGGATCACCACCGCAGTCAGGATCCGGATGATCCGGAGATCCGGTTTCCCCGGATCCCCCCGTTTTCCCTGCCCTACGGCTCCCTGATTCCAAGGGACGGAGTCAACATTCTTGCGGCGGAGAAATCGGTTTCGGTAAGCGGACTGGTAAACGGCTGCACCAGACTTCAGCCTGTGGTGATGCAGGCGGGGCAGGCCGCAGGGGCGGCGGCGGCATTATGTGTACGGCAGAACACCACTCCGGCGCAGATCAACGTCCGTGAGCTCCAGTCGGAACTTCTGGACGGGGGCGTCTATCTTATGCCTTCCCACAACCTTGCCCCGGACGACAACCGATTCAAAAAGATACAAAAGGTTCTTCTCACCGGAGGGGGAATTCTGAGAAGAGAAAGCGTTAACTGGGCAAACCGCGGTTATGTGGATAATCCGGATAGCTTGTTTAAAAAGGAGATACCATGGAACAGCCTATTCCTTTGAGCAGGGGGGAAGCATACAGAACTCAATTGCTGGACGATTGCATCCCCTTTTGGATGAAACATGGACTGGATACAACATACGGCGGGTTCATGACCGGACTGGACAGAACGGGAAAGATCATTGAAAGCGATAAATCCGTCTGGTTCCAGGGACGGGCCGGCTGGACAATGGCAAACGCCTATCTCGCGGGGGGCCGGAAAGATGCCGCCCTTCTGCAGGCGGCGGAATCCTGCATAACCTTTTCCGACCGGCACTGTTTCGACTCAGACGGAAGAATGCTGTTCCGGGTCACACGGGACGGCAGGAAACTTATCAAGCGCCGCTATTCATTCAGCGAATTCTTTTCTGTTATTGCCAGATCATCACTGGCCATTGCCAAAAACGATCCGGCCCTGCTTGATGATGCATACCGCTTATTCAGATCCACTCTGAATTATCTGAGGGATCCGAACCGGGGCAATCCCAAAGTGGACCCCGCCACCCGTTCCAGCCTGGGACTGGCACAGCCGATGATAGAGATCAACGTAGCCCAGGAGCTCAGGGAAGCGTTTCTGATTCTCGGCTCGGATACCTCTGAAGAGATCGAATTCTGCACCCGGCTCATCCGGGAAAATATCAGCATAATTCAGACCAATTTTGTCCGTCCGGAATTTGAAGCTGTTGTGGAACAGTGCAACGCCGACGGATCCCTTCAGGACGAACATTTTGAGGGACGGCTTATCAACCCGGGACACAGCATTGAGGCGGCATGGTTTATCCTCCGTGAGGCCGATTACCTGAAATCCGGCCACGGGGGAATGCATTTTGCTCCCGCCAGCCCCGGATCAGGAGCTCAGGGGACAGATCAGGCCGCAGATACGGCAACAGATAAGGGCGCAGCTGGGAGGGCAGAAACGAAGCCGAAGGACAGCTCACCCCCTCAGGCGGATATGCTGATTGAGCTGGGAGTCAGAATTCTCAACTGGATGTGGAATATCGGCTGGGATGAGAAACACGGTGGCCTGTGCTATTTTGCAGACCTTCACGGTCATCCTCCCTTTGAATACTGGCACAACATGAAATTCTGGTGGCCCCACAACGAGGCAAGTATTGCCCTGCTCTATGCCTTCCTGCTCACCGGCGATCCCCTGCACGCTCAGCGCTTTCATATGCTGGATAGCTGGATTGATACCCGTTTCCCCGACAGGGAGCACGGAGAGTGGTTCGGGTACCTGAATTTCGACGGAAGCATTTCCACTGATCTGAAAGGAAATATGTTCAAAGGCCCCTTCCACATTCCGCGAATGCAGATGTGGGGATGGAATTTGATCCGCCGCCTGCATCATACTGAGTAAACGGGTTTCCAAAGGTCTTGAGACCCGCCTATTCCGTTTTAAGGAGCACACCATGCCGCTGACCTTCGACATGCCGCTGGAGGAACTGCAGAGTTACCGGGGTTCCGGCCCCGTTCCCGCCGATTTTCATAAATTCTGGGATGCCTCCATCAAAGAATCCAGGAATCATGATGCCCGGGCTGAAATTGCATCTGCCGGATTTTCAAGCTCGGCTGCGGATTGCTTTCACCTCTATTTACGGGGTGTTTCCGGCGGCAGGCACCATGCCAAGCTGCTGCGGCCGAAAAACGGCGGCGACGGTTCGGCACTGCTGTTTTTTCACGGATACAGCATGGAGAGCTCCGACTGGGTGGATTATCTGCCCTTCGTTATGGAGGGGAAAACCGTCGCCGCCCTGGACTGTCCCGGACAGGGAGGGGAGTCGGAGGATGTTCTCCGGGGGAAGGGCAGCACCCTGCAGGGACATATTGTCCGGGGGGTTGAGGATGCCATGGCAGGCGATCCCCGGGCACTCTACTATGTGAATCTCTTTCTCAACAGCGGAGTGTTCGCCGATGCGGTGGGTGCACTTGAGGGAGTTGATCAGGGGCGAATTTCGGCCAGCGGTTGGAGTCAGGGGGGAGCGCTGACCCTGGCGGCGGCAGCGGTGCGCCCGGAGATTCAGCGGGCGGCAGCGGTATACCCCTTCCTCTGCGATTACCGGAGGGTGTGGGAAATTGATCTGGCCCGGGACGCGTATGAAGGGATTCATGATTATTTCCGGCACCGTGATCCCCTGCACAGCCGGGAGGAAGAGTTTTTCACCGCGCTGGGCTATATCGACCTGCAGAACTTCGCCTCCCGGATCAAGGCGGATACCCTCATGTTTACCGGTCTGACCGACACCATCTGCCCGCCTTCCGGCCAGTTCGCAGTGTTCAACCGCATCGAATCCCCCAAAGAACATTGCATATATCCCGACTTTGCCCATGAAAATCTTCCCGGCGCCCGGGACAGAATTTTCTCCTTTCTCTGCGGATATGAATCCTGACCGGTTCTGCCGGGCTGCGCCTCTTCAGGCCATGGAGACCCGGCACATCCGGTATTCCGGCGCAAAATCCCGTATATTGTGGCCGGAATCCGCCTCAGCCTCTGGTCATTTGTCCAGTCATGTGCAATACTCTGCGGACTTCCGGCAGAAGGGCCGGAGGAAATAACCAATTACTTTCCCATCACGTTTCTTTCTGAAAGCATGTGCAGACACACGCCATGTGCAGTCGGGAATGCCGGCGGGCATGTCCTGAGATGTATGCTTCCCTGATCTACAATCTACAGACAGCATGTGATAGCTCCGATACGCCCATACGGGCTGAATACGCTTCGGATACATATCCGGCGGAGAAATTTGGTGGTCAGGTAGCGAAGGATACATAATGACGTTTTCAGATTTTCAACTGGATGAGCGCATTCTCAGCGCACTCACAGATATGGGGTTCACTGAACCCACAGAAATTCAGCAGCAGGCCCTGCCTCTTCTGATGGAACATCCCGCACGGGATTTTATCGGACTTGCACAGACCGGCACGGGAAAAACCGCAGCATTCGGCCTGCCCCTCCTGGAGGTCGCCCGGGCAGAGGAAACCACTCCCCAGGCGCTGATTCTTTCCCCCACCCGGGAACTGGCTCTCCAGATCAGCGATGAAATGAACAAATTCAGCCGTAATCTCACCGGCATCAGAATCACCACAGTATACGGCGGTGCAAGCATCAGCGATCAGATCCGGGAACTGCGCAGGGGCTCGCAAATTGTTGTGGCCACCCCCGGCCGCCTTGCGGACCTGATTCGCCGGAAAAAGATAGACATCGGCAATATTACCAATCTGGTTCTGGATGAAGCGGACATCATGCTCAATATGGGGTTCAAACAGGAACTGGATGAGATTTTGGAGCAAACCCCTTCGGCCAAGCGGGTTATTCTGCTTTCTGCAACCATGCCGCCTGAAGTAGCCCGGATTGCCGCCACCTACATGGAGAATCCCAGCGAAGTGAAGGTGGGCACGAAAAACGCCAGTGCGGATACCATCAGCCACAATTACTGCATGGTACACAGCAAAGATAAATACCACGCATTGAAACGCCTGCTGGATTCACACCCGGAAATTTACGGAATCGTATTCTGCCGAACCAAGGCAAGCACCCAGCACATTGCAGAACACCTGATCCGGGACGGCTATAATTCCGC
The DNA here is from genome assembly GCF_000507245.1 of Salinispira pacifica. Classification (GTDB taxonomy): domain Bacteria; phylum Spirochaetota; class Spirochaetia; order DSM-27196; family Salinispiraceae; genus Salinispira; species Salinispira pacifica. Next base: position 565,906 of record NC_023035.1, on the reverse strand, counting down.
TCCCCTCCACGGCGACCTTTCCCAGGCTCAGCGGGATCAGGTGATGAAAAACTTCCGGAACGGCGGAACCCAAATCCTGGTAGCCACCGATGTTGCTGCCCGGGGCCTGGATGTGGACCATCTCAGCCATGTAATTCATTACGACCTCCCGGATGAGCCGGAAAACTACGTTCACCGAAGCGGACGGACGGGACGGGCCGGCAGAACGGGACACTCTGTGGCCATCATCAACATGAAGGAAAAAGGCAAAATCCGCAGAATCGAACGGAGCATGAACGGCACAATCGCCCGCATGCGGGTGCCCGACGGCCAGGAAATCTGTGAACATCAGCTAATGCACCTGGTGGACCGGGTTCACAACGTCCAGGTGGATGAAAGCAGGATTGCAAAATACATGCCCATCATTGAGGAAAAACTGGCAGCTCTGGACCGGGAGGAATTGCTGAAACACTTTGTTTCCCTGGAATTCAACCGCTTCCTGGATTACTACAAGGATGCCGGCGACCTCAACCCCAGCGAGCACGCCAGGGAGTCGGGCAGATACGACGACCGGGACGGAAGACGGGGCAGAGGCAGAAGAGATAATGCCGACAGAGGCGGCCGGGACCGCCGGGACGGCAGATCGGATGACAGGCGGGACGGCCGAAGGGGAAGCAAGGAGAAGCCGTTCAGCAAAGACGGTCCCCGGGCGGAATCCTTCGATATAATCTCAGTGAATGTGGGCAGGAATGACAAGGTTCTTCCGCCCCAAATCATCGGAATGGTGAACGAAGCCACCAAGCTCAGGCACATAGAAATCGGACGGATCGATATTGATTCGGCCAGCTCCAATATGATGGTGGATTCCCGCTACAGCTCCATGGTAGCAGGCGCCCTGGATAACTATCAGTACCGGGGAAAAACCATTTCCGCCAAAATTGTCTCCTCCGGATCCGGGCGAAAAAGCGGCTCCGGTTCAGCACCCTCCGGCGGCAGGAGCGGCAGAAAAGGCGGCAAACGGGGCGGCAAGAGATCGGAAGCCCGAAAGAAGAGCGGCCGAAACTAGTCGTACCGGCCCGGCTCTTAATATCCCCGGGGAATATCCACCACATACTCACGGATATCACCCCGGGAAACTGCCTCCAGCCGCTGGAAAAGAACCCTCAGTGCATCTTCGGCGCCGGTAAGGCCGGCTACATGGGGGGTAATGACCACATCTTCTCTATTCCACAGGGGGGATTGGAGCTGCAGGGGCTCCTTTGGAAACACATCAAGAACTGCCCGGCGGATCTTTCCGGCATTCAGTGCCTGCAGGAGAAGATCCTCCCGGATCACCGAACCTCTGCCCGCATTAATAAACAGTGCCCCCTCCAGACGGGACACAAACTCCTCATCCATGAAGCCTTCCGTCTCTCCGGTATGGGGAAGAATATTAATGACGATATCCGCCCGGGCCAGCACTTCGCCGAGCTCCTCTGCATGAGGACTTCCGGAGCGCAGATCCTCCGGTGTATAGACCGAAACAAAGCCCTTCCGGGCACCTGGCGTCCTGGCAAGTCCCCGGACCCGGCATCCCATCCCGGTAAACACTGAAGCGATTCCCGACCCGATATCTCCAGCCCCTAATATAAATATCCGGGAATCGGCCAAACGACATGGAGAATGCTGTTTCCACTGCCTGTGCTGCTGCTGGCGGGCATAGATCCGGTGATTCTGCATGTCCGCAAGGATATGACCAAGGCAGTATTCGGCGATGATGGGACCGAAAACCGAAGTAGTTCTGGTGAGCATGGGTCGGTCCTTCCCGGCCACCCCCTGCAGCCGGGAGACAAAGTCCTCCACTCCCGCCCCCAGGGCATGAATCCAGTTCAGTTTTTCCGGCTCAAACAAAGGGGGCGGACGAAACGCAGCCAGAGCGTCCGCCCAGTCATAGTCACCGCTTCCGGGACTTCCTTCAGTGAAGAAGCGGAATTCCGGCTGTCTCAATCCCGAGGTGCCGTCCCTGTCAACTTCAGGCCGATATCCGGAAAAAACAGACAGAACCGAGGGAAGGAGCTGTTCCATTTCTGCTGCTATGCCGCCCACCACCAGAATCCGTCTGATTGCGGGCCGGGGTCTATAGTCTGCATGTAACGGGGAATCCTTCATGAACACAGTATACGGGCCATGGGCGTGTGAGTAAATTCCTGAAATATTCTCCTCTCGTGAATAGTAATTCGTGGTACACTCGTTTGATGTACGAAAATGATAAGCTTCCAGCCTTTTTTCACCAGATTCGGAGGGCCGGGTTCCTCACCCTCTCTCTTGTTCTGCTCTTTTTCCTGAGCTCCTGCGCCAGCTCACCGGAGATTCAGAACAGGATTTCAACAGATGATCTCATTGCCGACTTCCTGGAGGGCACCCGGCCTGCTCAGGGCGACCTCCTTGATCTTCCCTCTGACTATCTCTTTCAGACCGGGGACTATGAGGCAATACCCGGCGGAGAGAACGGTCTCAGGGACATTCTTCTGGTGGTTGAACCCTCACAGTGGAACCTCCTGCTTTCCAACTACGATGCCAACCCCCAGAATGAACGGTATATTGCCGGGGAAATGTATTTCCTGGACGGCGAAGTCAGCCGCCGCCTCACGGGGATCGGGCTGCGGATCCGGGGCAACACCTTCAGCAGGGTCAAACCGGAAAACGCCCGGGTGCACAACAGCGGCAACCCGGATTACAACCAGGCTCATTACCGCCTGAAAATGGACTATCAGACTAACCAGGAATTTCATGGTCAGGAGAACCTGATTCTCAAGCGGGCCAACGGAGATCCCAGCTATATCCGGGAACGCCTCGCCCTGGAACTGATGAGAGATTTCGGGGTTACCGGAGTTCAGCGAAGCACCCATGTGCGTCTTTTCCTTCTCATTTCCGGCGACGATTCTATTTCCTACCACGGCGTGTATCAGCTGATGGAAGCCTTCGAAAAGGAACTGCTGAAAGACCGCTACGGTTCAAATGACGACGGAGATTTGTGGAAATGCCTCTGGCCCGCAGGTCTTGATGAACAGGATCCCTCTGACAAAATGGGGCTGGAAGATCCGGACAACGGCATCTCCTTTCCCTATGATCTGAAAACCAACAAAGACGAACTGGACCGGGCGAAGGCTGAGTTCACCCGTTTCATTACCCGGCTGAACACCCTCAGCAATGCCGAATTCCCCGCCTGGGCGGAAGAACACATCGCCGTGGACACCCTTCTCCGGGCAGCGGCGGTGGGAACTCTCATCGGCAGCTGGGACGACTACTGGATCAATCAGAATAATTATTATCTCTACAATGATGAGGATTCGCGGTGGCACTACATCCCCTACGATTTGGATAACACCTTCGGTACCGCCGCCATGGTGGATCCCGCCGAAATGGATATATTCAATCCTGATGCAGTGGAGCCGGGAAGCCGGCCTCTGTTCCAGAGAGTGCTGAACGTTCCCGAGTACCGGCAGCGCTACGCCGAATATATTCTTGAACTCCTGGACGAGGACGGCGGTTTGCTCGCGGCCGGGGCGGTGCTGCAGCGGATCACCCCCTGGATGGAAGAGATCAGCGGACATATTGCCAACGACACCGGAGATAACATGGAGCTCAGTGACCACACTGCGGACTGGTCCCAGTTTGAAGACTACAGTCTGGGTTTCAGTGAGCAGGAGGATCGGATCAACTTCTTCCGGCAACGGAGAAAAACCGCCCTGGAGGATATCTCCCGGCTCTATCCCGAACTGATAGATCAGGAGGGGGAGTAGAGCCATGTTTTTCCACGACAATCCCCTGTTTCTTCAGCTCCTGCTTCGATTTGTGATTGATATTTCGGTGATATCCGTTCTGGTGTTTCTGATTTTTTTCCGACACTCCCGGCGACGGAAAAGTTTTTTCAGCTTCGTGGTATTCAATATTGTGATTTTTTTCACCGCCAGCTTTCTCAGCCGGGTTCAGATAGACACCGCATTCGCATTCGGAATCTTTGCGGTGCTTTCGGTCCTGCGCTACCGCACCCGGCCCATCGCGATGAAAGAGATGACATATCTGTTCGTCTCCATTATTCTCGGGGTACTGAACTCAACCCTCACTTCCGGGCTCCATATACTGGAAATTCTCCTGGCCAATATATCAATCCTGGGAAGCATTTATCTTATGGAAGCAATATCCTGGCAGCTGAAAATCAAACGTCAGAGTGAAGAGGAAGCTGAACAGAATCTGCAGGTCTAGTCGGAATCCAGCAGATGGTTCCACAGACTGACCACATAGTGGATGGGCATGTGATCACTCATGTCCATCCCCGCTTTTTTTTCCAGGGCAGATAAATACGCCGACCATTCCCTTCGTGATCGTTTAAAGTGGGATACCAGCCTGCGCCACCACCCTTTGGCGATCCCGGAGATGTTTTTTCTCCGCTTTGTCTGCCTCCGGTACATCTTTTGAACCATCGCTTTTTCCTTCTCCAGCGAAAAGCGGGGCCTTGAAGATTTCAGCACTCCCCTGTCATCGATATAGATCAGCGTTCCCAGATCGCTGAAATTCAAATTGATTCTGGGAAGATCCGGGGGCACCATGGGGATGGGGTCAAGCTTATGCTCAACCCGGAATACCTGACGGCCTTCCGATTGACGGACAAACTCTCCGTCGCCGATCCTCGGCGCACCGTAGATATACAGGCCCGCCGCCCGGGGTATCAGGGTGAATGCCAGGGCCGCCAGTGCACCTCCCAGACTGTGACCGCACAACCAGAGGCTGCGCCCGGTGTCCTTGTTCGGGGTGGGCCCGCCGACTCCCACGCCGGCATCTTCCGCTGCAGGCCCATCCCCGGTCAAAGACCTGAGAAATGACTGCAGACCTTCTTCACCGTCCTCCGTATCTTCCCATATCTCATAAAGAGCATCCCGGAAGCCACGGTGGACGTTTCCACCGCCCTCAAACTCCACGGGAAATGCATTCAGGTCGGTAATCAGCTCATAGAAAAACGAAATGCTCCGCATTTCCGTTCCCCGGAATGCGGTGATCACCGTTTCATCGTTCCAGGCAACCATGCATTCCGTTCCCGTCCCCTGGAAAAACCGAAAACCCGGGAACCCAGCCAGCTTCAACGCCATCCGTGCAAAACCCGGATGACAGTATGAAAGGAAGGACGCCTCCGACAGCCACCACGCATTTGCCGGGGAAAATTCCCGGGCTTCAGGTTCAAAGGGTTTGTTTTCAGCCCCCTGAAAATATTCATAGTCCATACTTGGGGGAACCATGGAACTGCGGTCCATGTTTTCAACAGATTTCCGTTCTTTCATTCTCATACTCTCAATTCAGACATCTTTCCACCCCGCCGGCGGGGGTATGCCGTTTCATCATGCAGCCATTCCCGGCATTGGCCGGGCAGCGGCTTTCAACATATTTCAGGCTTCTCATTCTCCGTTGAAGCGGCTATGATATATTATATAGTAAAATCCCGAGTTCCGGGGAAACCGGAACATACCCATGAAGACCATGCGATAGAGGTGCACAATTGGCAGATCAGCTGAAATTCAGTCCCCGTCAAAAGACAACCATTACCGCCGCCATCACCCTGGCCGCAGCCCTGGGCATTATAGCCACTGCAGTACTGGCCCTGCTGGGGCTTTCCCGTTTTGTGGCTGCGTTTCAGCAGGTGCTCATGCCCCCGGTACTGGCGCTGTTTCTCGCCCTCCTGCTCCAGCCGGTCTTCGATTTGTTCATGAAAATCAGCCGGGGTTCACGGGTTGCGGCCCTGATTCTGCTGTTTCTTGCAGCGGTGATTCCCCTGGGGCTCCTCATATGGCTGGGAACCGTGTATGCGGTGAATCAGATTCCCCGGCTCATTGAAGATCTATCTGCCCTCCTGCCCAGCATGTGGGAAACTGTTCAGAGTCTATTTGCCGGTGTACAGAGCATACTTGAGCAGATCGGGCTGGAAAGCCGGCTGGACGAAGTATTCAGCAACCCCGGAGACCTGTTCTCCAGCAGTCTGAACAACATCTCTACCGCAATTACCGGATCGGCCCAGGGGCTCGCGGCATCCATAACAGATATTCTCGCATGGCTGGTAACGCCGGTATACCTGGTATTTTTTCTCCTGGCACCCCCCTTCGATATCCGTATGCTTCACAAGTTTCTCCCCTTCCTGAAAAAACGCACCCGGAAGGATGTGGTGTATCTTGCGGATCAGTTCATCAGCATACTTCTGACCTTTTTCCGGGGTCAGATTATCATTGCACTTCTCCAGGGCATTCTCTTCGGCCTGGGTTTCGCCCTGGTGGGACTTCCCTACGGAGCGGTTATCGGCTTTGTACTGGGACTTTTGAATATTATCCCCTACCTGGGAAGCCTGCTGGGCATGGCAGTAGCCATTCCCATGGCATTGTTCAGCTCAGGGGGAGGAATCGGTCTTGGTCTTCTGGTGCTGCTGGTGTTCGCAATCGTCCAGGCCATAGAAAGCTATCTGCTTACTCCCCGGATTATGGGAAACAGAACCGGGCTGCACCCGGCTCTTATCATATTCTCAATATTTTTCTGGGGCACCGCTCTGGGGGGAGTGTTCGGAATGATGCTGGCCATCCCCCTCACCGCCTTTATTGTGGTGTTCTGGCGGCTTCTGAAGAAAAAGTACATTCAGGAACTGATTTAAACCCATTCCTGGCCGAGCAGTTCGCCCTCTATGGAAACCACCATTTTCTTTACCGGAACCTTCCGCCGGGCCCGGGATACTGCGGCCTGTGCAATTTGAAGCAGCCCTCCGCAGCAGGGAACTTCCATCATCAGCACAGTGATGGTATTGATTCCGGCTGAATCGATCATGGCGGTCAGTTTCTCAAGATATGATTCCATTCCCTGATCCAGTTTGGGACAGGCGATGGCCAGGGCCTTGCCTTTCAGAAAGCGCTGATGAAAATCTCCCACCGCATATGCACTGCAGTCCGCCGCCAGCAGAAGGTCGGCATTCCGCAGATACGGTGCGGAGGGGTTCAGCAGATGCAGCTGTACCGGCCACTGGGCAAGCTGGGAAGAAGCCGGAACATTGCCGCTGTCAGGAGTACTCTGAAACGTGGCCGCATTTTGTCTGAGGGTCCGGGCCGCCGATCCCGGACAGCCTCCGCCGGCGGGGGTCATGTCATGCTGTACCTCAACTCCGGATTTTCCCACTGCGCCCATTTTCGGCCCCATTTCCTGCTCAATTTCCAGATTGATGCCTGCTTCCGCCAGCACTCCCATGGCCTGGGCCAGAAAGTCCAGCTCCCCGTGATCTCTGAGGTGGCTGAGGTGAGCACGGATGGTGTTCATTCCCGCCGGAATAATATTTTCCTTCATTACTCTCACCTCATCGTAGGCCGGAGCATCCTTTTTCACCACGGTCATGGCTCCGGTGGGGCAGTGTCCCACGCAGGCTCCAAGACCGTCGCACATCAGCTCGCTGATCAGCCGTGCTTTTCCGTCGACAATCTGCAGCGCACCCTCATGGCAGCCGGGTACGCATTCCCCGCAGCCGTTGCACAGATCTTCATCTATTTCGATAATATCACGTATCATGTATACACCTCCGATTAACGCCTCGATTCTACCCTCAGCCCATGATATGATCGGTAGCATATGTTACCAACGGATACTATTTCTGATGAAATTGCAGAAAAGCTTCAGGACTGCGGACTGTTCTCCCATTTACATCTCCATGAACTGACTCGTCTTTTCCGCCGTTATCCTTTCTCGTCCCGGCGGCATGAAAGCGGGAACCTGATTGCACAGCGGGGGGATGAATATTCGAGCCTCATGATTCTTGTTCAGGGTGAACTGAGCGCGGAAATCAGCGATGCCCAGGGGCACACTCTCAAGGTTGAAAGTCTCCATGCACCCAGTCCGGTGGCCGCCGGCATTTTGTTTGGAGACGATAACCATCTACCGGTCTCCCTTACCGCAGTGGTGGACGCACACACCATCAGTATTCACCGGGACGTGCTTCTCAAAATGGCCGGAGAAGATCCCAAGCTCCTTCGCACACTTCTTCAGGATGCAGGGAACCGCATCCACTTTCTGGCGGATAAACTGCGCTTCATGAAATTCCACACCATCCGGGAGAAGTTGTGCACCTACCTCCTGGAGCTGGACCAGCGCAGCCCGGGAAAACTTCTGAACCTACCCTACTCCATGGAAACCCTGGCAGAGCTTTTCGGCGTTAGCCGTCCTTCCCTGAGCCGGGTGATGGGCAACCTGGTTGATCAGGAGCTGATATCCCGCAGCGGGCGCTCTTACAGAATTCAGAACCGCAGCGCGCTTATCGAAAGCTGTCAAAACGATTAATCCGCTTTTTTCTCCTTCCGGTAACATATGTTACCGCACCCCACGGAACCCGGGGGTAGATTGGGTATACGGCTGGGCGCCGCGCCCTTAGCCGGAAACCATGTACCCAAGGAGACCACCATGTTTTGCTACCAATGTCAGGAAGCCGCCAAAGGCGAAGGATGTACCATCCGGGGAGTATGCGGAAAAGCCCCCGAGACCGCCGGGCTTCAGGATCTGCTGATTTTCACCCTGAAGGGTGTGAGCGCCCTCAGCCGCAGTCTCAGTCAGGAAATCGATGATCACAGCCGTCCTGTGGCCAGATTCTGCGCCCGGGCTCTCTTTGCAACCATTACCAATGCCAACTTCCACAATGACCGCATACGGGAAATGATCAGGGAAGCCCTGAGCATACGTGAGGAACTGAAGGCCAGGGGAGCGTCTGCAGAACACAGCGCTGCCAACTGGAATGCCCGGGAAGCGGAATGGGAAAACTACGCCCGGGCAGTCGGTATCATGTCCGAACCCGACGAAGACATCCGAAGCCTGAAAGAACTGATCACCTACGGACTGAAGGGCATCTGTGCATACGCAACCCATGCTGCGGTTCTCAACCATGAAAACGATGAGATCTGGGCCTTCCTCCTCTCAACCCTGGACAGCCTGCTCAGCGAACAGGATATGCAGAAGCTTATCGCCCTCACCCTGAAGACCGGCGAAACAGCAGTCAAAACCATGGCCCTGCTGGACGGCGCGAATACCGAACACTACGGAAATCCAGAAATCACCAAAGTGAATATCGGTGTTGGAAACCGGCCGGGCATCCTGGTATCGGGCCACGATCTGAAGGATTTTGAAGAGCTGCTTGAGCAGACCAAAGACTCGGGTGTGGACATTTACACCCATTCGGAAATGCTTCCCGCCCACTACTATCCCAGGTTCAAGAAATATGATCACTTCGTCGGGAATTACGGCAATGCCTGGTGGAAACAGGACAAGGAGTTTGATTCCTTCAACGGAGCCATTCTCATGACCACCAACTGTATTGTTCCCGTACGGGATGCCTACAAGGACAGAATTTTCACCACAGGCGTGGTGGGGTATCCGGATATCCCCCACATTGAAGAGGTGGACGGAAAGAAGGATTTCACCCCCCTGATCACTCGGGCCCTGGAATGCAAGGCGCCTCAAGAGATTGAGAATGGAGAGATTACCGGAGGTTTTGCCCACGCCCAGGTGCTCTCCCTTGCGGACAAGGTGGTGGATGCGGTAAAGAACGGCGACATTTCCCGCTTCGTGGTGATGGCCGGCTGCGACGGACGTCAGAAAGGCAGGTCCTACTTCAGCGATGTTGCCGAAACTCTACCGGACAGCACGGTGATTCTCACCGCCGGCTGTGCCAAATACCGATACAACAAAATGGATCTTGGGGATATCGCAGGCATTCCACGGGTCCTTGATGCGGGACAGTGCAATGACTCCTACTCCCTGGCGCTGATCGCATTGAAGCTGAAAGAGGTATTCGGTCTGGATGATATTAACGAACTGCCTATTTCATACGATATTGCATGGTATGAGCAGAAGGCGGTGGCGGTTCTCCTTGCCCTGCTGTCCCTGGGTGTAAAAGGGATACGACTGGGGCCCACCCTGCCCGCCTTCCTCTCACCCAATGTGGCCAAGGTGCTGGTGGAAAACTTCAATATCAAACCCACCGGAGAGGTGGAAGAAGATGTACAAAGCATCATGGCCGGAAACTGAGTCGAAGATGTGAAACCGCCGGAGCAAATGTGAAGCCGCCTGAGGGCAGGCGGAGAACGGGCCGGAATACGGGGATGCCTCACCTGCGGGCATCCCCGGGCCCTGTCCGGCGCTTTAACTCAGGATTTTTCGGGGGCCGGAGGGAGAATATCCATGAGTCCGGCCATTTCGATGGCGGACATTGCCGCATCCCAGCCCTTATTGCCCGCCTTGGTTCCGGCCCTCTCCACGGCTTCATCGATGCTGTTGGTTGTCAGCACCCCGAAGATTACCGGTACACCGGTTTCCAGCCCCACTGAGGCTACGCCCTTGGAAACCTCGGCAGATACATATTCAAAATGCGGGGTTGCCCCCCGGATCACCGCTCCCAGGGTGATGACCGCATCAAACTTCCCGGAAAGAGCCAGCCGGCGTGCTACCAGGGGGATCTCGAATGCTCCGGGCACCTTCACAATTGAGATTTCCTGCTTCCCGGCGCCATGACGCAGCAGACAATCCACCGCGCCTCCCACCAGCCGGTCACTGATCAAATCATTGAAACGTCCAGAAACTATTGCAAAACGTTTGCTTCCCGCATTCAACTGTGCCTCGTAATGCCGTATTTCTGTTGAAGCTGACTGTTCTGTACTCATGTGTTCATCCTTTTCCCGTTGTGCCGGGTAATATATATGTGATTTTGCCGGAAGTACCTGTTCAGGGATTTCCCGGCTCTGCAAAACTGTATAGATGTCCGAACCGCGTCTGCTTGGTCTGCATGTAGGACAGGCTGTAGCGGTCCGGCCGTTTCTCAATGGGAAGGCGGGCATCCACCCGAATTCCCGCCTTTTCCAGTGCGTGTATTTTATCGGGATTATTTGTAAGCAGGCGGCAGCGTTCCACCCCCAGGCCGTGCAGGATGTGCGCACCCCGCACAAAGGACCGGGCATCCGCAGGATGTCCCAGCATCAGGTTGGCATCCATGGTGTCCACACCCCGGTCCTGAAGCTCATAGGCTTTAATTTTATTCATCAGCCCGATTCCCCGGCCTTCCTGCCGGAGATACACCAGTACGCCCCGGCCCTCTTTTTTGATCTGCCTGAGAGCTTCCTGCAGCTGATATCCGCAGTCACAGCGGAGAGAACCCAGACTCTCGCCGGTAAGACATTCGGAGTGAATTCTCACCACAGGCGGTTCGCTGAACTCTTCATGATTATCCATATTCAGTACCAGCGCAAATGCCTCGGGTTCATCCGTTCCGTTTCCCGGAAAACCGAGAATGTGGAATTCTCCGGCCTCCAGAGGCATGGAAGCCTTGGCGGCGGCGCTCAGCGGAATCCGTGGAGTGTTGACTGACCGGGGGGAATGCCGGGCTGAGCCTTCGGCGGCTCGTTGATCCTCTCTTGCGGTCCATGATCCGGCCGCTGATTCGGTTCACCTTCGCACTGACCCTTCGTCCGCGTGTCCCCGGCCCGGGAGCTTTCGATTTCCTGCCGGTGCCGTATGAGATCCTCTATGCTGATCAGCGGGATATCCCATTCCCGGGCGAGTTCCTTCAGCCTGGGGAGCCTGGCCATGCTGCCGTCATCATCCATGACTTCGCAAATTACCCCCGAAGCTTTGAGTCCGGCCAGCCGGGCCAGATCCACCGCCGCCTCGGTATGCCCCGGGCGCTCCATCACCCCTCCGGAGCGGGCCACAAGGGGAAACAGGTGGCCCGGGCGCAGCAGATCATCCGGACGGCTGCGGGGGTTGAGAATCGTCTGCACGGTCCGGGCCCGGTCCGCCGGAGAGATACCCGTAGTGGTGCCGGCCTTGGCATCAACGCTCACGGTAAATGCGGTCTTCATTCCCTCGCTGTTATCCTCCACCATCTGCGGAAGCTCCAGCCGGGACGCCGTATCCTGTTCTATGGCCATGCAGACAAGTCCTCTGCCGTGGATGGCCATAAATGCGATGGCCTGTTCATCGGCAAACTCCGACGCGACGATGAGATCCCCTTCGTTTTCCCTATGTTCATCATCAACCACCAGGACCATTCCGCCGTGTTGTATGCGCTGAAGTGCTGCGGGTATATTATTCATAGCCGTTTCCTCCTGTGAGCAGATCGTAGAGCCTGCGGCCGGCTTCAGCCCGTCTGCCTTTGCCGGTTTTCTCTTTCTCCTGATCCCCGGAGACCCGGGCGGGTTCCAATAAGCGGGCCACATAGCGGCCGATCATATCGGTTTCAATGTTCACCCGGCTCCCTTGAGAAAGATGTTTTAATGAAGTGTTCTCCCAGGTATGGGGTATCACATTCACCGCCAGAGCCTGATGTCCGGACCGGGGGGGATACAACAGGGCAATGGTCAGGCTGATACCGTCGATGGCAATGGAGCCTTCAGGAATACACATTGCCGCTGCTTGGTCAGAAAGCAGCACCTTCAGATACCTGTTGGTTCCCCTCTGCTCAATGGAGACCACCGAAGCCGTCTCGTTTACATGACCCTGAACCATATGTCCGTCAAACCTGTCTCCCATGCGGAGAGCCCGTTCAAGATTCACCGCCTGTCCCCGGGAGAGACTCCCCAGATTGGTTTTTGTGAGGGTTTCTCCCAGACATTCCACGGTGAAATCCCCGGATGAACATTCGGTGACCGTCTGGCAGGCTCCGTTCACCGCCACCGAATCTCCGATTTTGAGCTCCGGTGCAATGCCCGGAGCGGAAATTCTCAAGCGCATTGCCTTGTCCCCTCCGGCAGAACCTATGGAGGTCAGTGATTGCATGACTCCCAGCTCTTCAATCAGTCCGGTAAACATGCTTCCTCCTCGGGATAGGCGGTAAGACGGATGTTTCCGTCACCTGCATCCTGCCAGCTGGCATGTACGAAGTGCCTGGCATCAGCCATGGTGGCCTGCCCCAGGTCATTCAGGGCATTCACCCCTGAGCCCAGAATCACCGGGGCGGTAAACACCTCCAGCCGCTGATACAAACCGTATCTCAGAAAATCTGTGAAAATTCCCGAGCCCCCTTCAACCAGAAGGGAATTGATCCCCATGCTTCCCAGTTCATCCAGAACTTCCTCCAATGGATAGCGGTCATGGACGGAATGAATCCGAACCTGAGCTCCTGCAGCTTCCATTTCCCTGATCCTGGATGGATCTGCATGGATGCCGCAGAAAAACACCGTTCCGGCTCCGGCAACCCGATAGTCTGCAGGAGTGCGAAGTCTGCCGTCCAGAACAATCCGCAGAGGATCCGGACCGCTGCTGTGACGTACTGTGAGGCGGGGATTATCCTGAAGAACGGTACCTGAGCCCACAAGGATGGCATCGTGATCCGCCCTCATTCTGTGAACTTCAGCCCGGGCCTGACTGCCGGTAATCCACTTTGAATCTCCCGATGCTGCGGCTATTCGTCCATCAAGACTCTGGGCGATTTTGACTGTTACGTGGGGTCTGCCGGTTTTCATTCTGCGGATAAAACCGGGGTTCAGTGCGGCGGCCCGGGGTTTCATCACATTCTGATCAACTCTGCAGCCCGCCGATTCCAGAACCGAAACACCTCTCCCGTTTACTTTCGGGTTGGGATCCCGGTGACCGATCACTACCCGGGCAATTTCCGCTTCCAGAATGGCGCCGGTGCAGGGGGGCTGATGCTTTCCCCTGCCGCTGTGGCAGCAGGGCTCAAGAGTGCAGTACATGGTTGCTTGGGGAAATGTGTGACGGCCGGTGCGTTTGCGTGCGTCATCTATTGCGGCCCGTTCGGCATGTGGGCCGCCGTACCGGGCATGGTAGCCTTCACCGATTACCGTTCCGTTCTCAACGATAACAGCACCCACCCGGGGGTTGGGGGAAACATTCCGCCCCCCTCTCTCAGCAAGTTCTATTGCCTTGCTCATCCAGGTTTCATCTCTCATCTGAAACTCCTGTATCATGGGGAGCCGTGGAAAGCTCCCCGGAGAATCTGATGATCGGGGCAGACGGAACTCCCACGGTGGCAGGCATTGGAGCCAGAACGCGTGTGAATTCCGTTTGTGCATAAAAAAACCTGAGCCGACTCTGTCACACAAGACAAAGACAGTACTCAGGGCTATGCATTCGGAAGATTGGGAACCTGTGAAGGATCCCGATTGTTCCGGGGCCGCAAGCTGCAGACCCGGGTCGATTTTCTTCCCTCCGGACTATACCGTCGGCACCGGAATTACACCGGTTCAATCCTGCATGCAGGAGTCGCGGGCTGTCACCGCCGGTCAGGAATTGCCGCCGAACTCAACGAGTTTACGGCTCACCCTGCCCTGAAAATCGATAATATAATATCTATTACTGGATGAATCGTCAAGTTTTTTTTCGACGGAAACAATCATGCGATGTTTTTTCCCGGTTTTACCCGGAGACCTGCTCATTGGAGATCAGTACACCGGAGACCTGCTCACCGGGGATCAGTTCAGGGACTTCACCATCTGCTCCTGCAGCCATGAGGCAGTTTGAACCAGAGAGGGTCCGTCGTGAATAATATTCTTCCCTTTTTCGGTTGTGGACACAATAATCTGTCCGGGCTCAAGCCAGCTCCAGCCCCGTTTTTCCGCCTCCAGCGGGAAATCCATGGGGTACTCAGGTTCATGAAAGCCCAGAAAAATACCGGGCCTGGATTGTTCAACCCGTGCAAAATCAAGCATGGTGTAGGAGTCAGCCAGCTCCACTCCAAGGGGATGTCCCCCTGCAATCCGGATAATGTCGTGAATGTAGCTTCGCCCGCCTATGCTCCGGGGATGAAGCCCGAACCATAATTCGGGGTACACTCCGGGAGCGTTATCCCGTTCCCAGGGAGTGGCAGCGGAAATCGTCCGGGCCGAGTCCTCCAGGCGTCGGGCAAGCTCCCGGCCCAGCCCGGTTACTCCGCAGAGGGCGGAAATGTTTATTATATTTTCCAGAATACCGTGAAAGCTGGAAGGAAGCGGCAGGGCGTACACCGGATACCCGGCGCGAACCAGTTCCCGGCCCAGCCGGAGCTGTACACCCGTGGTGATGAGAATCAGATCCGGATCCAACTCCTTCAAAACCCGGTGATCGGCCTTCAAATAGTCCCCGGCCACCACGGCCTCCCCGGGACTGATAAACCGGGAACAGTAGGATGAAATTCCCGCCAGCCGGTCACCGGCACCCATCTCAACAATGGCCTCACTGAATCCGGGGTTGAGACTCACAACTCTCCGGGGCTTTTCATCCAGCTCAAATTCATTATCCAATACATGGCAGCTGATCTTCATACGCCGTTTCGCCCCCCGTGACCCTGTCTGCCGTTACTTTGTCCGCCGTTACTCTGTGCTCCGTTACTATTCCCGGTGCTTCCCTGCTCCCTTCTGCGGAATAACCGGCTTCGAAGATCGAAGTATCCGCTGTCCTCAAAACCGGGAACGGAAAAAAAGCTGTCAAGCAGCATCCCCGCCGCACCCCGTGCCGGCAGATGCCGTTGTTCCTTAAGAATGGTGACATTGCAGTCCACCGGAGTTTGAAAAGGCCAGTGTGCGTTGGCCGCAGCCAGAGTGAGCTCGGCAATGTTATCTTCAAAATATTCCAGATCTCCGCCGATAAACACCTGGGTGAAATTGAACACGTTCACCAGAAAGCCGATGTGCTCGCTCAGCTCATGCAGGAATTTCCGGCGCACCTCATAATTTTCTTTGAAAGAATCAAGCTCCCGGGAACTCAGGCTGAACTGTCCCCGCCGGGGCGAACCTCCGCCCATCCCCACAAATTCTCCGGCGGTGCCGTTGGGACCGTCGTAGAGGGCACCGTTGATCACTATACCCAGCCCCACGCTGAGGTGATCATTTTCGCCCTGAATAGTATCCCGGAGAGATTCGAAGGAAAAATACACGAACAGAAAGTTGCTGTAGGCTTCACTCCGGTGACTGGTCAGAATGCCTGAGGCACAGGCATTGGCATCGTTTGATAGCATGCAGGAGATGCCCAGGGCCTTCTCAACATCACTGCGGAAATTAAAAGCTGTATCCCGAATATCCAGCTCCGATGCATGGCTGATAAGTCCCGCCTTCTGATTCACCACTCCCGGAACCGAAACGCCCAGGCCTAAAATCTGATGAGGCTCAATCCCATTATCTGCCTGTAGCTCATCCAAGAGCTGACGAACCAGTCCCTGAATGTTCTCCGGCTCCAGTCTGGCAGTGAGGCTCCGGGTGAGAATTTCCCGATGATGCATATCCGTTACCACACAGTGCAGCCCGTCTCTATGAAGCTCAATTCCAACCGCACATCCGAATTCAGGATTAACAGACAAACCTACCGGACGGCGGCCGGGCTTGGAAGCGTGAGCTGACCGGGGCACCTCATACACCATGTCTTGATGTATGAGGGAGTTCACAATGGTGCTGATTGTGGCTTTATCCAGTCCCAGAAGTTCACACAGTTCCATTCGGCTGATGCCGTGACGCAGCCATATGCTTCGCAATACCTTGTAATAGTTGTAGCTGGTCTTTTCACCCCTGGCGTATTGTTCCATATGCTCCCGTTTTGATCATGCATCACTGCAGTGGATCTACATTATATCTGCGGGAGGATCATCCAGCAATCTTCGCCGAGGATACAATCACAGAATCACCGCCGGAAGCTGTTCATCCCAAGGAGAACATTTCAAAATGAATATGCTTCCTCTGAATTCCCAGTTGGTGAAGTTTCGGAAAAAGATATCTGCGCATGGCAGGCGGCCCACAGAAATATACCCGGGCATGGGGAATTTTCATATCACGGGCTTCACAATGATTACGAATGATCTCCTGAGTCAGAAATCCTTCCTCCGCCTCAGGGATCTGTGAGCCCCGGGTCTGTACAACGGGGACGAAATGAAACATTCCGGGGTTCATGCTGTTGATTTTTTTTCCTGCCTCAACGATTTCTTCCCGGTAGCACAAATCCTCGGGGCTCCTTACCGCCCAAAACAGAACAATTTTCTGTTCCCGGGATGGCTTTGATTCTGCCATGTCTCTCAGAATGGAAAGCAGGGGCGTAATCCCGATTCCTCCGGCAATGAATATCAGCTCTTCATCCCTGTCCCGGGGAGGGTAGAACCGCCCGTAGGGACCATCGATGAGAGCCGGATCATTCTCTTGCAGAAAGCGAAGAGAATTACTGAAATTTCCCAGGTTCTTCGCAGATATCCGCAGTATTGAATCACCTGGCGCAGATGAAATTGTATACGGATGTTCATCATTCCCTGCCTTGCTTCCGGGAAAACCCACAAAGACAAATTGTCCCGGGGTAAATGTAAAATTCTGCGGAGGCCGAATGTACAGCTCCCGTATATCGCCCTCCAGAAGATTAATGTTTTCAACCCGACTGTTCATCCGCTTTAGACGGAATGGGCGGAACAGCTTATGATCCAGCCAGAAAACCAGGGCAGTGAGACTCCAGAGAGCCATGAGGATGATCCGACCCCAGCTTTCCTGGGTGGAAGATGCAAGAAACACATGAAAGCTCAGCAACAGCACCGCCAGGACCAGGAAATTGTGGAAGAACTTCAATATGCTGTAATCCAGACCCAGTTTTCGGGTGATGAAGTTCCGCAGTTTCGCAAATGGAGCAAACCTGTGGATTAATCCGGGCACCATAATAATTACCGTCACAGCTATGAGTGTCAGGAAAATTATGAATGCAGCGTTTCCCAGACGCGTCTGGAGGTTTACAACAGGAAATACTGCAATCTTTAACTGGCGGTGAATCACGGCAAACACAAATGCTGCCGTTGCCATATACCCGTGGAACTGCATCACCCGGTCGTGGCCGAAGTATCTGTCCAGGAACTTTTTTCTGGTGGAAATTATCAGCACATTCAGAAAATAGATATATGCAGTAATTCCGAAAATCATGGCCAGGGAAAACGGTTCCAGAACATTGTAGAAATTTCCCCGGAAGTATGCATAAAGGGGAAAAAGCGGCGACAGAATTCCCAGCAGAGGAAGGAACACCCGCATCAGCGAGAAACGGGGTTCTCTCATTCTCCTCCCCCTGCAGAGAGTTTACTTCGTATTTCCCGTACAAATTCTTCTGCCAGTGATTCGATTTCGCCTCTGTTGGTATAGGAGGCGGATGTTACCGAGTCAACTTCTACCTTGGGTTCCCAATCGGTAATCTGTGTTGTATGAAGAATCACATTCTCCGGATTCCCTCCGTTATCATTCAGCCATTCAATTACCCAGGGTCTGACCTTTGCGGTGGCTCCGCTGTTGGTTATGAAAACCGCATCAAAGTCCTGTGCCCGCAGGCCTTCCAGTCCCCGGGAACTGTGATCGGTTACCTGTATATACATATCTCCCGTGTTGATTCGCTCAAGGAGCTGATCCAGAAGCCGGTTTTTAAACCTGGTGGGTTCGTAGGAGATGAGAATTCGTTCCTGAGCACTTTCAGGACCGTATGTGCCTTCGGACGCACTCAGATGAAACATCAGAAAAACTGAAAGAATAATAAGAGCTATTGTTCGCTGCATATAATACCCTCCGTAATTTTATTAGAATATAACTAATATTTATTCCGGAGAAAAATTTTATGCAAAAAATTGCTCCAACGCAGATATATCCGCATCTGGAATTTTCCAAAGAAGATCGTCCTTCAGCTCCGAGAAGCGGGAAACGGTAAAAATATCCTTCACTTCCCGGTCTATGGTGTTCAGGGATATCAGCGAGGGAAGGGATGCTTTCTGTATAATCTGGGCTTTGAAAATCTTATTGCGCCGGGCAATTTCAGGCTGGGGACGTTTTAGTATGGCCATAGCTTCGGGGGTTGCAAGTTCCCACTTCCGAACATCAATAATATGACCAAAGGGCTGTTCGGCCATGGAAATGAGGCTGTGCTCCAATTCCTTCCGGTAGCGCTCCGCTCCCTCCGCATTCCAGGAACCGGAAACTTTCACTGCAAGTACTCTTCCGATACCGACTATTTGATATTCACCATGAGCTGCAAAACCGGACATACATTCAACTATAACTCAAATAAGATTATTTCGCTATGTACCATATTTTCCCTGGGAGCAGCGGCGGGATTACGGCCGCCATGAGTGATGCACTGCCTCACATTTCCGAAGATGGAGAGTACGGCGAAACCAACAGGACTTCCACACCCTCCCGGCGCAGCGCATCCGCCTGGGTAAAACCCTCATCGGTAATCAGAAGATCCACTTCTCCGGACGCTGCAAACCTGGAGAATCCCCGGGCATTGAATTTGGAGGAATCCGCAAGGATAACTCTTCGGGCTGCAGACCGAAGCATCGCCTGCTTCACCGATCCCTCAATGCTGTTCTGGGTAAAAAATTCTCCCCTGGCTGTAAAGCTGGTGGCTCCGATGAGAGCAATATCAAACCGGAGCTTTTCCACAGCCTCCACCGCAATGGGACCGATAAAGCTGCCTGCTTCACGCCGGAAGCTGCCGCCGGAAAGCGTCAGGCTCACGGAAAGGGAGGAGCGCAGGCTGGAGGCTATATCCAGACTGTTGGTAAATATCCTCAGAGGCTTCGCATAGAGCTCCCTTGCCAGCATCAAATTCGTGGATCCCGCATCAATGGCCACCGCATCATCCCCGGCAATCAGCTCCAGGGCCCGGTGAACAATGGCCTGCTTTTCCTCTGCATGACTGGTGGCCCGATCCTGGACACTGGGCAGAACCCCGATGTTCTGTGCCAGCCGGGCCGAGCCGTGGGTCCGCTGTACCAGCCCCTGCTCCTCCAGGTGGGTTAAATCCTTGCGAATGGTCACCTGAGATACACCCAGCCTCTGGGTGAGCTCCGCCACGGTTATTTGGCGGAAGCTCTGTAACAGACGGATAATGCTTTCATGTCTGGGTTGCAAAGATGCTGATTCAGGCATCGTAGGTCCCTGAGGAAACATTCCCTCCGCTGCCGGTCCAGTTGGTGTGAAAAAACTCACCTCTGGCCCGGTCTACCCGTTCATAGGTGTGGGCACCGAAATAATCCCGCTGGGCCTGGAGAAGATTTGCAGGGAGCCGTACGCTCCGGTATCCGTCGAAAAATGCCAGGGCCGTACTCAGGGTGGGCACAGGGATTCCCAACTGAATGGCCTGAGCCAGAACCCGTCTCAACGCCCCCTGGGTCCGGGTCACCACATCCCTGAAGTAATCGTCCATGAGCAGACTTGGGAGCCCGGGGTTGGCATCGTATGCGTCCTTGATTTTCCCCAGGAATGCCGAACGGATAATGCATCCCCCCCTCCACATCAGGGCAATTGAACCGTAATTCAGCTTCCAGCCGTTCTCTTCCGCGGCTTCCCTCATGAGCATAAATCCTTGCGTGTAGGAGATAATTTTTGCAAAAAGCAGAGCCTGCTCCAGATCATCTACAAACTGTTTCGCATCGCCGTTAAATCGGCTGTCCGGCCCGCTGAGCTTTTCCGAGGCCCGAACCCGCTCATCCTTTAATGCAGAGAGTGTACGGGAAAACACCGCTTCACCAATGAGAGTTACCGGAACCCCCAGCTCCAGGGCTGATATTCCCGTCCACTTCCCCGTTCCTTTCTGGCCGGCGGTATCCAGAATCTTTTCCACCAGCGGTTCTCCGTTTTCATCCCGAAAGGCCATGATGTCCCGGGTAATTTCTATGAGATATGAATCCAGAGGTCCCTGGTTCCATCGGGCGAAGGTTTCATGAAGCTGATCATGATTCATCCCCAGTCCTTCTTTCATCAACTGGTACGCCTCGGTGATCAGCTGCATGTCGCCGTATTCAATTCCGTTATGAACCATCTTCACATAGTGTCCGGAACCCGCATCGCCGACCCACTCGCAGCAGGCTTCACCGTCTGAGGTCTTCGCCGAAATATCCTGAAATATGGGTTTTACCCAGCGCCAGGCATGTTCATTTCCTCCGGGCATAATACTGGGGCCTCTTCTGGCTCCCTCTTCGCCGCCGGAAACACCGGTTCCGATAAAAAGGATTCCCTTCTCTTCCAGCTCCCGGGTACGGCGGTTGGAATCAGGGAAATGACTGTTGCCGCCGTCAATGATAATGTCACCGTTTTCAAGATGGGGAAGCAGGGCCTGGATAAATTTATCCACAACCTCACCTGCTTTCACCATCAGCATGACCCGCCTTGGGCGTTTCAGCATGGAAACAAATTCCTCCAATTCATAGGCCGGAAAAATTTCCGGCCTGTCCTGCGCCGGTCCGTTTATGAAATCTTCGGTTTTTCCGGATGTCCGGTTGTACACTGCCACCGCATACCCGTTATCGTTCATGTTCAGCACCAGGTTCTGCCCCATGACTGCAAGACCAATCAGTCCGATATCAGCTTTTGACATATCATTCTCCTGTTTTTTCATCATCATTTGTTTTCTTTCACCGGCATCCGGAAACCGTGGGTACACACAGGTCATATCCGGATCTACCGATGAAAATACGGAATATTCCTGTTAATTCAAGCAGTTTCCCGGATTTCCACGTACCGCTGAAACTTCATCACTCCACAGTTCACATATGCATATTTCAAAAATCATGTATTATTCCATGGGGGGTTGAAGGAAGGCTGCGGTGAAAATCATCCAGAAGACTCTTCTCGTACTCCCCTCTGTACTTTCCGTCAAGAAAAGCCGGAAGAGCCTCATCCACGAATCTGCGCCATGCGGTCTCTTCGCCGCCGGGGATGATGGGATAAAAAAGGGCGCCGATTTCCTGTGCGGCGGAATAATCCCCCGGTGCATCGCCGATCATCAGTATTGAAGAAGGCTCGTATCTTTCGTACGCGGCAGTCTTCAAATGAAAAGCTTTGCTTCCCATCTCCTGCCCCGCAATGGTCTGTACGTAGTCATGAATGCCGTTTTCCTTCCATTCATGTTCGATATTCGCCACGGGGGTCTGGGACACAACCATGGTATCCGCATGCCTGACCATCTGTTTCAGTGCATCGGGCACGGCGGGAAAGGGCGCCAGGTTTCTTACAATCCGTCCCACGGCCAGGTTCACCTCCTCGGACCAGTCTCTGGCCTGAAGAAGATCCGGATGTGGGTGCTCGTCAATTTCTCTCAACAGCCCCGACATTCCCAGGGCGGACTCTCGTTCAGTCCACTCCCTGAGAGCGTCCATTCGGGGGACTTCAACTCCCCGTTTCTTCACCTCCGGATGTTCCCTGAGGAAATCCAGACTGAGAATCAGGGCTTTAAAACGGTTGATTCCCCGGGTTTTTGAAAACAGATTGACAAATTCCCACACCTCCCGGGCGGCATCGCTCACACCCTGAAGATTCATCACATTGATAAACGCCGGACAAAAGCACTCCTTGTGTTTCACACCCATGCTGTCAAATACGCAGCCGTCAGAATCAATTCCGATAAAGAAGTCCTTTGTTTTCTCAAATGAACGAATGCGTTCCAGAATATCAGTCATATGATCTCCTTACTGTGCAATATTACCTGGTAATACAAAGGTTGTCTACCACAAAGTTTTGTTTTGCTTTGTTATTCGTAATCTTTCGTAATTTCGTTTATCCTTAGCATCGAGCACTGAGATGTGCAAAATGTAAAAACTGATTGCATCCACCACCCGGCACAGGTATAATTCAATACAGGCTAACAATACCAGCGAGGATGATCTCATGTTCCTTACCAGCGAAACCGAACCCGAAGTGATACTCAATTTTGCAAACCGGATCCGTGGCTTTTTACTGGATAATCCCGAATTTCGCATTCAGGAACCCAAGAGAAGGATGAACCTTCAGGGGGGCCGCTCATTTTCCTTTTCCATGCCCGGAGTGGACTTCGACAGTATTATATTTCACGGTCACAGCGGGCTGTATCACCGGGAAGTGTCACGGGAGAGCAACTGGATATCCCAAATCATCTTCAATAAAGAGCAGACATCAACCTTTGAACTCAAACCATTCCGTAGGTATGCCGGCTTTATCGTAAGTTCGGTCGAGCACGCACCGGAACGTATGGAAGCGTATTTTTCCAGTCAACAGATCGCTCCCCTTGTGCCGCTGGTGATCCCCATACTGCAGAAAGACCATTGCAGCCTCACAGAAGAAGGGGAGATAATCAACGGCAGCATCAAAGGCTCCCTTGCCGTGTATGCCCCTCCAGGTGATGAAGGTGAGCGGCTTGCGGAACATGTATACCGGATACTGATGGACTCAGCGGAACAAAACAGCAGACGTTTTACCAGCCACGGGATCCGCAGCCTGGAAATTAATCCGCCGAAAACCATGAGCTTTCCGGAAATGGCAGAGGCCAGCGGCGAAATCCGGGCGGATGTGGACTGCAATATTCAGGATGACAGTTACTGGACGGTGATATACTAAACATGTGCGGGGGGCGAGTTTCCGGCTACATGGAATTCAGGAGATCATCTATAAGGGCTTTGTCTGAAGGTATGAGGGCTTTGTCTGTATGCGCATATGCTATGCCGCATTTCCATGTACGTTCACAACGTATCCGGAAAACATGAGAGAACAACACAGGAAGTATCCGTGAGCAGCACTACTGAAGATTATCTGAAAAACATATATTCCGCCTCGGAAAAATCCGGCGTCAGTCTGGTAAAGCCGGGCGAACTGGCATCTCTTATGCAGGTCACACCGGGAACCGTCACCTCCATGATGAAAAGCCTCAGCGAAGAGAAGCTTGTGGAGTACCTTCCACGGTCCGGGGTAAAACTTACTCCACGGGGCAGGGAGCTTGCACTGAAGATGGTGCGAAGACACCGGCTGATCGAGCTTTTTCTGGTTGAGGTACTTGGACTGGAATGGCAGCTGGTGCACGATGAGGCGGAAATACTGGAGCACGCCTTCAGCGACCGACTTATTGAGCGGATTGATGAAATTCTGGGGCATCCCTCCACCGACCCCCACGGCGATCCCATCCCCGCAGCTGACGGGAATATTTCAAGTCAGGACGGCATGCCTCTCAGTGCTCTGAATACTCAGGAACGGGCTCGGATCATGCGGGTCAACCATGACAGCAGGGAGTTCCTGGAGTTCCTCGGGGAACGGGGCTGTTTCCCGGCACGGAAATTACCATTCGGGAAAAAAACTCCGTAAGCGGAACTATGGTGCTGGTTCATGAGAATCAGGAGACCACTCTGAGTATGGGGATGGCTTCACTCCTCACTGTGCTCAGAATCTGAGGCAGAATCTGAGGCAGAACCTGAGGCAGAATCATCCTCGGAATCTGTTTTAAATCTTGTAATCTGCTCTTCCAGTGCATTGCTCTTGACCCCCAATTCGCTGCTCAGGTTGTTCAGATATTCCATGGCCCCGGTTATCTCGCCGCTTCCGGAAGATATTTCACTCATACCCTGAAGCATCTCTCCGGCATAATTGTCCACTTCCTGCATAAGAGAGTCGATGTTCCTGGTCTTGTCATGAATATCCGCAGACTGCTCCTGCAGCTCTCCCGAGCCTTCACTGAGCTGGGACATGGCAGTGAGAATTTCCCGGCCTCCCACAGAAAGCTCTTCTGTACTTTGATGGATTTCCTTGAATGCACTGTACACATCTTCAATGTGGGAATTTATCTGGTCAAACGCATCACCGGTTTGCTCAACCTGCACCCGGGTATCCGAGATCGCCTGGATAATTTCTTTAATGCTGCCTCCGATGCGTTTGGTATTGGAGGAGGTCTGCTCGGCAAGTCTTCGAATCTCCTCTGCAACAACGGCAAAGCCTCTGCCGTGTTCTCCCGCATGAGCTGCTTCAATGGCGGCATTCATGGAAAGCAGATTGATCTGGGAGGATATTCCATTTATTACATCCAGAAATTCCTGGATGCTTTCGATCTTCTGCGCAACTCCCTGTTGAAATGTCTGCCCCATCACCTCAACCTGCTTTCCCCCTTCTCTGGCGGTGTCCACCAGGACCCCGCTGGATTCCGATTTTGCCTGTACAATTTCGGCAACATTATTGATCGATGCGATCATCTCGTTTACCGAGGCAACGGACTCCTCAACCATGGATGCCTGCTCCTGGGTTATACGTGAATTGGTATTCACAGAATTGCTGATATCCCCAAGGGACTGCACCGCACCACCGATATTTTCCTTCAGCCGCTCCATCTGCTTCATCATGTTGTGAATGGTGGCTGAAATCTGACTGATTGAGCCGGCGGTCTCTTCAGTATTGGCATTCAGATCAGTGCGGATATCCCCGGTTTGGCTGCTGAGAATCTTGATACTGGAAACAATATTTCTCAGGGATGCGATAAAACGGTTGAACTCGGAAGAAAGCTCACCAACCTCATCCTGGGTTTTCACCTCAAGCTGCCGGGTGAGATCGCCTCCTCCGTCGGCAATTTCAACGATGCTTTGCTTCACCTGCAGCAGGGGACGTAATGCCCGTCTGTTAAACACGGCAACCAGGACGGCAATCAGAAAAAATCCTGCCAGCATTACCAGGATTCCGGTGACCCGGAAACTGTTCAATGCGGCAAATTTCTGACTGTGGGGCACCTCATAAAACACCGTCCAGCCCCAGTTAGGTTCGCTCCGATAAAGCGTCCACCACAGCTCACCGTTCCGTGTGAAGTCCCGGTTCCCGTCCGACTCGGCCTGGGCATCCTGAATATAGCTTTCATAGGCCAACTCCCGGCTCCCCTCAGGCAGCCGGGGATGCAGAAGTACCGTCCTCTGCTGATCAAGAATGAAGGGCAATACATCATCATCTTGAAGAATGTCGCTTTCGTAATACTGCTGCCGGATTCTGGAGAGAATCGCACTCCGGGATTCCCGGGCAAGATTAACCAGCTGATCACTGCCCGATCCCGACTCCAGGAGTTCCGCCCGTTCAGCACGCTGGGAGCGCTGAATCTCCTGGAGCTCACGGGTATACTCAACATAGCCGTCCTCAATTATTTCCATGAGCATCTCCGCCCGGAAGGTGAATTGTGCACGTTTCTCATTGGTGATAATCCGGCGGACGGTGGCTTCCAGAATCAATGACATGATCATGAATGTCACAAGGGTGATAATGAGAATGAGAATGGTAATCTTGAATGATAAGGTTTTGGTTCGCTTGGCCATAGATATCTTCCTTCGATAAAAAAAAGCCGGGTAAGTTCCCGGTGATGTTCGGGTACCAATACAAGTATAATGAAATTGTGCCGTATACCAAGGAATTCGCTACGAAACAGGGAAAATCAACAATCTCATACAGTGCACCAACACGGCCCGTGGCGACAGCCACACAGCAACAGAGGCGGCTTGACATCCAAAAATCAATCCATAATTATTATATTATATGAAATGCAGCAGATGCGAAATTCTACCTGAAACAATGATTCCCAGCGGCGTCCTGTATCTTTCTCCGGCCATAGCTCTTACCGGAGATAAACTGGAAAAGGCTTTCAGCGATACCGGCGCCGCCCTTCATGAGTCGGACGGGCTCTTCTCCGCCCGGGTCAGCAGGGAACAGATTGCCCAGGTCATGGAAAATCATCGCACTGATTTTACCGACGCAGAGTTATCCGGAACCAAAGCGCTTTTTGTTCCCCCCGAGCGTGAGCCCACCATTCATGACCTCATACACATGGAAAGCCTTTTGAGCATTTTTTCCCGGCTTGAAGGTAACTGGCTTCTGGATATGCTGAGGGAGCGGCGGTTGCGCCATGTGTTTCACCCCATCAGAAATGCAGAAAACCCGGAGATCATTTACGGCAGGGAAGTGCTTCTCAGAGGGGTGGACCGTGATGGAAATTCTGTGAACCCGGGCATTATATTCTCGGTGGCCCGGAAGGCGGACCTGCTGTTTTATCTGGATCGGGAAGCAAGAATTTCCGCTGTAAACCGGGCTTCCGAAAAGAGACTGAAGGAGAAGCTGTTTATCAACTTCAATCCCACATCCATTTACAGCCCGGATTATTGCCTCAAAACCACCATGGAAGCAATCGAAGCCACCCAGTTCCGACCGGAAGACATCGTATTTGAGCTGGTGGAAAGCGACTACATCCGGGATATTCCCCGCATGCTTGAAATCGTTGATTTCTACCGATCCAACGGATTTCAGGTTGCTCTGGATGATCTGGGTTCGGGCTACAGCTCGTTGAATCTGCTTCACCAGCTCCATCCGGATATTGTGAAACTTGATATGGATATGGTGATGGGTGTGAGCAGCGATACCTTTAAACAGAGTATTCTGAAAAGCATTATTGAACTGTCCCGCCAGATGAAAATCACCACCATTGCCGAAGGAGTGGAGGACGAGGATGATTACCGCTGGGTAAAAAACCTGGGTGTGGATCTGGTGCAGGGATTTCTCTTCGGAAAACCCCAGGAATAGTTCCTGAAAGAAGGCCCCCCGGTACTTGCCGTATGCCGGGCTATCCGTCTATTATCTTTCAATCTGCGCATCTGATTAATCAGTCCCTGCCAATCCAATTTCATTTTCGAGGTACATACCCCAATGATCACACCAAGCACCGGCTGGCAGCAATCCCCCTGTTCGGTCTGCACTTCAACTGCCTGTTGTAAAAACATGCCGGTAAGCAGTCTGGATGCGGAATCTCCCGAGGACTTTTCCCGTCTCGGCAGTCTGGCAGAAGAACCGAATTATCTTGTCACCATGCGAGCCAAGGGCGGGCTTACCCTGTATTACCGGAGCGACTGCCGCTTCCTGGATTCCCTCAGCGGTCAATGCCGGATTCATAACAGCGAACAGCAGCCCCAGGAATGTAAGGATTACCTGGCAAGCAAATGCTGGTACACCCACAGTTTTGCCTCCCGGATCAATTCCCTTCAGATTCAGCTCAGCCCCTCCCGTATTGCCGCCCTCAGGGATGCAAGTATTTTTGATGATACGAACCGGCTGTACAGAACTCCCCCATGGGAGCGTTCCATGGAAATTATGAGGGAACTGAAGGGCCCGGGACAACCATGTCCGCCGACCCTCACCGAAATGCCATCCCGGTTCTCGGGACTGGAAAACCATCTGCTCATGGAACTGCCCGAAACTATCACCCCAAAGCACAGAGACCTGATGAAATTCCGTCTGGGGTTTCCGGGTATTTGGGTGGTGGGGGACGGCAGCCGCTGGGCTTATGCCCTTCCCCTGACAAAACAGAAGGGTTCGCCTGCCCTGGACGGACTGCTGCCCCGGAATTCCCCGGATTTACGAGCCCGGATGGAAAAAAGCCGGAAAAACGGAACCCTGCTGAGCTTTCATTACGGAAATTTTGAGAGCTTTCCCTGGGACGATCCGGAACCCAGCCCGCTGCCTTTGATCAGCTGATATTTTTATCAACAACTTTTCTGCAGTGGCTTTTTTCCCGTCTTTGGGGCACCATGTATGCGGGAGGCAGAGACATGAAACGACTGAGCAGGTTTATTTCTACAATTTTCATCGGCGGAGTGGCGGTGATTTTTCCCCTGGCCGTTCTATTCTTTTTCTTCACCTGGCTGTTCCGGCTGGTATCCCAGGCAGTCCTGCCGGTGGCATTGAAAATAAATGAATGGCTGGAAATTTCGGTAAGTCTGGCATCGGCAATCGCCGTGATACTCATATTGGCGGGATGTTTTGTCATTGGTTTGATCGTAAAAACCAAGTTCGGGAATTTCATCCACAACCGGCTTGAGCGTCATATCCTGCGGCGGGTTCCGGGATACAACCTTCTCAGAGAGGCGGCAAAACCGTTTTTCAATACCGAGAGGAATGAGATGTTCACCCGCCCCGCACTTATCCGCCCCTACGATAATGAGACTATGATGACCGCATTCATTACCGATCACCATGTGGAAAAAGGCTTCTATACCGCCTTTGTTCCCACAAGTCCCAACCCCACCAACGGATTGGTGTTCCATGTAACTGAAGATCGTGTGGACTTCCTGGACACAGGGTTTGAGGAAACCATGCGCTCGGTGGTTGCAGGAGGCAACGGAACCGGCGAACTGATGAATAAGATCCGCAAAACAGATCCGGAAATCTGAATGCCCCGGCGGCGATTTTAGCCGCACCGGAAGCTATTCCGGGGGTCAGACGGCTCTTTCCCGCCGGTCAGAGTGCAGACGCACGTGTATCCCCGCCGACCCGGGAGCTGCTTTTCCCCGGACTATTAATCACGCTGGAGTTTAAACTCGCTGGTGAAGTGGAAATCAATATCAGGATATTCCCGCCTCATATAATTCAGATCCCACTCGCTTTCGGCGAAATACACCGGGTTTTCATCCTTGTCCATGGCTATTCTGCGCCGCTGAGATTCCACAAATCTGTCCAGCTTTTTCCGGTCCGGGCTGGTGAGCCAGCACGCCCGGGCAAAATTCAGAGGAGTGAAGCGGCAGCTGGCTCCGTATTCATTGAGCAGCCGGTACTGAATTACATCAAACTGAAGATTCCCCACGGTCCCCACAATTTTCCGCCTGCCCTGATCCTGTATGAACAGCTGGGCCAACCCCTCTTCGGTAAGCTGCCGGATTCCCTTTTCCAACTGCTTGCTCTTCATGGGGTCGGTATTGGTGAGCTCCTGAAAAACCTCGGGGGAAAAACTGGGAATTCCCTGATACATGAACTGCTCGCCGGTTGTCAGCGTGTCCCCGATCTTCAGATCTCCCCGGTCATAGAGCCCCACCACATCTCCCGGATATGCCGAATCCACCACATCCTTTTTGGATGCCATAAAGCTGTAGGGATTATTGAAGCGGATGGATTTCCCCGCCCGCACATGATGAA
Organism: Salinispira pacifica; assembly: GCF_000507245.1. GTDB lineage: Bacteria > Spirochaetota > Spirochaetia > DSM-27196 > Salinispiraceae > Salinispira > Salinispira pacifica. The sequence goes on along the minus strand of NC_023035.1, from coordinate 536,237 downwards.
ACATGGTGTTCCGCTGAAAGGTTCCGCTGCACACCCTCATGAACGCAATGCGGTTTCTATGCTTGGGATCCAGGTTGGCATGAATTTTAAAAACAAAACCGGAAAACTTGCTTTCATCAGCAGCCACAGTCCGGATGTCCGTCTCCCGGGCCCGGGGTGCGGGAGAAATATCCAGGAAGGTTTCCAGCAGTTCACGCACCCCGAAATTGTTCAGGGCCGAACCGAAGAATACCGGGGCAAGATCCCCGGACAAATATGCATCCCGGTCAAAATCGCCGTAGGCGGCCTCAATCAGTTCCACATCTTCTTTCAGCTGGGTGCTGTCCTCTTCCCCTACTTCCTTCGGGAGTCTGGGGTCCTCAAGATTTTCGATCAGTATGCGGTCTTCTTCAATACTGGTTTTTCCGGGACGGAAAAGGTAGAGATTCTGCTCCACCAGGTTGTACACCCCCTTGAACCGGTCTCCCCGGTTCACCGGCCAGGTGAGAGGCCGCACAGAGATGGACAGCTTTTCTTCGATAATATCCATGAGTTCCAGAGGGTTCCGGCCTTCACGGTCGAGCTTGTTAATAAAAACAATCACCGGCGTATTGCGCATCCGGCACACTTCCATAAGCCGTTCGGTCTGTTCCTCTACACCCTTCACCGAGTCAACCACCAGGATTACACTGTCCACGGCCGTGAGGGTGCGGTAGGTATCTTCTGCGAAGTCCTTATGGCCGGGTGTGTCCAGAATATTGATGATTTTGCCGCCGTACTCAAAACTCATCACCGAGGTGGCAACGGAGATACCCCGCTGGCGCTCAATTTCCATGAAGTCGGATGTGGCTCCCCGGTCAATTTTGTTGGATTTCACTGCACCGGCCTCACGGATACTGCCCCCGTAGAGCAGAAGTTTTTCCGTGAGAGTGGTTTTTCCAGCATCGGGGTGGCTGATAATGGCGAAGGTACGCCGTTTTTCTATTTCCCGGGCGAGTTCCGCGCCGGCTTTGGTGGTGGTTGTCATAGCCCGGGCATACTACAGGAAAAGTCCATGCATGAGAAGGGTTTGGCCGCCTTCTCCCCTCACTGCACAGGAACTCCGCCGGAGCCAGTGCCGGTGCCGGAGCAGGCAGGACATAGGCCTGAATTCACCCGGAGCCCCCTATCCCGCCTCCGCTCCAGGACCCGAGCCGGGCGGCAGCGCCATCTCCATCCCGGGTCGCATTCTTGGCTGCGAGCCGATTCCCATGGAGGCTCAGAGCGGCGGCTTCCGGAACATTCTACCGGTGTAATCCAAACGATGCAGGTAGGGGTGAGCCCCGTCGCCGGATTTTCCGAAATATTCGTCCACCGCTTTTTTCGCGCCGGTGAAATGACCGTAGTCATCAATAATGATAAATCCCCCGGGGCTTACCAGCGGGTAGAGAATCTCCAGCTCACGGCGGGTGGATTCATACCAGTCGGTATCCAGGCGAAGAAGGGCAATCTTTTGGGGAGTTGATTCCCCAAGGGTCTCCATAACATCTCCCGGAACAAACTTCAGCTGATCCTCTGGATAGCCTGTGAGGCTCATGGCCTTTCGGACCTCTTCCAGTCCAGCTTCCCACCAGCCGGGGGAAAACCGTTCCGCTGCCGCCTGTCCGCTGACGGCAATTGCATCGTGCTCACCGGGCTCTGTCATCCCGCTGAAGGTATCATAAAGCCAGATCATCCGCTCTGGCCGGGGATTGTGTTCCAGAAGAGCCAGGGCTGCCAGCATGCTGGAGCCGCCTTTGTATACGCCGCATTCCACAATATCGCCGGGAATGTCGTGCCGGCACAGATGCTCAACCGCCGTATACAACCCCAGCCCCCGTTCGGGAGATGTAAGAGTATAGGGACGAACCCGATCCCAGTGGGCTGTGAATTCCGCCGGTGCGTCCTGCAACAGGCTGCTGAGGGGTTCAACCAGATATCCCTGCCGCTGCAGAAATTTCCGTGCACGCTGTGTTCTCAACCGGGAAACCCCGGGAAATAGATTCTTTGCCATACTACTACATCGGCAGGGGCTCATATGGGCTTGAAAGGCTTTGCACTTCAGCCTTGAACGGATATGCTGACAGGATGAACTGTCCTCTCTGCAACTCCTCCGACACGGTACACCTGGGCGCCCGAAATGTTGAACACGCCCATCGGGATTTTTACCGCTGCAGATTCTGCGATTGCATCCATGTGCCCGAATATCAGCACCCTACTGGTGAGGAAGAAATTCAAAGATACGCCACACACAATAACCAGTACGAAAATTCCCGGTACCGGGAATATCTGACAAAGATCCTTCAAGGGGCGGTTCAATGGATGGGCAGCCTGGATGGATGCAACGTGTTGGATTACGGGGGCGGTGAAGAGGAAGTTCTGGCACGGATGCTCAGGGAACAGGGTGTCCGGGCGGACTGCTGGGATCCCGTCTACGGCCATAATACGCTGGAATCAGCTCCATACCACCGGATTATCTGCTGTGAAGCTGCAGAACACTTCGCCAGACCGGGGAATGAATTCCGTCGAATGAAAAACCTTCTCCGAAGCGGCGGTCTGATCTATGTGGTAACCCGCCTCAGCGATACCATTGATCAGCCGCTCACGTGGTGGTATATTAACGACAGCACCCACCTTGTGTTTTACAGTTGCCGCAGCTGGGAGTACATTGCAGACAGCTTCGGTTTCACCCTTCTTCGCTGCGATTCAAAATCGCAGATTCTCCTACAAGGCTGAACCTCCGATACCGCACCAACACCATAGCTGTGAATTTTCACCGCATGATAAACTATACTGTTGTATATACAGAATTATTAGAGAGCATATGACCAACAAACCCAAAAAGAACACATCAGAACAGAAAACCGGAAAAACACCGGCAAACACCCAGAGATCAAAGAGCGAACAGAAAAAGACGGCCAAGGATGCCCGGCCTGAAAAATCACGGGGCAACCGCAGCAGTGCAGGCCGCAGCAGTTCCGGCAAGAACAGTCCAAGCCGCGGCAGTTCAAGCAGGAGCTCTTCTGGAAAACCGACTCCAGCCCCATCCGGCAGTGGATCAGGTCCCCGGGGAAGCAATGCAGAAGGCATCATTTCCCTTCATAACAGGGGTTTCGGGTTCCTTATTGTCCCGGAGGGTCAGGATATCTTTATTCCCCTGGACAATGTGGGGAAAGCAATGGACGGAGATACGGTGCGTGTCCGCATCGAGTCCCGCCCCCGGGGCAAGAACCCCATCGGCCGTGTAGAGTCCATACTCAAAGAGGGCAGGCGGGAATTTGTGGGGCTCTACACCCGGAAAGACGGGAAGCCCAGGGTTATTCCCGAAGATGACAGTCTCACCCGCCCCATCGAAGTGAAAAATCCGGGTCAGGCCCGCAGCGGCCAGGTAGTTGTGGTCAGCCGGGACGGCACCATTGGCGAAGTAATCGGATATCCCGATGCACCGGGGGTGGATGTCCAGATGGTCCTTCGTTCCCGGGACCTGCCCTATGAGTATCCGGCCGAACTGAACCGCATAGCTCAGAACATTCCCCAGCCCAATATGCGCAAGCTGAAGAAAAACCGGCTGGATTTCCGGAAACAGCTGACATTCACCATCGACCCGGAAAGTGCAAAAGATTTTGATGATGCCATTTCATTGAAGCAGCTTCCCGGGGGAATGTTTGAACTGGCGGTACACATAGCCGACGTAAGCCACTTTGTAGCTCCCGGAAGCAAAATTGATGAAGAAGCCGCTAAACGCAGCACCAGCATATATCTGCTGAACCATGTGGCCACCATGCTTCCTGAGCGTCTGGCCAATGATTTATGCAGTCTGAAACCCGGTGTTGACCGTCCGGCATTCAGTGTGATCATGACGGTGAGCAGCAGAGGCGAGGTCCTGAGCTACCGCATTCAGGAAAGCATCATCAAAAGCGATCGCCGCTTCACCTACGAGCAGGTTGAGGAAATCCTGAACGGCGGATATGACCCTCTGGGGAAAACCATTCATCTTCTGCAGGCAGTAAGTCTTCTGCTGCGCAGGCAGAGGGAAGAAACCGGAAGCATCGATTTTAATGCGTCAGTCCCGGTTATCAGTCTGAATGAGGATGGAACCCCCGAAAGCATAGAACCGTCCAGGCGGCTTGATGCACACCGCCTGGTTGAGGAATGCATGCTCACGGCAAACCGCACTGTTGCCCGGCATATCGAGAAAATCGGTTCCCTCCCCTTTGTATACCGGATCCATCAGCGTCCCGAAGCGGAGGACGCCCGGACATTTCTCAATCTTCTCAAAGCCCAGGGAATCAATTACCGGATCCCGGAAGATGAACTGGAGAGCGAAGACTATAGAAAGCTTCTTTCAATTATTGAAAACCTGGAGTTCAAGGACCTGATTGAAAAGGTTGCACTGAGATCCATGACCAAGGCGGTATACAGCGTGGAGAATCAGGGCCATTTCGGTCTGGCATTTGACGCATACACCCACTTCACCTCCCCGATTCGCAGATACCCCGACCTGCTGGTGCACCGTCTGTTGAAGGAATACGGCCGCACCGGCATCAGCCTTTCGGAAGCAGAAGCCAAGAAGCGGAAAAACGAGCTGCAAAGGCTCTGCAATCACGCCTCTGAGGCGGAAAGCACGGCCACAGATGTGGAACGGGAATACATCAGGATCAAGTCCATGCAGTTTCTCAAAGACCATCTCGGTGAAGATCATGAAGGAATCATCACCGGGGTTACATCATTCGGACTCTTCGTTCAGCTGAAGGATTTTATGATTGACGGACTGGTGCATATATCTGATATGAAGGATGACCATTACATTTTCGATGGAGAAAATTATCAGCTGAAAGGTGAAAAACGGAAAGCCGTTCTCCGGCTGGGGGATCCGGTGAAGGTTCGGATCAACCGGGTTTCGGTGGAAGAACAAAAGGCGGATTTCCGCCTCATTGAACACCCGGCCTGATATTATCCAGCCCCATAACACCCGGAGTTCAGGGTTGCTCCCCGGACTCTCCGTGAGTCCGGGAATCAGTCTGTGAATCTGTGTCATTTCCGGCGGGAGAATCTTCTGAAGACATATGTTTTTTCAGCGCCTTCCTGGCGAGACGGGTAATAAATATGGTTACCGCCACCGTTGCCGCCAGTCCCAGCCCGTTTATCAGGGTTTGGAGCCATGCCGCCCCCGCCTGCTCAATGGTATCGGAGGAGACTCCTGCCGCCACTTCGGTAATATTCCCCGCAAGAGAGCCGAAATACACCCACATCACCGTCCCCGGCAGCATGCCGATCCATGAGGAGAGAACGTAGGGGAGAAATCGCACCCCGGTAATTCCGTATGCATAGTTTTGAAGTGAGAACGGGAAAAGGGGCGAAAGACGGGTAAGAAAGACAATCTTCCAGCCTTCATGGGCCACGGCCCGGTCAATTGCTGCGAACTTGGGGCGGCCTTCCATCTGTCTGCTCACCCAGTTTCTGAATAAAAAGCGGCCGAACAGAAACGCAAGTGACGCTCCAACCGTAGATCCCAGACTCACAAGGGCGGTTCCATACCCAAGACCGAATATAAATCCTCCCGCAAGGGTAATAATGCTTCCCGGAATTAATGCCACAGTGAGAGCAATGTAGAGAAGCACATATACAATTGCCCCCACCCAGCCAAGATCCGAAATCCAATCCAACCCCTGCATGATCAAAGAAGGCAGATCAAATATCACTGCCGCTGCAATTACCGCTCCTGCAGCCAGAATAAGTGCAATCAGTTTTCCCCGTTTCATCGTTTCTCCTCGGTTAGCTTGTGTGCCGTACATATGCGGAAAGAACTCTCTGTTATCTGTTTCCTCAATTGAGCATGCGTGTTCATCGGTATTTCATACCTTCATGGAAAAAGGCCGTTTTGCCCTTCATTCCCGGCAAAGATCGTCGCAGAGAACCAGAAATGCTGGACCGATACTCCCGGACTCAGACGTGATCCAGTCAGAGGTCCCATTACCCCCAGTCCATTGGCATCGAATATAGTGGAGCTCAACCGATCAAATATTAGTCTACCGTCATTGAGAGCATACTCTTGCAGCTGATCAGATGAGATGCCTTCTGAATCTGTGGCTGAATCGAGAGCATTCAGCGTGAGAAGCTGAAGATCAACCTTCCGCCCTTCAGTGGTTTTGTCCAGAAATGCATTGGCAGTACCCACTTGACGGCCGGTATTTACCCTTCCCCGGTCCAAGGGACTTCGGGCGTCCGGATCATAGATCAGATACACCGTATTATCCGCTGAGTTCAGCTCCATGAAGGGCTCGGCCCTTAGCCTGGCATATCCAATGGTCACAGGATTCTCTCCTGCATTGTGAACCACCACCGCACGGTCAAGCATAGGCGGTTGATCCCCGGGGAAATCCGGACCGTTATACAGCAGTGGCATGGATGAATCTTCATACCCTCTGTACGGATTCATTCCGTATGCCCTGGCAGAGTCTTCCGGGGACTTGAGAACCATCCCCCCGGAATAGACCCTGGAAGCATTTTTGAAACTCATAACTGTGGAAGGAAGTATTTCAAGCTGTGTACCTGTATGCTTTCCAATCAAGGCTCTGCCGCTTCCCTGCTGCCACCATGTTTCAGTTTGTCTGTCATACATCAGTAGATTGGAATATCGCAATCTTCCCGTGGTGCCGAAATCCAGGACCAGGGAGCGACCTTCATGGGAAATGCGCCGATTAAAAACCAGAGCAGAATTACAAAGGGGGCACCAGGTTACAGCAATGGGAGTACCGGCAATTGTGTCGTTCACAATTTCATGCCAGATTAAAATTCTGAGAGGATAGATTTTGTGTACGCCCTCCATGGAAACCGCAATAACCATCTCATTATCCGTCAGACCCGGAGAATTTTCTTCCAATCGTGAAAACTCAGGAGAATCAATGGCGGGTATGCCGTCTTTGGGAGGTCCTCCTGACCTGATTTCATCCAAATCTATGCTGCGCAACGTAAAATCTGTACTGAATTCCGACTCAAGGGTTGCAGTTGCGGGCTGAGATGCAATATGGAAGATACCTGAGCTGAGAAGCAGCCAAATCACCAGGACAAAGCCGCTGTATTTTCTTATGATGCGGGAAGCGGAATGTATGCCCGTATTACTCATTCAGGCTCCAGTCATAATCATATCTGATCCTGCCGGGGTATCCGCGGCTGATGTAGTCCTGAGCTCCGTCAAGAGTCATCCCTTCCGCATAATCAGTTATATGATCCAAAACTCCCTCAACCGAATTCTCAAAATCCTCCTGATACCAGTTGTAGATGCTGGACAGACGGGGATTTCGCCCGCTGAAATCGGCCCCCCGGGGATGATTGATATACTCTGTGGCGGCCTTTTCAAGCAGCCTTTCATTGTTATCCGAAGTGAAGGCCCGGGGCTGGAGATTGGGACAGCCCATGCTGGCGCAATTCACCGCATAGTGTATTCTCGGGTCATCCCAGATGGGACGCAGAATCCGATGCTCAATATCGTTCAGTGTGAGTTCTATTCCCTCAATGCTGATCAACGGCGTATCCCATGGTTTGGAAATATCCCGGATACTATCCACAGGATACTGCTCCAGGATCAGGTTCACCGTCAGGGCGTTGTACAGGTTCACCCAGTAGGCGAACTGCTCGTTCCGGTTCATACCGCTTACCCGCTGTGAGGCAAGATATTCCAGGTAGGCGTCCAGCTCTTCCCGCTGTACAAGGGATACGTCGCCGTATCTCATGCGGTGTATTCCGTCTGCTGTATCCGTATCAAGATTCTGATCCAGAAAATCATCCCATTGACCGTGATCAAGCTGCTGGGTGGATCCAGGGTCATGGGCTTCCCAGCGGGGCCAAAGCTCGGCCTGTGGAGCGGCGGCAAGTCCCGCAGTTACCAGGAGAGCATACACTGCTCCCAGAAAAATTATACGGATATCAGGTTTACACAGATACATACACACCTCCCGGTTTATCCGGTTTTCAACGGCAGGAACATTGGATTAATAGTAATCCTCTTGGCCGTTCCTTGCTAAAATACTAAGGAATTTTGCATGTATCTACAAGTTTAATTAATCTGCTGTATTTTTTTCAGTGATTTCAAGCCTTCGACCCATTGTTCTTCACCAATCTCAAGAAGAATTTCCTTCTGCACCTGCTCCCAGAGGGGGAGAGCTTCATTCAGTTTGGACCGGCCGGCGGATGTGAGGCTGTAGACCCGTTTTCGGCGGTCACCGGCAACAGGCTTCACCCCCCGGATGTACCCTGCTTCCTCCATATAAGCCAACGTGCGTGATAGAGTGCTGGGATCGTGACCGCTGGACTGACTGATTTCTATTCCCGAAGCTGGTTCAAGTATCGCCGTGTGGACGAGAAGTCCGTACTGCATGGTGGTAATATCTGCAGCTTTAAAAGCCTGCTCGTAGCGGCGGAGAACCGCCCGGTAGGCACGTCCGATATTAAACGCTATGCAGTTTTCCGGTACAAGCTCAGGTGAAAGAGCACCGGAATCCGCTGTATTCGGGGCTGTGTTTTCGGCTGTATCTTTTGACATGATTACAATATACGCTTTATTTCACGCCTGGCAAAACGGTTTTTAATCCAGGGCCTGGACCGCATGCTTGAGAGATACTTTATCACCGCCGGCCTCCCAAATCGAAAGAAACTCCTGCCAATTCGCAAGCACAAACTCAGCTATCGCCGGATCGAACAGTTTCCCATTCTGCTCCAGCACATAATCCCGTACCCGAATGGTGGACCAGGCAGGCTTATAGCTTCGCTCGCTGAGCAAAGCATCCACCACGTCGCACATGGTTACAATCCGGGCAAGAATATGAATCTCTTCACCCTGTTTTCCGTCGGGATATCCCGAACCGTCCCAGCATTCATGGTGTTCAAGGGCAATAATTGCAGCGGTACGGATGTATTCGTTCTCGCTGTCCTTGAGGATTTCATAGCCTTTCCTGGGATGGGTCCGGATTTCCGCCATTTCGGGAGGAGTTAAGGGACCGGCTTTTTTCAAAATGGTGTCGGAAATACCAACCTTTCCCACATCATGCAATGAAGCACCCAGATGAAGGGAATCTATCTGATCCTGGCTCAGCCCCAGATGCTGTGCGATAAAGGTGGAAAGACCAGTGATCCGGTTCAAGTGCTCGGCGGTCTCACTGGATCGGCGCTCAATTACGATGCTCAGGTTGTGCATCACTTCTTTCTGTGTTTTCACCATGGCTGAGTTGTACCGGTTCAAGGCTTTATGTCTCTGAAGGTTGATTTGTATAAGGATAATCAGAAGAACCAGGACAAGAATGATCACCGAAGAAACTCCCAGCACCCGTGCATGTTTCTGAAAGAATCCTTCGGGCTCCCGCAAAAACAGGGTATCCCGGGGAAAATCCTGCTTATCCAATCCATACCGCCGGGCGGTTGGAAAGTCCACCTGATATCCGGCCATGGGCTGGTTTACCAGACCCTGCCATTGGTCTGGTTCTCCATTTTGCCAGATGCTTTCCAGAACATGCGAGCTGAATCTTCCCAGAAGGTAGCCGTCATACACATAGCCGCCAAGTGCACCTTCTGGAATTGCAAAAGACCAGAAACTGTAGATGGGTACCGGACTGACTGATGCGAGACGGTTGAGGATCCGATCATTGTTCACAGGCTTCTCGCCATCATAAAAATACAGCACATACACGATAACGTCACGGGGATGTACGGCTTTAATCTTTCGGGTCAGCTCTTCGAGATCTCCCGAATCAATCCAGTTGAATTCCTGAGTGTATTCGCCGGAAAGATCTTCCAGCTGCTCTCTGATAATGCTCCCTGTAAGAGTCTGGTCTATGATGATATGAATGTTCCGGGCATCCGGATGGGCGGTGAGCGCCAGATCGATGTTCTTCCGGTAATCATTTCGCTCGATAATATACCGGACATTTTCCGCCCGGACGCCAGGCTGCTCATTCAAGCCGATGGAGAGAGCCGGAGCGTTGTTGAATAGGCTGCTGCGGTGATCCATAAAAAACTCATAGGCCAGATTATCAGAAGTGACCACCAGATCAAATTCTGCACCGCTGAATTTATAGCTGAACATGTCGTAGAGCTGTTCAAGATATTCCGGAGAGTTAAACCGCTTTGCATCCATATACTCGAACCAGAGACTGTAATCCCTGTCTGAACTGCCTTCAATCAGCCCGCGATTGATCGTCTCTGTCCAGGAGAAACTCTGGCTGTAGGAATGGAGTATCAGTATTTCTGTATTTTTTTTACTTTCCCGGGCCAACCGATCAGTATCTGCTGCCAACAAGGCCGGCAGGAGAATCATCCAGAGCACAGCAAAGTACATTGCCCGTTTCATTTGAACAACATGATACGGGGTTTTCCGGGCTAATTCAAGCAGAAGTCCCCGCTTCCTGTGTATCGGACTTGACTATAAACTTATTTTTATATATATATTTTTATATATAATAGGAGATACATATGAAAAAAATTGTCATTATAGGCGGAGTTGCTGCGGGGGCCACTGCGGCTGCCCGGGCACGAAGACTGGATGGAGAAGCAGAAATCACTCTCCTGGAAGCTGGTGATGATGTTTCGTTTGCGAATTGCGGACTCCCGTATTATCTGGGCGGGGATATTGAAAACCGTTCATCCCTCATTCTCGCAAGCCCGGAAACCTTCCATGATCAATACCGGGTAAAGGTGCATACGGCCACCGAAGCCGTGTCTCTGGACCGTGAAAACCGAAAGGTGCTGACCAAAAACCGAAACGATGGAAGCGAACAGGAATTTGAGTACGATTCACTCATCCTGGCACAGGGAGGAAAACCCATCGTTCCTCCCATCCCCGGTGTACAGCAGAACAATGTGTTCCAGCTCTGGACTCTGGACGATATGGATTCCATAGACGAGTTCATTAATAAAAGTAATCCCCGATCCGCAGTGGTTGTGGGGGGCGGATTTATCGGACTTGAGATGGTTGAAGCCCTGGCAAAACGCGGCATGAAGGTTCAGCTGGTTGAGCGTCTTCCACAGGTAATGCCCAATCTGGAGGCGGAGTTCGCCGGATTTCTGAGCAAGGAACTGCAGGATTTCGGAGTTAAACTGCACCTGGGAAGTTCCCTCGAAAAAATAGACGGAAACACCGCATATATTGATAACGGAAGCAAGCTGGAAGCCGATATGATTCTCCTGTCCGTGGGAGTAAAACCCACACTGAAGCTGGCAAAGGATTCAGGCCTTGAGCTGGGGGAAGCCGGAGGACTTCTGGTGAATGACAGGCTTCAGACCAATGATGATCGGATTTTTGCCGCAGGCGATATGCTGGAAATCGAACACAAGGTGATGGGTAAGAAGGTGAGAATTCCCCTTGCCGGACCGGCAAACAGACAGGGACGGCTGGCAGCCGAAAACGCCCTGGGCGGCAGCAAACGCTACAGCGGTGCCGGCGGCGCAAGTATCGTGAAGCTGTTCAGCGCAATTGCCGGTTCCACGGGACTGAATCTGAAAAATGCACGGGCGGCGGGCATTAATGCCGATGCGGTGGTTGTACACAAAGCGAGTCACACCGCCTACTACCCCGGTTCCGAAAAGGTCAGCCTCATGCTGATATTCAACAAGGATGACGGGAAGATTCTCGGAGCCCAGGCAGCCGGAAGGGTCGGTATCGATAAGCGTCTCGATGTAATCGCCACAGCCATAGCAGGCGGTCTTACCCTGAATGATCTGGAAGAGCTGGATCTTGCATACGCTCCTCCGTTCAACAGCCCCAATGGTCCGGTGAACATGGCGGCATTCACGGCAAACAACCACCTCAGCGGGTTCAGCCCCTCTGTGCTGGCCCAGGATCTGGAAGAATTCGCCAAGGAGCATCAGCCCATCGCCATAGATCTGAGAGATCCAATCAGCTTCAACAAGGCGAACCTGCTGGGAAGCACCAACCTCAGTCAGAACCTGCTGAGGGAGCACATCGATGAAATTCCAAAAGATCAGACCATTCTTCTGATCAGCGACGACGGACAAAAGGGTCATGTAGCCCTGAGGATGATGGCGGCCGAAGGCTTTGAGAAGCTGTACAATCTCAGCGGCGGCTATATTTCCCTGGAGCGTCAGCAGCGGGCGGCAGAATTCACAGCCCTGAAAGTCGGCCTTTTTCCGGTGGAGAAACGCTCCATTGAAGAGCTGGAACAGGGACACAGTGAAGAAGCCGAAGAAGCCGGCGGCGAGACCGAGCTTTCGGAAAGCGGCCCCATTGTTGTGGATGTTCGAACACCCCAGGAGTTCAACATGGGTGCATTCCCCGACGCAGTGAATATCCCCCTGGATGAGCTTCCCAACAGAGCCGAAGAACTGGGAGCAAAGGACCGGGAAATTACTCTCTACTGTGCCTCCGGCGCACGGTCCTCATACGGGCAGAGAATACTCTCCCAGATGGGTTTCAGCAATGTGGAAAACGGCGGCGGCCTCCACGACATGATGGCCCGGGCATAAACGGCCTATGCCGAAGTGATCGCAGAATTACCGGGGGGAGCGGGCTTGAGAGGCCGCTGTAATCCCCCGGAGCGGTAAACGGGGACGTCTCACAGTGAGGCGTCCCCGTTTTTTTTACAGTGCTCGGAAGCTTGTGAAGCACTGCCTTTTTCAACAAAAACCGACGTATATAGTGCCTTAAAAAGGCCCTACACCATCAGTACGGTCGTAATTTTCGAAAGATATATTTTTCACAAGCTTTGGTGCACTGCAGTTCAATTTCAAGGGGCGGAGCCGACCTGAAAACGGGCTGATTCATTCAGCCGGGCTGCGGATATCCACGGTTTCGACAATCCCCCGTCGGTTCAGATCTCCATAGACTTCATCCAGTGCAAGCTTCATGTCCCGGGCGTACCGGTAGGGATGTTCGTCCTTGGCCCCGGGATCATCGATAAGTACTTCTCTCCGGCAAAGCACCTGCAGCGCAGGCAGCTTGATTCCCGCAATCCAGGGCTGAATGGAGCGGGAACGGCAATACTCCGCCAGGTCCAACAGGCCCTGTGCACCGCTTTCATCAATGTAATGCATTCCTTCAGCGGAAATAATCAGATGCTCAACCCGGGGCATCTCTTTGATTCTGTCCAGAACTCTTTGAATAACGTATTCCTGATTTGCGAAATGGAGCGAACTATCCAGCCGAATTGCCAGAATATGCCGGGGAAGGGGCAGGGAAAGATGCAGAGCATCCCGGAGCCTCCCGTCCCCGTGTCTGCCCAGTATGACCACCCTTGGGCGCATACGCCTCAGGACAAATATCATCAGCTGAAGAAGAACCGGAACGATAATTCCGAAATATATATTCGGAGCAGAGATGAGGGTGGTGCCGAAGGCGGCCAGCCACACCAAGGCATCCAGCCAGGAACTGCGCCATGCATCCCTGAGACTTTCCGGCCTGATTACCCGAATCACCGAGACTATGATAATCCCCCCCAGTATGACCCTGGGCATGGAGGCCAGGATCGGACCGCAGAGAAATGCCAGGGGAATAACCAGGATTCCGGCGGTCAGGTTGCTGAATCTGGAAGATACATGCTGATGCTCGAGGAGGGCGGAACGGGCGAACGATGCACTGCCGGGAAACGTCCCTGCCAGGGCGGCTCCCAGGGCTCCCGCCCCCTGAGAGATCAGTTCCCGGTCAAGGTTCATGCGCTGAGGGGCATTGCGTACCAGGTGGCTGCTCACCGCGAACATTTCCATAAGACTCACGGTTGTCACCAGCAAAGCGGCGGGAATCAGCTCTACTGCCATGGAGAAAAATTCCCGGACGGACAATTCTGTCGCCAGAAGATGCACCCGGGGAACTCTGAACTCAACCCGGCCCAGAAGTTCACCCCCTCCATCCTCATATCCGCCGATCAGTGCAGCTGCGGTAAACAGAAGCATGGGAATCACCAGGCTGAGTACAGCTGCACCGCGACGCTTGATGATCAAGCTGAGCAGAATGAATCCTGAGCCGACCAGAAGTGTGGGGATATGCCGCCAATTGTGATTTCCCAGCACTGAAAAAATAATCAGAAGGGCCGCAGCGCTGGTAAATCCCGATGCTGCAGGATGAGATATAAGGTTGGCGAAAAAGGAGAATTTCAGCAGTCCCAGGACGATTCTGAATACGCCCACCATGAGGGCAAGAATCATTACCATCTGGAAATACGCCAGGCTTCCGGGCTGGGCCGACCCGCCGATAACAGCGGCGATGGTGAGGGCTGTAAGGGAGGTGGGCCCCCCGGAGAACCGGTGAAGGTGGCCCATCAGCCCCCCAGCGGTAAGAGCAGCTGCGGCGGTGAACAGCCCGTACACCGGCGGCATCCCCGCAAGGGAGGACTGGGCCATGGCCTGGGGGATGAGCAGCACCATGAGACTGAGAGCGGCCAGCAGATCCGCCGGCCATCTGCCCTGCTCCGGCAGGAGGCGGTTCACCTTGGGGGACATCACATTCCGTTGTGCCCATACAGTTGAGAAATAACTGCGGCCAGGGCTTCCAGACCTTCCTGATCCTTCTCATCGAATCGGTTCAGCTCGGGACTGTCGATATCCAGCACCCCCCACACTGTGGAATCATGAACCAGGGGGATGACAATCTCCGATTTACTGGCGGAATCGCATGCAATGTGGCCGGGAAAGGCCTCAACGTCTTTCACCCGCTGGGTCGTGCCGCTGCTGTATGCGGCTCCGCACACACCGGATCCGGGGGCAATGCGGACACAGGCCGGTTTGCCCTGGAAGGGGCCCAACACCAGCTGCTGATCCTCCGGCTTCCAGATATAGAACCCCGCCCAGTTGATCCGGCCCAGGCTGTGATATATCAATGCAGAAATGTTGGACAGATTGGCAATGAGGTCAGGTTCACCCTTCACAATCTCAACGGCCTGGGCCTTCAGCAGAGGATAATCCACCTCGGCATTCTGTACTTCAATGTTCAATTGTTCAAACATCCTCGCCTCCTTTCAATGCCTGCTGGATATCCTGAAAAATGTCGTCCGGATCTTCCAATCCTACGGAGAGTCTGATGGTGGAACGGCTGATTCCCTGGGATCTTAGCATCTCATCGCTCTGGTTGCGGTGGCTGGTACTGGCAGGGTAGCTGACTGTGGTCTGCAGTCCCGCAAGAGATGGGGAGAAGCTGATCATGTTCAACCCCCGGATAAACCTGCCGGCTGCTGCACTGCTCTCAAGGTCAAAACTCAGCATCCCTCCCGCACCCAGCGGAAAGCTGTCACGGAGCGAATCCAGCCCCGGATAGCATACATTGTACACTTCAGGAAGCTCTTTCAGCCGTGCGGCGATATCCAGAGCATTGGAGCTGTGACGCTCCATTCTCATGGGAAGGGTTTGAAGTCCCCGAAGGGTGAGCCAGGATTCAAAGGGGCTGAGCTGGGAACCGAAATTGATTACCGCTTTCCGTGCATGCTCCACAACCTCTTCCCGGGAAAGAACCGCTCCGCCGGTGGCATCGCTGTGACCGTTCAGATATTTCGTGGTACTGTGGAGCACCGCATCAGCCCCATGTTCAAGAGGGCGGAACAGCGCCGGGGAAAGAAAGGTGTTGTCAACCAGAATTTCCAGGCCGCATCCGTCCTCTCCTTTTCCCGGTTTGGAAGCATGCGCCGCTTCGGTTAACTTGCGGATGTCTGCTGCTTTCATTCCCGGATTGCTCACGGTTTCCCAGTACAGAATATTCAGGCAGTCCCGGGGACTCTCATTCAGGGCTTCCAGCACGGCATCCGGCGATTCGCTGTCAACTTCCACGATGGTGAAGCCCAGGGGTACCAGCTCCTGGAAGAACAGAGACCGGGTGCCTCCGTACAGATACCGGGAAGTGACAATCCGTGTACCGGAGGAGACTGCTCCTCCGGCCTTCATGAGCCCCATAACCGCTGCGAACACGGCCGCCATCCCGCTTGAACTGACAACGGCAGATTCCGCCGATTCAAGAGCTGCAAGTCTGGTTTCCAGCTGCCGGTTGTTGGGATTGTCGAGACGGCTGTACATGTACATGTCCGGATCGCCGTTGAGATAGGCATCCACATCTTCCAGAGAATCAAAACTGAAAACCGATGTTTCGAAGATGGGCGCTGTCTTGCTGAAATTTTTCATTTCCCGGAAAGCTTTATCGCCTCCCTGGAGGGCATTTGTGAAGGGTTTTTCGTATTTCATGTGTGAATGAAGATACCCGCAGCCTGGGATTTTAGGCAAGGTAATAGCGGTGTTTTCCCAGCATTTTCGCCTGATACAGAGCTTTGTCCGCAAGGTTCAGGAATCCGTCCACGTCCCTGGACTCTTCAGGGAGACGTGAGGTTGCGGCGATGCCGATTGAACAGGAGAGCTGCTTTCCCTCAGGAACAGATATGCTTCGACCCAGAATTTCCTTCAGATGATTCCGGTAGGATTCATTTCCTTCGATCTCACGGATAATTCTCTGTCCCAGCTCACCGGCTCCCTGTTCATCGGTCTCGGGGAGCACCACCACAAATTCATCACCACCGTAGCGGAAGGCCGTATCAATCTGACGGATGACAGTGGTAATGGTACGGGATACCTGGATCAGCAGCGCATCTCCTGCTGCATGACCGTAGGTGTCGTTGAAAAACTTGAAATTATCCAGATCAATGAATAGAAGGGCCAGATGCTTTTTCCCGTTCCGGTTATACCGCTCATACCGTGAAATCTCGCTTTCCAGCGTATCGTAGAGGGCGGCCCGGTTTCCCAGATTCGTCAGATAATCGGTGGTGGAGGACTTTCTCAGCAGGTCGTTTTTTCCTTTCAGCTCTTCATTCTGAAGCATGATGGTCTGTTTCTGGTTCAACCGCTCCAGGGCCAGACCGAACTGCTGGCTCACAATGCTGAAAAGCTGCAGAAGTTCCGGACGGATCCGGGATTCACCGGCTCTGGTGAAGAATACGATGAGCCCCTGAGTATCGCTGCGGGGATTCACCGAGATGCTCAGCACCCCTCCGTAGTTATCCATCAGCGGGGAAAAGCGGTTCAAATCCACTGACTGGGTGAAACGAACCGGATCAGGAAATTCCCCCAGATGCTGGATAAGGGCAGTGAACTGCTCGTTCTTCTCTATGGGAGATTTCTCTCTGATATAGCGCTGCTGATAACGGTTGCGTTTCCGGCTGAAATACAGAAGCACCTCAAAATCCAGCTCAAAGTATGAGAACAGCAGATCCATGACATTCTGAATCAGATCAGACTCACCTTCTTCTTCACTGATAATTCCGAACAGCATGTTAATCTGATTGATATCTTCCAGACGTTTCTTCAGATTGTTCAGATTATTCTGCATTCTGGCGCCCTGGATTGCCCATTCACAATCGAGCCTGGACTTGCGCAGAAGGAGCTCCCTGGGAGGAGGCTCCACTATCATGGTTTCCAGTCTGATTCGAGCCATACGCTCATAGGTCTGATTGGATATGAGGGAAGCCTGGTCCGCACAGCGTTCATAGAGGTCTTTGGCCTCGGTTCTGCGGTTCAGCAGCAGATACATATCACCAAATTCCAGATAAAACAGGGGATGAAGGTAGCTGGTATTATTGGGCTCCATGAGCAGGGCTTCTTCTGCCGATTGAAAATGCTGCAGAGCCTCATGATATTGTCCCTCCTCCCGCTGATGAAGGGCCTGAAATATGCGGAAGAAAAATTTCTCCTCATATTTGCTGGATGTCAGCCCGCCCTGCTCAAGTTCCACCTGGACCCGGACCTGCCAGGAGCGGACGGTATTTCCGGCCTTCAACAGATTCAGCCCAAGGAGCACCATGATCCCCGGCCGGGAATGAAAGGAAAGATCTTCTATTTTCAGAATTTTCATGATGTTCAGACATTGATCTGTATAATACACCCCGTCATCATATTTCATCGCAAGAAAGGAGAGCAGCCCCAGATTATAGAGTGTCATGGCAACTTCCCGGTAGGCCCTGCCCCCCTCAAGGAGTTCCAGAGCAGCCTTGAAATTATTGAAGGATTTCCGGTAATCACCGTCATAGAGATGGAAAAACCCGATACCGTTGTAGGTTGTAGCCGGTTCATCGTTATTCAGCATTCCCAGCTTCAATCGTTTGCTCTTCCGATAGTTTGCCAACACTTTTTCCCGCTCACCTCGGGAAATGAATGCCATGCCCACCGAGTGGAGTGTATTGGCCTGACGGCGTGTGTTGTCCCGTTTTCTGGGAATCGTAAGGGCCGGATAGCTGCGGGTGCTGAAGCTGCCATCCTCCATGGCGCGGTTCACCCCGTACATCATGGATTTGAGGAAGGTATAGGAATTCTCCAGCCCCTGCTTTTCGGCTAATTCCACGGCGGTATCGAACGAAGGACGTACGCTGTTCACATCATCAGGGTGAAGATGATCCTCTATGAGTACCGACAGGAAATGAGCCCGAAAGAGGCGGCTCTCATCCCCTGCAGCCTCGGCAAAGCGCCTGGCAAGTTTGGCCATCTTCTGGGCGTAGGGAAGGTTTGCCAGGCCCAGATACGCCGATCCGAGCATCTGATACACCTCCGAGAGCTGCTGATCTTCATCGCTTTGCTGGGCTATGCTCAGTGCATTCTCAAAATTCCTTCTTGCTGCATCATGATACCCGCGATGAAGATCTATAAGACCCAGGAACTTCCATACCTGATACCGCACCCTGGGAAGAGCCCGATGATACAGCTGAAGGTCAATGAATGAGCGGAAAATGGTTTCCGCATCATCCAGGGCCAACATGTTATAGGCGTTAATGCCGTCATAAAACTGGGGGTCGTCCAGGATCTGCCGGTAGGGTGTGCGGCTGCTTTGATAATGATCTCCCCGCCCAACACCCGGGAAATTCAGCACCAGACCCTGCTGATCGGCCACTTCAAGAATTCTGTTCCAAGGTGAGTCTTCGGCATCGGTGATGCTCTGGACAATTTCAGGAGCAATGAATATGCCGAGGAAGGGGACGTTCATTGAGCTGCGAAGCACCATTTTCAGCAGGCGCAGAGTGGATTTGGGAAGAAACTGGGCATTATCCACCACAACCACCAGAGGCTGATCGCTAAACAGCCCGTTTAGCAGATCCCAGATTGATCGCTGCATCCGGTAGGACTCATAATCCAGTTCCTCAGGCAGCAGATCCTCCCGCCGGATGGCCGTCCCGCTGCTCAGGTATTCGGCCAGCACGCCTTTGTGGTAGTGGTACACTCCATGATGGTCAAGAAATTGTGCAATTTCGCCGCTTTCGTGTTCGCTGAGTTCATCTCTGCAGATATCCAGGAAGGGTGCATAGGGCTTGGGGTTGTAGCCCGGAAATGAATAATGAAAAAATCTGGGCTTTTCCTCTTCGCCGAAACCGTGGAGACGGCTGAGCAGAGCTTGTGCCAGCGTCCCCTGGTCATCAGCCTGACAGAAAAGCATGGTACCTTTTCCTTTCCGCAATTCGTTCCAGAGGGTTCTCAGTAGCGGGCCTAATGTTTTTAATTGATTATCCATTTTCGGTATACCTTCAACTAGTATACTCGCCGGCTATGGTTCTCTCAAGGAAAAATGCTGTATATGTGACAATTTCGAAAAATCATATTTGTTTAAATACATCTTAAAAATCCATAAAAACGCCCTTACGATGCTCGTCCAAATATTCTGATTATTTTAGTAACAAATAGTTTACTTCTAAACTATTTGTTACTAAATTGTTTTTATGAGCTCACAAGATAGCCCCAATCAACGCCGTGAACGGGCGTTGAAACTGTTTACCACGCTGACCAAGGCAACAAACAGTCTTCACAGAGACGCCTTCAGATACGAACCCCTGGAGGGCAAGATTTCTGAAACTGAATTTGCCGTGCTGGAGGCATTGTACTTTGGGGGTGCAATGAACCAGTGCACGGTCAGCAGGAAAATTCTGAAATCCCGGGGGAATATTTCCGTTGTGGTTCAACAGCTGGTTAACAAAGAGCTGGTGGACAGGGTTCCCGATCCACTGGACCGTAGAAGCACAAATATCTCCCTGACTGACAAAGGAACAGAGATGATACAACTGCTCTTTCCCAGAGTTGCGGAGGGTATACGGCGGTCCACGGATCATCTAAGCAATGAAGAGCTTGAAGACTTGATCAGGCTTACAAAAAAACTGGGATTACAAGGAGACAAGGATGAAAATTAAGGTATTTTTTTACTCTACATACGGACATAATTATCTCATGGCGAAAGCCGCGGCTGAAGGTGTGAAGGAAGCAGGGGGAGAAGTTGAGTTGAAGCGCTTTCCGGAAACCATTCCTGCAGAAGTGCTGGAGCAGATGGGTGCGCTTGAAGCTCAGAAAGCTTTTGCAGACGTACCGGAGTTGACCCCCCGGGATTTCGGGGACGCCGACGGTTTTATTCTTGTTTCCGCCACCAGATACGGAACAGTTCCCGGTCAGGTACAGAACATTCTGGACCAGACAGGGGGACAGTGGGCCGGCCAGAGCCTGGAAGGCAAGGTGGGAAGCGCAATGGTGGGTACCGCAACCCAGCATGGAGGCCATGAGACTGCCATTTCAACCATTCACCGTTTCTTTTTCCATCAGGGAATGGTGGTTGCAGGTCTTCCCTATACATTTCAGGGACAGATGCGGGTGGATGAAATCACCGGCGGAAGCCCCTATGGAGCAGGAACAATTGCGGCGGGTGACGGATCCAGAATGCCAAGCGAAAATGAACTGGCTGCAGCAAGATTTCAGGGAAAACGGACCGCTCAGCTGGCGGGAAAACTGTCAGACTGAATCCGGTTTCTTCACAGGGGAAGCAGGCAGTTTGACTACTGCCGCGCTTCCCCGTTTTATTGACAATGAGGCAAGAAATTCCCTCAATAGTATTTTTCCGGTGTTCGTTTCTTCTATTTTCATGTCGTCAGCTTTCATGTCGTCAGCTTTTTCAGCATCGACCCGATACATTGGCAATGCCCCGTCGGGAAAAACATGGATAACTTCAGAGACGGGTGAGGTTAATGAAAGCGTCCCGCCTTGACGCCGGACAATATCGCTGCATATTGACAGCCCTATTCCAAGCCCGGTGGAGCCCTCACCCCGGATGAAAGGATGAAGAATCTCTCCCTGCATTTCCTCAGGAATACCAGGCCCGTCATCCAACACGGTAATAAGAGATTCGGAGTCATCCTCTGATCGGAACGCCGATATATAAATATTTTTACTTCCCGCATGCACGGCATTTTCAATAAGGTTTCGCAAAACCTGGCCAAAACGCAGCTTATCTGCAAACACAGTGAAATCAGGATCAATAATATACAAGGTCACAGAGGAAGATGCGGTTTCCCTGAAAGGAGCCTTGCATAATTGTTCAAGACTGTATTCAGCAGGCTCAAGTGAATCCAGTCCTGCCTGGATTCTGCTCATGGAGAGAAGCCTGTCAACAAGTTCCTTTAACCGGAGTATTGACTCATGGTTTTCATTCTGAAGTTTTTTCAGTCTGGCATCGGTATTCGGAGCCTTCTCCAGCAATATCTCCGAACTTGTAAGCAGAGATGTAAGGGGTGTACGTAACTCATGACTGGCATCCATAAGGAAGCGCTGTAGACTGTCCCGCTCCTGTTGAAGCTCCCCTATTCTGCGCTCCTGTTCAGCCGCCAAATGATTAAAACTGTCGGTCAGCTGAGCAATTTCATCCGCCCCTCGTACAACGGCACGAACCTGATAATTACCTTGTGCCATCAGAACTGCAGCATCGCGTAGCTCCTTCACCGGACCGCTGATTTTGGAGCCGAACAGATACGATACGCCCGCTGCGGCTCCAGCTGCAAATAGCATTGCAATTATATAGCCTCTGGATGCAAGCATCAGCAGGGCCGATCCGCTCCGGGTATCCCGAAATACCTGAACGGTAATTCCCCCCACATGCCCCTGAATTCCAATTGAATTCTCTCCCGGGAAGAGACGACCGGCTGCCATCGGATTTGGATGTTCCATGCGCATCATGGATTCTCCGGACATCATCCCCATCCCGTGACGAGCATTATCCCGGTTCGAAGTTCCGACCCCGGGAGCAGGCCGGGGAAAATCCCCGGGCAGGGGGATTTGCACATCTTCACTCCATAATGAATCCGGGGCGGCAGGAGAAAAATCATCGATCAATTCACCCCGGGAATCCAGCAAACTGACCCTTATCCGACCGAATCTGCTTAGCCCGGCCAAACGCTCCCTCATGTTCTGGTTGAGTCCAAGCCAACGATTACCCTCTATGCCCTGGGAAACCACCTGCCCCGCTTCTATCAGATATCTTTCAAGGCCTCTGGCTTCACTCCGGTAAAGCAGGGAATTATATGAAGTAAAAAACACAAGCCCGCTCACCCCAAGGGTGAGCAAGGCCAGTATGAGAAAAATGAAAAACAGTTTTGTCTGAATCCGATGGATCATCTTCATATTCTATTGCCGTTCTTCCGCCATTAGTTCATTATTGATTAAAATGACTGAGCGGAAGGATCATTCAATCCCCGGGCATAGCCGCGACCGCCGGGATTTCCGTTTCTCCGGGCCCCCATCATACCGTGACCTGCAGGACCTCTGCCATACATTCCGCCGGGAATGCTATAGCTGATCCCGATCCGGGGCTCGCCATTTGCTCCCTGTCCAACTTCAAGGTCAATAATCAGTTCTTCGGGCATCATATATTGAGAATCATCTTCCCGGAACCTCATGACGTTCAACGTCAGCATTTCCCCTG
The DNA here is from genome assembly GCF_000507245.1 of Salinispira pacifica. Lineage (GTDB taxonomy): Bacteria > Spirochaetota > Spirochaetia > DSM-27196 > Salinispiraceae > Salinispira > Salinispira pacifica. Next base: position 513,550 of record NC_023035.1, on the reverse strand, counting down.
CATTCAGATCTGCAAGGGTTCCATCTGAAAGAACCTCATAGATGTACTCTCCGTTGACGGCGATGATCACATCACCGGCTTGAAGGCCGGCTGCATCTGCCGCGGATTCCTGCAGGACTTCGAGTACATGGATTCCCATGCCTCTCCCATGCCATCCATCAGCTACAGGAACTTCTGCCCGGTATCCGGGACCCCAGGCTTGGGAGTACTGTCCGGCTTCCTGGTTTCCATTGGCAAACAGTGCTGCCGGAATCAGAGCGAACATGAGAACAACTCCAGTCACTGCCAGTCTTTTGTGTGTCTTGGTCATATCAGACCTCCTCTCGTTAATCTGATATAAATCTAACCCCCGGCCATTATTCTCTCGTTGTGTGAATATTAAGGATTCTTAATAAAGCGGTAACCGTGCCCCCGGACGGTTTGAATGTGCCGGGGAGATGATGGGTCTGTCTCCAGTTTCTCGCGCAGATGCCTGATATGAACATCTACAGTCCTGGGGTCTTCCAGAAAAAAATCCTGCCCCCACACAGCATCAATAATCTGCTGGCGGCTGAGAGATTGATTCTCGTGATCTTTGAAGACCAGCATGATACGGAATTCCACCGGTGTAATATCTATTTCCCGGCCATCCCGGAAAGCTCTTCGGGCAAGAAAATCAACTCGCGCCTGTCCAAAATCCACCAGCTCACCTTCCGAATCCGAACTGCTGTATCGGGTAGCCCTGCGAAGCTGGGCCCGGATTCTACTGAGAAGTTCCCGGTATCCATAGGGTTTAACCATGTAATCGTCTGCCCCCATTTCCAGGCCGAGAACTTTATCCAACTCTTCGTCCCTGGCGGTAAGCATGATCACGGGAAACGTATGCCCCTGCTCCCTGAGAGTTCTGCACAAATTCAGCCCGTCCATTCCGGGGAGACGGATATCGAGAAGTGCTATATCTATATGATGAACCGGAAGAATTGTAAGAGCATCTTCTGCAGAACCGCATTGGATGGTCCGAAAGCCTTCCAGCTCCAGACCTGTGCTGACGGAAGCGGCAATTGACCGGTCATCCTCAACTATCAGGACCGTTTCCTGCATCTTTTCTCCCGGGAATCAATGTCAGATGTGTGGTCATGGCTGCTTTTCAGTTCAGATCGATGTGATTCCCTGTGTGAGTAAAATACACCCATTCGCATACATTTGTCACATGGTCGCCCATCCGCTCCATAAACCGGTTGAGGAAGAGAAAACTTGCCCCCTCTTCCACATTTTCCGGACTGGATTTCATGAACTCAAGGATCCGTACGGTGAGTTCCTTTTTCAGCGAATCGATCTTTTCATCCTTGGCCGCCACCGACTGGGCGAGCTCGGCATCATTGTCCAGATAGGCTTTGACTGCGGTTTCCAGCATATCTATACCCTGCTCCGCCATCTGTACAATTACCGGCAGAAACTGCTTTCTTCCTGCGTCGGATATCCGTTCGGTACCCTCTGCCAGATGCTTTGCATGGTCTGCGATCCGTTCGATACTGGATACAATTTTGATGGCACTGACGATTTCACGGAGATCGCCTGCAACCGGCTGCTCCATTGCAATGAGCATGGCCGCAAGATCTTCAATCTCGCCCTGAAGGGCGTCCACCATTTTATCTTCTTCGATCACCTTGGCAGCAAGGCGGGTATCCTTCTCCTGAATAGCCGTCAGACCGTCCCTGAGCAGATCCACGGTGATGGCCGCCATGGAATAGATTTTGTCGTTCAGTGTCTTTAATTCATTGCGGAATTTTTCACGCCACTGCATGCTGCACCTCCGGCAGAATATACGCTCTGTGCTTATTTCCCGTTACTGATATGCCCTGATCAGCCGAACCGTCCCGAAATGTAGTCTTCGGTTTCCTTGTTTTTCGGATTGAAAAAGATCTCATCAGTCTTCCCATATTCAACAAGATATCCTGAGCGGTTCTCATCCACAAGGAAAAATGCTGTTTTATCGCTTACCCGGGCAGCCTGCTGCATGTTATGGGTAACGATTACAATGGTGTAATCCTGTTTCAGCTCATTGATCAGATCCTCAATCTTGGTGGTGGATATGGGATCCAGTGCGGAAGCCGGTTCATCCATGAGAATAATGTGAGGTTTAATGGCGATGGCGCGGGCTATACAGAGACGCTGCTGCTGCCCGCCGGAGAGACGCAGAGCATTCTGCTTCAGCTTATCCTTCACTTCGTTCCACAAGGCCGCCTGCTGGAGGCTGGTTTCCACCAGCTCATCCATATCTCCGGTGAACCCGTTGATCTTTGCACCCCAGGCGATATTATCGTATATGCTTTTGGGAAATGGGTTGGGCTTCTGAAACACCATTCCGATGTGTCGGCGCACCTCCACCGGATCCACCTTGTCGGCATAGATATCCACTCCCCTGAAGTGAATTGTACCCTCTGTGCGGGTTCCGGGTATAAGTTCATTCATACGGTTAATACTGCGAAGGACCGTGGATTTTCCGCAGCCCGAAGGTCCGATAAAGGCAGTAACCTGCTCCCGGGGGATCTCCAGATTGATATCTGTCACCGCGCGGAATGTATCATAATAAATGTTCAGGTTATCGGTGCGCAGTTCGATATCCTGGTTTTCAAGCTGAGTACTCATTTACCCATTCTCCTTTTTTTACTGATTCTGTCCCGCATGATGATGGCTCCTGCATTCAATGAAAGGAGTACCACAAGCAGAACAATAATTGCTCCGGCGGCAAGATTCCGGAATTCAGCCTGGGGATATGCCGTCCAGCGGTATATCATGATCGGCAGGGTGGTGAACTTATCGAAAATGGAAGAGGGATCTCTGGTCAGAAATGCTGAAGCCCCCACAACCACCAGAGGAGCGGTTTCCCCCAGGGCCCTGCTCACCGCAATGATGGTTCCCGTGAGAATTCTGTCCATTGATGCAGGGAGTACGTGGTGCCAGACGGTCTGCCAGCGGGTTGCACCCAGCCCGAAGGCTGAATCCCGCAGACTCTTGGGCACCGCCCTTATTGCTTCCTGGGCGTTGATAATGATGATGGGCAGAATGAGAAGCCCCAGAGTAAGACCCGCTGAAAGAATGGTTCTGCCGTTGGCAGTGGAATGATCCTCAATCGCTCCGAAAATTGCTCCGGATGTGATGGGCTCCAGAATCCTGACGAACACCGCCAGCCCCAGAAGTCCGTAAATAATCGAAGGAACTCCCGAAAGATTATAAATATTCACCTGAATGAACCGGTTCAGCCGGTTATCCGGGGCAAATTCTTCCAGATAAAGGGCCGATCCCACCCCAACCGGGAAAGAGAACAAAATGGTTATGAGAATAACCATTACCGAGCCCATTATCGGCGTCCTGATTCCTGCTCTCTCAGGTACGTTGGATAAATCCTTGGAAAGAAATTCAACGTTTACCCAGGACCTGAACTGTATCCAGCCGTCGGGAAGATTCTCATCAACCCAGGCCCGTATTTCGTCCCGTGCGGTGAGGGATTCCCACAGATGCCAGCTTTTCTCAACCCGGGGTTCTACAACCCGGTCAACCACCAGCCGTGCCAGTTCTTTCTGGCTTCTGTCTACAAGGGGCTGATCGGCATTCATGGCCCGTAAAAGTCCTCTGCGGACATTTTCATTGAGAATTGTTAAGAGGTCCGCTTTTTCCAGATCGTGCAGCGGGGTATCGCTTCCGGGCTGAACCTGTTCCACCAGCGCCGCCGGCTCCACAGTGTTCTGCACCGCAACATAGCCGAATGCACTGTCAATGATATTCAGAATAAGGGTGACAAGAGCCAGAATGGCGATGGTGGTGGCTAGGTAAAAAATTCCCTGCCAGATATAGCCCATCCGGGTCCGCTGCCGCAGGCCCTTATCCTTCGCCCGGTTTTCCGCTGCGATGTCACGGGGTGTTGAAAACATACTGCTCATTATTCGTAGACCTCACGATATCGTTTCACGATTTGCCGGGAGATAATATTCAGAATCAGCGTGAATACAAACAACAGGAGTCCCAGGGCAAAAATGCTGTTGTAGTCAATGGTGTTATAACTCACATCTCCCCCGCTGATCCGGACAATATACCCTGTAAGGGTTTCTGCGGCCTCAAAGGGGTTGAATGTGAAGTTGGGACCGGCCCCTGCCGCCAGAGCCACAATCATGGTCTCGCCGATTGCCCTGGAAATACCCACGATGAAGGCTGCGGCAATCCCGGAGATTGCTGCGGGCACCACGATTTGAATGGATGTTTCCATTTTTGTTGCACCCAGGCCGTGGGCGGCCTGTCGGAGACTGTCGGGAACGGCACTGAGTGCGTCTTCGGTCATGGAAGCAATCAGGGGAAGAATAAGAATCCCCATAACTATTCCCGCAGAGGCAGTATTGTAGATATTCACCACCTCGGCGCCGAATATGGACTTCAACAGGGGTGTCATGAAGGTCAGGGCAAAATACCCGTACACAACAGTGGGCACGCCTGCCAGTATTTCAAGAATCGGTTTCAGTACAGATTTTACATTCGGCGGTGCATATTCACTGAGATATATGGCAACGAACAGCCCCAGGGGGGTGGCAACCAGCATTGCTATGGTACTGGTCATAATGGTCGAATTCAGCAGGGGGAGTACGCCGATCCTCCCCAACATGGGCTGCCAGGTTTTGCTGGTAAAAAATTCCCACACGCTCACTTCACGCCAGAACAGCATGGAATCGGTGGTGAGAATGATGACTATTCCCGCAGTTGTGAGAATAGACATGATCGCCATGGCGAACAGCACCCCCTGAATAATGCTCTCATGGGGTCTGGAGCGCTTGGCAAAGGAAATCTCCGGGCTGGCCGGGTCTCCTCCTGCCGAATTGCCGGGCGATGTTTCAAGAGACGTATGCTCTGACATGAAAAACTCCGCTTAAATCCGGCTGCAGCCGGTTGCTTGTGTTCCGGCCCGGACAGCCGAAACATGAAGTGCACAATACATCAACTAATACAATGATATTCAGAATTAAGTTAACTACAGTTGCCCGGGTTAACGCAAGGGTGTTCCCGGGAATAATGGAAAAACGGCTGCGCCTCCGTCGGGAAGCGCAGCCAGGTAAAAATACCCATTGATTGTTCGATGATTTCCGAACGCAGTTTAGTATGCACCTTCCATTGCTTCCAGCCAGTTGGCTTCGGCAACGCTCAGGTCTGCGGGGAAATACCCCACCTGATCAATTACATCGTTCACGTTGTTCAGGAAGTATGCGATGTACGCTGCAACCTGGGGCTTTGAACGCATGATCTCAGCATCGGAGTAGATAAACAGGGGACGTGCAATGGGGTATCCTCCAGCTTCAACATTTTTTTCGATGCTGTCGTAATTTGCGTTTTCAACCGCTTCCTGAGAAGGCTCGATTCCTTCAACTGAGAGAATCTTCAGGATGTCCTGGTTTTCTACAAAGTAGGCATATCCGAAGAATGCAACCGCATAGGGGCTCTCGGAAACGCCCTGTACCAGAATGTTGTCATCTTCAGAGAACTGGGTGTTTTCAGCACTGAGAATAGTATCAGGATCTTCATCGTAAACCATTTCCACAAAGAAATCGAAAGTTCCGGAGTCGGTTCCGGGAACATAGCGGAGAATGGGCTCATTGGGCCAGTCTGACCGCACTTCATTCCAGGTTTCTGCACCGCCGAAAATCAGAGCGAGTTCTTCTGCAGTTACATCTTCAACGAAATCATTTTCCTGGGATACCACTACAGAAAGGGCATCGGTACCAACACGGAAGGGGATGGGAGTTCGGCCGATTTCTGCGGCGTTTTCAACTTCACTGTCCTTGATTGCACGTGAAGCATTGGAAACATCAGTTTCACCGGCAACGGTGAAGCGCTCGAACCCTGCACCGGAACCGATTACATCCAGGGTAACCTGACTTGTCAGTCCGTCTTCCTTGTAGCGCTCAATAATAACAGCTGCAAGGGGAGCTACAGTGGATGAACCAGCTGTTGCCACATCACCCTGTACAAGAAGGGGATTCACTGCGGGAAGTTCTCCCTCGCCCATTTCTTCAACCCACGCAAAGGGGTTGCTTTCTTCTGCGCTCTCAGTTTCTCCCTGACCTTCAGCGAAAACAGATGCGCCTACAAGCACCAGCACCAGCAGTGCTGCAATAATCTTTTTCATGTTTCTTCCTCCTATTTGGAATCAAATGACAGTAAGAGGTGTACCAGTGCTTTGTTAGATTTATGTTAGAAAAGTTTAAAGATTCGGTTAATAGTAAGGTTTTACCGGGAACATCGGCAGGATTTGCCTCCGCCAAGCCACTTGAAATGCTATTCCCGGTATTTTTCCATGATTTCCAGCAGCCGACTCTTCTGCTTGATGAATGCCTCAACGATCCGAGGATCAAACTGGGTACCGCTGTGGCTCTCTATGTATTCCAGGGCTTCTTGTATACTCCAGGCGGGTTTGTATACCCTGTCATGAACCAGAGCATCAAACACATCGGCAACCGCCACAATCCGGCCCGCAAGAGGGATTTCCTCGCCATGAAGATTTTCCGGATAGCCTTTCCCGTCCCAGCGTTCATGGTGACTCATGGCGATGACTGCCGCCAGCTTGAGCAGACCTTTCTTTCCGGTTTTCAGAATCTCATTGCCGATGGTGGTATGCTTGCGCATCTCAAGAAGTTCTTTCTCATCCAGCCTGGCAGGTTTGTTCAGTATTGAATCGGGTATGCCGATCTTACCGATGTCGTGCATGGGTGCGGCCAGGCGTAGCAGCTCCGCATCCATCTCTTTCATCCCCAGTTCCCTGCCCAGAAGGGCTGCAATCTCCCCCACCCTGCGGACATGATTTCCGGTTTCCTTGGAACGGGATTCAACCACCTCTCCCAGAGTGAAGATAATCTCCTTCTGGGTTTTCTCAATCTGATTGTTCAGATAGAGATTGGAGAAGGCGATGGCCACATTGGACGAGAAAACCTGTATCAACTCCTGATCAACACTGGTAATGGCTTCGTGAGCCTTGAGCACAATAATATTCTCCACTCCTTCATCCACCTGAAAGAAGCCCACATAGCTGTCATCTGCAAAGAAGGATTCCCTGCGCTGAATGGCCTCTTCCAGCAGGGGATGAATCTCATCACCCTCAAGATCCTCCAGAAGTGTTCCCGCCGCATCGGCATATTTTCCGGTTCCCGCCAGAACCCGATACTCATCGCTGCTGCGCCTCAGAGCAATTCCGTGAGTTCTCAAATAGAGGCTGTCATCATCCATCTTCAGCAGAGACGTGAGCTGCATGAGCACACCGCTGTAAAAATCCCGAAAGGAACGGTTGCTGAACAAGGCTGCGCTGGCATCAACAATTTTTTCGAAACCCTCCTTGCTTCTCCTGATAATTTTCAGGTCCCTGTAACCCCGGATGGCCACGGTTATAGCGGTGTAAAGCTTGATATCGGTTATTTCCGTCTTGGACTTATAGTCATTGATTTCGTATTCGGTGATCACCCGTTTTTCCGGTGCCGCTCCGGGCTGGCCGGTGCGGAGGATAATCCGAACCAAATCATTCTTCAGATCTTCACGAATCCATTTGGCCAGCTGAAGTCCTGCATCATCTGTTTCCATTACCACATCCAGAAGAATTACGGCAATGTCATGCTCTTCCCTCAGAATATCCTTTGCGCTCCCGGCGGAGTATGCGGAAATGAGCTCCACCCCCCGGTTTTCAAATTGATAGTCCCGAAGTACCAGCCTGGTGATCACATGAACCTCTTCATCATCATCAACCACCAGAAGCTTCCAGGGCTGTATTCCAGCTTCAGCCTGACCTTCATTCTGCTCATCGGCAAATATCAAAAGATCATCATTTTCCCGGTCTGTCACAACATCCTCGCTCTGCCGTATCCCACAGGATGTGCCCTGCCACCAATTATTGCAATTCCCACATCCCTTTTTAAAGATAATGTTTCACTGATAAAATTTCGAGGATTTAGGATCATGGGTTTCTGCTCCGTTGAATACGGTTGAGATACCGTCCGGGCAGGCTGTCAAAGGGTGCCTTCTGGAGAGCACTGAAAAAAAGCCCCCGTGATTCATTTATCAGACCGGCATGAAAACAGCTGATGCCCCGGTCTGTATAACGCCTGTTCTCCCTGAGCTGCCGCCCCTCACCTTCGGAATAGGGCTCCAGCCATTCAAACACCCCCAGAGGATCGTCATCCTGGGTTCGGGCACTCAGAGCAATGAGGCGAAACTGATCCTTGCATGAAATACTGTTCTTAAAAACCTCTCCCACCACAATCCTGGCCCGGCACACCTGTGCTTCATGCTGAAGATCCTTGAGAAATTCCACCGCAGAAGGCATGATTACCGGCCGATGAATCCCCGGGATGGCATACACGTTAAGATCCTGACTGGAGCACACCATGCGGGAATTCAGGTGGAGAGAATTGTGACCATTCACTTCAAAATTCAGGGATATAAGGGTATTGTGGAGACTGCGTACCCCTGAAATTACCTGCTCCTCCGTTTCATCCACAACAAACAGGTATTCATCTCCCAGCTGGGAAAAGAGGCACGCGTCAAAACTCCCGAACGCACTCTGGAACGCCCGGTACAACTGGGTAATAAGACCGACCTGATCAGTCCGCCGGGGAATCTGATCCAAAAACCGGCTGAACCCCTGAAGATTCAGAAGCACCAGGGAGGCGTGCATATTCAGCACGCCGTCGCTGCTTTCCCGGTGACGGGAAAGCATCTGCTCCAGCCAAATCTCGGCATTGCATTCCAGCCTGTGAACTGAATCATCCTTCATATATTAAATAATAAAATATCCCGGGAAAATTTTCCCGGTTTTTGACAATCCTTTGGGAACAGGATATGATTTCCCAATATTCCCCACATGGAGCATGCTTCGAATGATACCACGCTGGATCAGCAACACCATATATGTTTCCCAGGTCAAGGACGCCGGACCGATCTGGCGAATGCTTCATGAACTCATTGAAACAATCCGTAATCAGGACGACAGCTACCACTTCCGGCAAAGCATCGACCTTGAGTTTCTTCACAGCACCATATGTTATTCCGGAGGAGAGTTTCAGATCATTCTCCACTTTCTCTCTTCCGTGGGGGTCATGGAAGGCATATCTTCATTCATTTCCCAGCGCTATGGCAGTTTTTATGTGAAATGCGTAGAAATTGACTCAGGGAAGGATGTGGTGAACTTTCTCGCCCATGAAAACGGGATACTTCAAGGTGAAAAAACCGTTTCCAAGGGGCTGAGCAAACATCTGGTAGAAGAAATCGAAAAATCCCCCATGAAAGGAAGATGTTTTTCGTTTACCGTTCCTGAGCTGTTTAATCAGAAGGAACAGCAGTTCATTGAAACCCTGCAGGATCTGAAATACAATAGTAAATCACAAACAACCCAGGATCCGGAGGATGACCTGCTGTTCTAAATCTGTATAGCAGACGGATTTGCCGACAGAGTGATATTTCCCCGGAACCAAACCATAAATATATTCGCCGCCGCAGCCCGGGAATACCGGATTTTCCCAGGCTGCCCCAGGACAGAACCGATGAACACCAGACAGATTGCCGAACAGGCTGAACAGGCTTCAAAACTCAGTGCAGCCCTCCCTTCAGAGACCAAAAACCGCGCCCTGAGAGAAATATCAGCTGCATTGAAAGCCGCCCGTGAAGAGATATTCCGGGCCAACCGCAGGGATCTGGAACGAAGCGAGGCTGAAGGATTGGCGCCGCCCCTTCTGAAACGGCTGAAGTTCCAGGAGGAAAAACTGGATGAGACCCTCAAGGGGCTGGACGCACTTGTGGATATTCCAGACCCGGTGGGGGAAGTGCTGGCCAGCAGGGAGCTTGCTCCCGGACTGGAACTTCATAAACTGCGCTGTCCCATCGGCGTCATAGCCATGATTTTCGAATCCCGACCCGATGCCGCCGTGCAGATTGCATCTCTGGGACTGAAAAGCGGAAATGCAGTTCTGCTGAAAGGCGGTTCCGAGGCCCGGGAGACCCTGGAGGTTCTCAACAGAGTGATGCACGATGCGGCGGTTTCTGCAGGTCTGCCCAGGGGCTGGCTGGGCCAGCTGACAAGCCGGGAAGATGTGACTCAACTGCTGGATATGGATGAGCTGGTGGACTTGATAATTCCCAGAGGATCCAATGAGTTTGTGCGCCACATTATGGATAACAGCTCAATTCCGGTGATGGGACATGCGGACGGAATCTGTCATGTGTACGTGGACGCTCAGGCGGATCCCCGGATGGCCGAGTCGGTGTGCGTTGACTCCAAGACACAGTACGTGGCTGTGTGCAATGCCATGGAAACGCTGCTGATCCACAAGGATGCAGCCCGGCGAATGCTGCCGGATATCTGCCGGGCATTGCAGGAAAAAAACGTTGAACTGCGGGGCTGCAGCGCTGCCCGGGAACTGGTTCCGGAAATGAAGGAAGCCGTGGAAGAGGACTGGAGCAGCGAATACCTTGACTACATCCTATCGATCAAAATTGTTGATTCCCTGGAACAGGCGGTTGAACACATCAACGCATACGGTTCGGGTCACACCGACAGCATCATCACCGGCGACTCCGCAGCTGCGCTTCAGTTTATGAATTCCGTTGATACTGCCAGCGCCCTCTGGAACTGTTCCACCCGATTCGCCGACGGCTTCCGCTACGGTCTGGGGGCTGAGGTGGGTATCAGCACCAATAAAATTCACGCCAGAGGACCGGTGGGCATGGAAGGGCTGACCATCTATCAGTGGCGGCTGTTCGGCCAGGGACAAATTGTGGAGGATTTCGCCTCCGGAAAATCCTCATTCACCCACAAACCTCTGAGCACGGAACGCTACGGATTCTCTCAAAATGAGCGATGATCAGTATCAGCACACAATAAGCAGAGAGCAGCTCGGGAAAGCACGACGCATAGTCATCAAGATCGGTACCCAGACCATCAGTGATCCCCGGGGCAGCGGCATAGACAAGGATTACATCCATGAACTGAGCCGCCAGTGCGAAGCGCTCCATTCACAGGGGCGGCAAATTCTGATCGTAAGCTCCGGCGCAATCGGAATGGGCGCCCACAGTCTCGGCTTGCAGCAGCGAAGTCAGGATATGGCCATGAAACAGGCCTGCGCCTCCATCGGCCAGCCCCTGCTCATGCAGACCTATCGGGATGCATTTTCACAGCGGGGAATGGCCGTCGCCCAGATACTGGTAACCAGAGATCAGTTCAACCGCAGGGACAGTTTCAATAATCTCAAACGCTCGGTGGAAAAACTTCTGCAGCTGGGGGTAATCCCCGTGATCAACGAGAATGACAGCATCAGCACTGAGGAGATCGGCCGGGCATTCGGTGACAACGACCAGCTCTCGGCCTATGTTGCGAGCAAGATCGATGCCGAGCTGCTGATTATTCTCAGTGATATTGACGGTCTCTACGACGCCAATCCCAGAGAAAATCCCGACGCCCGGAAACTCAGCTATATTCCCCGGCTGGAGAATCATCACCGTGAAGCAGCAGGCGGCAGAGGAAGCGGATTTTCCACCGGGGGAATGCGCACCAAGCTGAAGGCTGTGGATATTGCCAGGGACGCCGGCTGCCGGGTAGTACTCGCCCAGGGCAGGGAAGAAGATGCGGTTACCCGGATCTGTGCCGGTGAAAATCTGGGAAGCCTGTTTGAATCCGCAGTTCCCATGAAACAGCGCAGGCGCTGGATTAAACATGCTGAGGCCTCAGGCCGCATAGTGGTGGACAATGGAGCTCTGGAAGCCATGCGGGAACACCGCAGCCTGCTTCCCCGGGGCATCATCTCCGTGGAAGGGGTGTTTCAGCGGGGCGATGTGGTGCTGGTGAACGACCGGATAAAACTTGTAACCGCATTCGACAGCGGGGAACTGGAGAAAATTATCGGAAGACACAGTGCAGAGATCCCGGGAATTCTCGGCCAGGGTCATCCGGATGTGATCGCCCGGCCTGAGGACATGGTTATTCTTGAGGAACGGCTCCTTCCCTGAATAACGCGTGCATTGAATAGCGCGTGTTGCTTGAGTAACGCTTCTTTTCTGAATACCCGGTTCACGGAATCCTGCTGTGGGCCATCACGTCCCGGAACACCTGCTCATGGGAACAAAACAGCACATGTTGCTTCATTCTCCAATGATGCCTCCGCTCAACCGGGGGAATGTTCCAGAATTCATCGCTGATTTCCAGGGGAAATTCATGACCGTCCTGGGTGAACGCCTTCAGCCCCAGCTTATGCAGAATGGGAAACCCCGCCGCCAGATCCCATAAACGGGTCCGGGTCAGGTATCCCACGCTTCCACCCAAAGCCAGATTGCGCATACTGGAAACGCAGGATCCTGTGGAGAGAACCGAAAGAGGCCCGTCATAGCGTCCGTGTTTCACGATGGTCTGGCTCACCGTCAATACCGGGCTGGATGCCCTGGGGTCCGGGGCCTTCAATTCCCGGAGCTGATGAAACTCCGGGAAACGGTTTTTCCCGCTTCTGCCGTACAGCACGGTATCCCCGCTGCTTAACAGCAGTTCTCCGGAGAACGGATAGAGAATTGCTCCCTCAGCCAGCCTCCCCTTCTCCATATAGCCCAGGGAAATTCCCCAGCCGGGCAGACCGTTGGAATACAGGACTGTTCCGTCCACGGGATCGGTAACATAGCAGCGGCCCTGCAGAGCCTGGCGGTGGTAGGTTTCGCCGTGTTCGGAAGAAGTTTCTTCACCGATAAAAAATAACTCACCCTGAGAATCCGGGGAATTGTTCGCATCCTTCTCCTCCAGGCGCTGTCGGATCAAGGCCTCAATGCGGGTATCCGCTTCTGTAACGATGGTATTATCCGCTTTGATTCTCCGCTTGGCGGACTGCTGGATATCCAGGGCAAGCCGGCCGCACTCATGGAGAACTTCCGCGATCATTTCAGGCTTCCACGCCATGGTACCTCCCGTGTATACTGCTAGGGTACCAGAAGCCGGTGATGCTGGCAATCAGCCCGGCTGAAACTTACCACTACCAGGAGTATTACATGAGAAAGATCGTAAGCTGTATTGATTTCTCACCTTTAACGGAGAAGGTAATGGCCGAAACCCGGAAACTGGCTAAAACCTGTCCGGTTCAGGTCATGCTGATATACGTTACCGGAGACAGACCCAGCCAGCCAAGTTCTGTGGTTCACAACAAGGGCAACGAAGAGGAAGGTATTCAGCGCCGGAAGGATATCCGGAAGCTGATGAATCTGAAAGAGGATCTGGAAGCTGATGATATTCCCTGTGAGATTTCCACTCCCAGCGGTCCCGTTTCCCAGGCCATCGCCAGGGAGGCTTCGGAATTCGGAGCTGATTATATTCTTATGGGAAGCCACGGAAACGGCGCCATGTACCATCTGGTTGTGGGTTCGGTGGCCGAAGGGGTACTGAAGGCAACCGGCAAACCGGTAATTCTTGTCCCCTCAGATCCGGAACACGGGGATGAACAATAACAGCGCCGTTTCAGTTCACAGCAGAAGGCCGGGGCGGCTGAACGCCCCGGATATTAATGCAGTCCGTTAATATTGCAGTCCGTTTTTATCGCAGACCGTAAAGCATCCGTTTCAGAGATTCGCTCTGCAGCCTTCTGGGGTTGTTCCGGGCCTGGCGGGGATTGAACCCGACATCGATGAGCCGGTGAATATCGTCCCTGGTGCTTATTCCCAGGTCGTGAAGAGTTCCGGGCAACCCGAAGCGTTTTCGCAAAGACATAAGCCGGGCGCCTGCTTCCCTGGGGGTATCTTCCCCGATAACGTGACTGATATCCAGAATATTCTTTCTCACCCAGGCGGCTCCCCGGGGATGCTGACAGTCATCGTCATCCAGGGAATAGTTGTACTCAATAAACGCCGGCAGAAGCACTGCCAGCCCCATTCCATGGGGAACCCGGAATAAACTGGTAAGGTAAAAGGTCAGCGCATGGGGCCCGGTAAGTCCCGAACCGTCCAGACTTTTTGCAGCCTGGATTGAGCTGTCTGCAATTTCCAGCAATGCATCATTGCTTCCCTCAACGGCTTCCGGCAGAGCATTAATAAGCCGCCCCAGAGATTTTCTGCTCAGGGCGATGCTTTGGTCATCGGCTTTGGCGCTCCACATCCCTTCCACGGCGTGGGAAATGCTGTCAAATCCTTCACCGGCTATTTGAGACGGGCTTTGGAGGCTGCTGAAGAATGGATCGAAGCAGGCCAGTTCGGGAACCATCTGCTCATCCACCAATTCGCACATCTTCCTTCCCCGCAGATAGTACGACCGGCTGCTCACCGCCGCACCGCTGCCGAATCCGCTGGAAACCGCGATAATTTTCGGCCGCCGTGAAACTCTGTTCCGGAAGGCTTTGATTTGGGATGTGATAATATCATCCTCCGCATCAGGATGAAGGAAGGATTCAAAAAGATATATTTCGTCGTCGTCGGCATCAAATAGATAATGCCTGAGCATCTTCCCCAGATCTATGGCCCCTTCCCTCCCCAGACAGATAATGGAATCGAAATCCCTCTCCATGTAGTATTTCATGGCGGCTTCAATTTCCACATTTGTCACCGGATAGGTAAATCCAGAGTAGAGACGGTAATTCTGCGTTCGAATTTTACTGTTGGAAAGGACCTGTTTGAACGGAATCATGTCCCAGGCCTTCTGGGACGATAGAATCAGCGGTTTGCCGATTCGCCATTGCTCAAGAACCTGAACCAAATGCGCGGTTCCCCGATTGCCCACATACACATCTTGAAGTATCCCAGCACGCATATGAATACTATAGCGCAGGATTATTAAAAATGGGTTATAAATTTTGAAAAACAGGCGTTTTTCTGTATTTTTTTACATCATGCTCATAGTCCGTCTAGTAGTTTGATCCATCCGGGCAGCAAAAATCAATCTGAATGCCATGCATATACAGTTGCCGGGGGCCGGGGTATACTCCATTTCATGATTTCTGAAAACAGCCAAAAAATCCAGAACACGTACATCCAACGGGAACGGACACTTAACCGCATATCCGTTATTGCTGTGGTGATTATCTCGGTTCTGCTCCTGCTGCTCTATGCATACAGCCTGGGACAAAAGGAAATTGCCCCTCCCTCCCCGGGTATGAGCAATGCCATTCCTCTCTTTTCTGCGGAGTACGGATTTTCCCGGATCAGCCCGGGACATGTTGATGTTCTGAGTGACGGAGAAAATTCGGCTGTGGCATCAGTGGACGGATCCCGGGTACGGGTGGCGCTTTTGGGACCCGACGGAAAGATCAGTCAGAACCGGGATATTCCTGCGGATATTTCCCAATCCAGAGTTTTCCATCTTCATCAGCCTGAAAGCGGAGCTCAGGAATGGGCAATACAGCTTTCCAGCCTTGCGCTGGTTGTGGAAGGGGGCAGTCAACCGGGCATCCGGTACATTTCCCCCGCCGGCTCCGTTGAGCAGATATCGGCTGACGGCGAACTTCTGCGGGTGGAGGGAGAGTACGCCCTGTTCCGGGAGGACGGCGGCCTATACGCGGTGAACCTGAACCGGCGGGAGTCGGATCCTCTGGTTATGATTGAAGGCAGGGTGCTGAGTTATGCCGCAGCCTCCGTGAACGAGGGGCTTCACGCCGCCGCCGTCATTGAAACCTCGCCGGGAATCAGGGAGATTGTACACAGCTTCCTGCCCGTTGATTCACTGCATGGACCCAGCGTCCGTAACCTGGGCGCTGCCGGGAATGATAATCCTGAAGATCTCATGGACATTCATGTAACTGATAATACTCTGAGCATGCTGTTTCTTTTCAGGGATATCCGTTTCGGAGTGAACAGGATCAGCGCTCTGCAATGGAAGCTTGCTCCCCGGCCGGAGCGGAAAGATCTGGGAACCCTGGAAATGCCCATGTACCGCAGCAAATACCGGATCCTCAATGCCCGGGAGAATTTTATGGAGTATAATGCCCAGATTGAAACCCTTGAGGGCGTGAATATCGCGGGGTTTACCATGAGTCCCGATGAGCCTCCGGAATTCAGGCTTTTCACCAAAACCCGGTCAATGAGCAAGTTCGCCGGATTGGCGGATATGGGTCCTGACGAACATATCATCTTTTACGATGTGGAGAACGAGAAGCGTCAGCTCTATCTTGCGAGTTCGAATCCCGGGCTCATTGAACAGAGCATCCGGGTTGACGGCGGGCTGATCGGGTATGTGGCGGGGATGACCCTGGCCATGACCCTCAGTGCCGGCGGTCTGGGACTGATATTTCTATTCACTATCATGGTGGCGGCATCGCTGTTTCTCACGTCTTTGCTCTCAACCCGCTTTAAAAACCCCCGGCTGAAAGCCGCTCTGCCGGCGGCCGCCGGTGTTGCACTGCATATCAGTATCAGTCTGATAATTCTCAACTTTTTGATGAATGAAACAGCTCATCTGTCATTCAGGCCTGCGGTGGGAGGTGGATCCCAGGCGTTTTTCCTGGTCTCACTTCTCCTGTCACTCATAGCTGCAGGGCTGAGCTTTGGCCCCCATTGGGCAACACGGTTCAGGGAGTGTACCGCCGGGAGCCTGTATCTCAGGTTTTTTATCTATCAGTATGTGTTTTACACTCTTCATATGGGCGTGTATGTTGCCAGTTCTATGATTCTGACACACATATAGCGGACCGCATTCAGAATGCCTGAGGGGGCGGGTATCAGCCGATGCCCGCAAACCCCATAAAGGCCAGAGCCAGAAGTCCGGCAGTCACCAGGGAAACCGGTGCGCCCTTCATGGCCTTGGGCAGGTCCGCAAACTCCAGACGCTCCCTGATCCCCGCAAAAATGAAGAGGGCCAGGGTAAAGCCGATGGAGCTGGCGGCGGCAAATACAATTCCCTCCCCCAGATTATAGTTGTTCCGCACCACCAGAAGAGCCACCCCCAGGATCGCACAGTTGGTGGTAATCAGGGGAAGGAACACCCCCAGGGCCTGGTACAGCACAGGACTCACCTTCTTGATGATCAGCTCAACCATCTGCACCAGAGCGGCAATTACCAGAATGAAGGCCACCGTCTGAAGAAAGGTGATCTCCAGGGGGACGAGAATGAGGTTCTGAATCAGAAAGGTTACGATGCTGGCCAGGGTCATGACGAACATCACCGCCGCCCCCATTCCCAGGGCGGTGGAGATTCGGGAACTCACACCCAGAAAGGGACAGATTCCCAGAAACTGAACCAGTACAATATTGTTCACCAGCGCTGCGGTGATAAAAAGACTGAATAATTCCATACTATCCCTCCTTAGGATGCATTCCCGCCGGCGGAGGCGGGTTGGCCGGCAGAAGCAGGATCGGCTGTGCCTTTGGTTTCATCCGCCGGTTTGGATTCGCCAGCCTTCGGGCTGCCGGACCCTGCCCGTCGGGGCAGATTTTTCACAGCGTTCACTGCGGCGATAATAAAACCCAGGGCAATAAAGGCCCCCGGAGGCATGATAAACAGCAGCATGGTGGTGGCTTCTTCTGCCACGAAGCTGAAGCCGAAAAGCGAACCGCTTCCCAGAATTTCACGCACTGCACCCAGCATGGTGAGGGCCATGGCAAAACCCAGCCCCATTCCCAACCCGTCTACAAAGGAGTAGAGCACATTGTTCTTGGATGCGAAGCTTTCCGCCCGGCCCAGGATGATGCAGTTTACAACAATCAGGGGGATAAAGAGGCCCAGCTGTTCGTGCAGTGAGGGAAGCTTGGCAGCCATCATCAGGTCGATAACTGTTACAAAGCTTGCGATCACCACGATGTATGCGGGTATCCGCACCTTTTCGGGTATCATGTTTTTCACCGCTGCGATCACCATATTGGAGCCCAGCAGCACGGTGGTGGTGGCAAGGCCCATGGCCAGGCCGTTAACCGCCGAATTGGTCACCCCCAGTGTGGGACACATGCCCAACAGCAGTACGAATACCGGGTTCTCCCGGAAAAAGCCTTTGGAAAATGTCTTTGCTATGCTCATTCTCTGCCTCCGAAAAATTGCCGCGCAGAATTCCAGGCGGTATTTACCGCATGGCAGTACGCCCGGGAACTGATGGTGGCGGCGGTGATGGAATCAATTTCACCCCCGTCTTTACGGACCGCCAGCCCTCCGGAATTATTGCCGTCCCCGGACAGATCAGCTGCGGTCATATCGATGGATGTGAACTGGGAGGCAAAACGCTCGTCGTTTACCTTGGACCCAAGACCGGGGGTCTCGGCATGACGGACCGCTGTGGCATTCAGCAGGGTACCGTCCGGAGAAAAGCCGGCCATCACCTCCATCTCGCCGCTGAACGCCCGGTCGCTGAATCCCAGCACCGCTACCCCCACCAGGCTGCCCCCGCTGTAGGCGGGAAACACGCTCATGCCGTCAATCTGCCGCTGATCTTCCAGAATATTGTTGTCGTATTCCGGGAGCACCGCATCGATGGCAGCGATCTGCTTGGCAAGCTGATGCCCGGCGATATCTTCCTTGGTGTATTCATATGTGGCCGCCAGAATTCCTGCGGAAATCAGGGCAATAAGCAGAAGAACGACCACCATATTCACGAAGCTTGATTCAATCTTTTTTGCTTTCTTTGCTGCACTGCTCATTTTTCACCTCCTGCGGGCTCCCGGGGAGCCTGGGGAAGCACGGCGGGTTTATTGATGCCGAACCGCCGGGGCACGATGTATTTATCGATGATGGGGGTAAAAGCATTCATGATGAGAATCGCATAGCTCACCCCCTCGGGATAGGATCCGAAAAGACGGATAATTCCCGTGAGAAGTCCGATGCTCACCGCATACACGGCCCTTCCCTTGAAAGTCATGGGGCTGGTCACCATATCCGTAGCCATAAACCAGGCGCCGAGCATGGCTCCGCCGCTGAGCAGGTGAAAGAGGGGATCCGCATACATGGATGGATCAATCAGCCAGAAAATTCCGGTGAACAGTGCCAGTGTCCCCAGAAAAAGGAGAGGGATTTCCGGACTGATCACCTTCTTCCAGAGGAGATAGATCCCCCCCACAAGAATGGCCAGGGCGGAAATCTCACCCATGGAGCCGCTCATCCGGCCCAGAAACAGATCGAGATATCCGGGAAGGTCGGCGGTTCCGCTTTCTGCAAGACGGGCAAGGGGTGTGGCACTGGACGCCGCATCCACATTCCAGGATAACACTCCGGATGCCACCGCCGGCCACCTGGACATGTCGGCGGGAAAGGAAACCAGCATAAACGCCCGTCCGGCCAGAGCCGGGTTAAAGGGGTTGTGGCCCAGACCGCCGAAGGCCATCTTGGCCACGCCGATGGCAAATACCGCCCCGGTAATCACCTGCCAGAAGGGAATTCCCGCAGGTACGTTGAACGCCAGGAGCAGGCCGGTGAGAACCGCCGAGCCGTCGGAAATCCTGGGCTCCCGTTTCAGCATGAAGCGGCTTACCAGATACTCGGTAAGAACCGCCGCCAGAACCGCCGCGGCATTCACAGCCAGCACTCTGATGCCGAAGTTCAGCACGCTCACCAGCAGAGCCGGCAGCAGCGCAAGATTCACCGTCCACATTACATTGGATACCGAATCCCTGTCCTGGACGTGGGGGGAGAGGGAAACTGTGAGATTATTCTGCATATTGCTCATGAATCCTACCTTTATTTCGCCCTGCGTTTTGCGGCGATCACTGTTGCTTTTCCCAGGCGGATGTAATCCAGCAGGGGCCGGTTTGAGGGACAGGTGTAGCTGCAGCTTCCGCATTCCACACAATCGGTAATACGTCTGCGGTCAGCGTCATCGTATCTTTTCAGCTCGGTAAGCTGCTGCAGCAGATAGGGTTCAAGTCCCATGGGGCATACCTTCACACAGCGCCCGCAGCGGATACAGGTCTCCACCGGTTTCCTGGCGGCTTCCTGGCCGGTGAGCACAAGCACCCCGCCGGTACCCTTCACCACGGGAATATCCAGGCGCTGGGCGGCCTTGCCCATCATGGGTCCTCCCAGGATCACCTTGGCTGCATCGTCGCTGAAACCTCCTGCGGCTTCAATGAGTTCACGTAATGGGGTGCCGATGCGTACCAGGTAGTTGCCGGGATTGCGCACTCCCCGTCCGGTTACCGTCACCACCCGTTCAACCAGGGGTTTATTCCGGATTACCGCGTCATAGGCCGCCCGGGCGGTTGCAACATTGTTCACCACACAGCCGACCTCAATGGGCAGGGTTCCCGAGGGAACTTCACGGCGGGTCACCGCCTTGATCAGCTGTTTTTCAGCTCCCTGGGGATACTTCACCTTCAGCGGCTGGATGGTGAAATTCAGGCCCAGCGCACTGCGCCGTTCTTCCATATGCTCCACGGCATCGGGTTTGTTGTTTTCAATTCCGATAAACACCCGGTCCACCCCAAGATTCCTCCGGAGAATTTCAACCCCCAGAAGAATTTCATCGGCGTATTCTAGCATAATGCGGTGATCCGAGGTGAGATAGGGCTCGCACTCCACGGCATTGATGATCAAGGTGTCAGCATGTTTTCCCGGGGGAATGCTGTACTTCACATTGGAGGGGAAGGTTGCCCCCCCCAGACCCACCACACCCCGGTCCAGAAGCTTGGTGTTAATATCTCCCAGATCATCGGGAAGCGTGGACAAAGGATCGGACTCAACCTGGATTTCTTCTTCCCACTCGTCTCCGTTTACAGCGATAATCACCGCATCCCTGGGAAAGCCGGAGACATCGTAGGCGGTGGTGATCCGCTTCACTTTACCTGAAACAGGGGAATGAACGTTGGCGGAAATAAATCCGTCGGCTTTGGCGATGAGGGTGCCTGCTTTCACCTCATCTCCCGGTTTGACCAGGGCTGCCGCGGGTTTACCCAGATGCTGCCCCAGAAGTACTGTGACCTCTTTGGGCAGGGGAAGAGGCTGCACCGGCATATCTGAGGTAAGCTTTTCCTCCGGGGGATGAATTCCTCCCATGGGAAAGGTCTTGAGCTGTGTCATGATTTCGCCTCCTGTGCCGGAGCTTTTTTCTGCTTCACCTCAAAGGTGGCCTGAATGGCTCCTGTGGGACATACGGGGATGCATTTTCCGCACATGATGCATTTCTGGGGATCTATATATGCAAGGTTGTTTTCCATGCTGATGGCCTGGATTTTTTCCGGGCAGGTTTTTACGCAGATTCCGCAGCCGATACAGGCATTGCTGCAGTGTTTTTTGGCAAGCGCACCTTTTTCCTGACTCTGACAGTTCACCCATACACGGCGTTCACGGCGGCCCACGGGTCTGAGTTCAAAGAGATTTCGGGGACAGGCCTCAACGCAGGCGTTGCAGGCGGTACATTTTTCCGCATCCACTTCGGGCAGACCGGTTTCCGGGTTCATATGAAGAGCATCAAATTCGCACACCACCTCACAGTCACCCTGTCCCAGACAACCGAAGGGGCATCCGGATTCACCGGAGTGAAGCATATGTTCAATGCTGCAGCTTGAAGGACCCTGATAACTGCTTTTCCGGGGAGCCGCATCGCAGTCTCCTCCGCAGCGAAGGACAGCCACTTTCTGTGCGAATTCCCCTGTGCTGAGACCGAAATATTCACCGATCTCTTCCATGGTGCTGGGACCGCCGGGAGGACAGCTCAGATGGGAGATATCTCCCGCTTCCGCGCCCTTTACCAGAGCTTCCGCCATGGCACTGCATCCTGGAAAACCGCAGGCTCCGCAGTTGATTCCGGGCAGCAGCTCTTCCACTTCCTTCACCCGGGGATCTTCATTCACATGGAATCGCCGGGCGACTATAAACAGCAGAACAGCAAACAGCGCAGCTATTCCGCCGAGACTAACCAGAGAGTAAACAACTGTCATACTCAACCCCTATCGTGGATTCGAACCGGCAGTTTCCAACTTACTGTCTGTTGAAACTGCCTTGCCTATCAAAGATTATCACATACCACGGGGTGGGCCTGGGATGCAGGAACGGCGGTGAAGCTGATATGCCGTTTGAGAATATTACGGAATAAACTGAGAATCAGGTAGTATCCCGAAAGAACTCCCAGCCCGCCGAGGGCCAGCATCTCTTCCCTGATATCAAGAGACTGGAGAGACAGAATAAAGCTGAATAGTAGAATAAGCGGCAGAATAAACGACAGGAGCACGGAGAGAAATCCGTCACGTGTACGCATCCGGAGAATAACCTTCGAGCCCACGGCCACACCGTCGTCCGCCATGGCTTCGATAATCCGGCTGTTATTCCCTCCCAGCGTTTTGCTGCTGCATGATCCGGAGACCTTACAGCCTGCACAACTGGAGTTCTGGTATATTCTGACAAGAGCGTGGTTGTTTCTCATTTCCTCAACAATGCCTTCCTGTGTCACCATTGAAGAGTGAGATTCAACGCTCAGAGTTGAATCTGTCATATAAGTCCCTATAAATCGTATTCCCGGTACGTGGAATTTTTTGGTACGGCCCTATTATACACTAGAGATGGCATCTC
This sequence comes from Salinispira pacifica, assembly GCF_000507245.1. Classification (GTDB taxonomy): domain Bacteria; phylum Spirochaetota; class Spirochaetia; order DSM-27196; family Salinispiraceae; genus Salinispira; species Salinispira pacifica. The sequence continues at coordinate 491,115 of NC_023035.1, read as the reverse complement.
AACAACATTCAAAAGTCAATATATTGAACACAATTTCATATGAATCCGATTCCGGAAGCTAAGAAATGTCATAGGTCATCAGAAGAGAACCGAAGGGGTCCATCCTGCACAGGTCTTCCTCCATCCTGGCGTCCCCCGCAATCACCGTAAAATGATGCCCACCGGGAAGGGAGTCCTTCAAGCTGCAGCTGAAACTCCGGTTCTCCAGATTCACCCCTATCACTATTCCCCGGGATCCGTCGCTGATGGTATAAGCGAAACTGAACGCCCCGGGTGTTTCTATGAGTCTTGCCGACGCATGAAGCTCCTCATGATCATCCAGGTGGAGAAGAGGCTCATTCCTGCGAAATTCCAGAATCTTTCTCAGATGATCGGGCAGCCCGGCGAATTCGGCCTCCATGGTCCAGGGAAATGCGTTCACCCCGTCATCGCTGTGATATGAGTTATGGACATAGGGCCCTATTGCGGAGTAATCAGAATCCGGAGGATTGGGTTTGCTCCTGCCCCGCTCCTGGCCGGCATGAAGAAATATAATACCCTGGCTGCTTGCTAAAAGAAGATTCGCCGCCCGTATGCGCTGGGCCAGCTCCCACCTGCCCGAGGCGGAGGAAGTATCGATACCGTAGTTATGGCACAGGGAATCTCTCAGGGTCAGACCGTCATGACAGACCAGATAATTCACCACCTGCAGCGGCCGGTGGGAGGAAAAGTACTGCCGGGGATTCCCCAGAAGATTTGAGAGCACCAGCTCCTTATCCCGCTCCAGTCCGCTGAGGAACCCCTGACTGGCCTCATTCAGCCCCCCGCCCTTGAGCATATCCCGGATTTCATCGCTGAACATGGCCACATGACAATGCTGGGCGGCAAGATCCTGGTCCATGCCCCGGGTACCCTCTTCTCCGTTATACATCCGCCAGCCTTCGCCCAGCAGCATAATGTCCGGCCTGAGAGCACGCAGCTTCTCATCCGCTTCAAGGACTGTTCTGGAATCCAAAAGGCCCATCAGATCGAAGCGGAACCCGTCCACATGGAATTCCCGCACAAAATATTCCAGGCTGTGGTGAATCAGACGGCGAACCATTGTCCGTTCGCTGGCCACATCGTTTCCGCAGCCGGAGTTGGAGGTAAACCCGCCGTGTTCATCCCTGCGGAACCAGTATCCCGGGGCAGAGGGTTCAAGCAGGCTGCTGTCGGCCATATGATTGTACACCACGTCCAGAATAATCCGTAATCCCCGGCGGTGTGCTTCCTTGATCAGGGTTTTCAGTTCGGATATCCGCAGATACGGATCTTCCGGATCCACGGAATACCAGCCCTCCGGGGTAAAATATGAGAGGGGATCGTATCCCCAGTTGTAGTTGTTTTCCCCGGAACGGGGTGAACCGTTGTACTCCCGCAGGGTTTCATCGATGCTGTAGCATTTCATCACCGGCAGAAGCTGAATGTGACTCACCCCCAGCCCGGCAATATAATCCAGCTTCTCCACCAGACCGGCATAGCTGCCCCGCTTCTCCGGAGCAACGTTGCTGTGGGGATGAATGGTCATATCCCGGACATGAAGCTCATATATTACCCGGTTATCCTTTTCACGGCCGGGATGGCTTTCCACAGGCAGCTCCAGACCTTCCCAGCCGTTTGGGGGAACCAATCTTCCTGAATCCGGATGCCCCGGGGGCGGAAGAAGAACCTCCCAGGGCTGTCCCCCCCGGGGACCGGGAAAGGGCGCCAGGGCCCGGGCGTAGGGATGGCAGAGGGGGCGGGCTTCGCCGTTGCGGATTATCATATATTGAAATGCCGACTCATCCACTGGGGTTGCAAGTTCTGCATCTCCCCGCCAGACACCCTCTTCTGCGCTGTATTCCAGACTAAGAAACCTGCCCGCCTCCGGTGGAAGATGAACACCGGGCAGGTCATCCTGTGCAGCCTGTACTTCGGAAGCCGCTGAACCGCCTGCGGGCCAGTACCAGTTCGTTAAATAGGAGAGGGAAACACGGTATACATGAACCGCATCAGCCTGCGGAGCCCATATGGAAAAAAACGCCCTGCCGTCCCTGAACTCCGAACCCAGCCGGGAATCGGATTCTGCCTCGGTATATCGGGGTTTATATTGATCTGTATCTTGATGGTTCACTGGTTAGTTCCTTCCTCTTCTGTACAGTTCACGGCCGTTTCCGGGGCCGGTAATAGCCTGACTGCTGCGGTCCCCGTGCATCCCCCGAATATGACCGATAATCAGTTCCACTGCATGACTGCAGTACTCATCCCGAACCTTCACCTGCTCAAGCCGCTTGAGTGCAGTTTCAACACGCTCGGTCTTGGCGGGTGCGATAAAGGAAAGAACATATCTTCTATCCTCTTCGTGGAGATAGTAAAGGGCCAGCGCAAGATTCTGATCGCTGACCCTCATGAGAGCATTCTGTACTGTCACATACCGGTTGCCTTTAATGCAATCCAGCAGCGTTGTATTTCTGTCCGCCACGTATACCGCCGTCCGTCTGTGTATCCGTCATTATGATTCCATAACTATAATTCCATCGCTGTAAAGCCATGGCTGTAACACCATAGCTGCTGAATGCTACTACGGCTATGTAATACTATAGCCGGAATCATTCCCGAATCCAGCGCAGCACCTCGGAAAGCCGGACCTTTTTCCCGGTCATGAGAATTCCAGTACGGAAAATTCTGGCTGCAATGTATCCCACAGCAAAAATGGATGCGATGAGGATTCCCGCTGAAAGAACCACCTGGAACGGGGGGACTGCAGCCGCCACCGAACGCATCACCATCACCAGCGGACTGGTCAGGGGAAAAAGGCTCAACCCAACTGCCATGGAACTGCCGGGACTGATGGTAATGGGAGCGATCATCATCATGGGCACAATGAGAAACAGGATCAGCGGCATACCCAGCTGCCCCACCTGCTGCTCATCCTTGCTCGCAGCCCCGATGGCTGAGTAAAAGGCCGCATACAGCAGAAATCCAAGCACAAAAAACACCATGAGTATCAGGAGATTTCCGGGCTGAAGGCTGGCAGGCAAACCGATATCCCACAGTTCCCGGCTTACCGAACTGAACAGCAGGAGTGCGCCGATCCAAATGCCGTACTGGATCACCCCTGCGGTGCCGATGCCCAGGATCTTACCCATCATCAGCTGTCCGCTGCTCACCGAGCTCATCATCAGGTCTATGGTCCTGCTGGTTTTCTCCAGAACCACCGAGCGGGCTATCACCTGACCGTAGAAGAGGATGGTCATATACAGAAGCATGGTCAGGGTGACCACCACAAATATGGTGTTCTCAAAACCATCATCCCCCTGATCGTCATCTCCGGCAGCTCCCACCCGAATGAAGCGGAATTGGGGATTACTGTTCAGGTCTTCGGCGACCCGGGGCTCAATATTGTATTTTTCAAGCTTCCGCTGGTACGCAATGGAGTTCACTGCTCCCCGGACAGCCTGCTGAATGTGGTATGCGGTATCGGTTTTGCTGAAGTAGCGGATGGTTTCCAGATCCTCGGAAAGGGCAACCATGGCGGTCACCTCATCTTCGTCCAGAAGTTTCCTTCCTTCATCCTCCCCGGACACGGGCTCCAGAATAATTCTTCCGCCCCCCTCTTCCAGTGCATTTTCGATGTTGCGGAAGAGGCTCTCATCATCCGGCCGCACCAAGGCCACCCTGGTATCGTCGTCATAGGTGAAGGGATCGTTGGCAAGAAGCCCGGGGAGAATTGAGATGGCCAGAATCAGAAACGGTCCCAGAATCGTTGTAACGGCGAAGGCTTTGGTCAGCGCCGTGGTGCGCAAATGCTGCAGGGCTATTACCCAGGTTTTATTGCTTTTCATGATCTGCTCCAAGGAGTTCGGAATATATTGCGTGCAGGGAGGGGGCTTTGAATTCAAATCTCTGAATTGATATCTGCTCAAGCAGGGTTTTCAGAAGCTGCTGGCCGTCGTTCCCCTGCTCCAGCATAATCTCCCTCCCCCGGGGAAAGGAAAGTACCGACTGAACCCCGGGAATATCTTCCAATCGGGGAAAGTCCTGCTCCGATTCAAGGTAGAGGGTGTTATTCCCCCTGCTGCTTTTAATGTCGCTCAGGCGTCCGCTGAGTATTTGTGCCCCCCGGTTGATGATGCAGATTTCGTCACAGATTTTTTCCGCATGATCCATTATGTGCGTGGAAAAGAGAATCGTTTTTCCATCCCGTTTCAGCTCGGTGAGAATTTCAAGAATCAGATTCTGACTCAGAGGATCCAGACCGCTGAAGGGTTCGTCAAGGATCAGCAGATCCGGGTCGTGCAGCAAAGTCACAATAAACTGGAGCTTCTGCCCCATTCCCTTGCTTAAATCGTCCACTTTGCGGTTCTTATACTCACTGAGCTGGAAACGATCCAGCCAGTAATCTATTCGGCGGTTCAAATTTTCCCCGGGCTCCACGGACTTCAGCCGGGCGAAGTACTCCAGGGTTTCTCCGCATTTCATTTTAGGATACAACCCCCGTTCCTCCGGCAGATAGCCGATCCGTTCACGGTCTGCGGAGGTGATGGGTCTTCCGTCAAATAAAATCTTTCCGCTGTCTGCCATGATGATCTGGAGGATCATTCGGATGGTTGTGGATTTTCCCGCTCCGTTGGGACCCAGGAGGCCGAAAATACCGCTCCGCTTCAGGCTCAGGCTCAGTGAATCCACCGCACGTACACCCTCAAAATCCTTTTTCAACTCTTGAAGTTCAAGCATTAGATACTCCTCACAATAATCCGGTGATGACCCGAATCGTGATCTATTATAAACTCTAGCAATCTATGGAACAATCATTTCTCTGGTACGACCTGGAAACCTTCGGCACGAATCCCTTTCATGACCGCATAGCCCAATTTGCCGCTGTGCGCACCAACATGAAATTTGAAATCATCGGCGAACCGGTGGTGCTCTACTGCATCCCTTCTGAGGATTACCTTCCCGACCCCCAGGCCTGCCTGGTGACGGGGATCACCCCCCGGGAATGCAGAAGCAAGGGTTTACCTGAGTACCAGTTTGCCCGGGAAATATTCAATATCATGATGGTTCCCGGCACAACCGTCACCGGATACAATTCCATTGCCTTCGATGACGAGTTCATCCGTAATCTTTTCTACCGAAACCTGTTCGATCCCTACCTCAGGGAGTACTCCAACGGCAACAGCCGCTGGGATATCATCAATCTCGTACGGGCAACCCATGATCTGCGTCCGGAGGGGATCATCTGGCCGGAAACAGATGAGGGGAAACCTCAGTTCCGATTGGAACGGCTTTCGGCGGCCAACGGTATCGGCCACGATCAGGCTCACGATGCCCTTTCGGATGTATACGCCACCATTGAAATGGCAAAGCTGATTCATGACAAACAGCCCCGGCTTTTCAACTGGAGCTGGAAACACCGGAAGAAGGACGAGCTGAGAAAACTGTTCAACCTGAACAGCCGCCCGGCGCTGGTGCACAGCTCCCCCCTGCTCACCCGAAAAGAAGGAGCAACCACCCTCATCTGCCCCCTGGGCGTACCCGGGGAAGGCGCGCGCCAGGGCCGGGATACCATGCTCTGCGCAGATCTGCGCTACGACCCGTCCCGCATTCTGGATCTGAGCGTTGAAGAGATCCGAAAGAGGGTATTCCTCCCCTCGGCCATGGAAGATGAAACCCACCGGCGCTATCCGGTATACAGCATCAAAATCAACCGGGCCCCCTTCGTGGCCCCCCTGAACTCCCTGAAGCCCGAGCGTGCCGACGCCTTGAATATCGATATTCAGAAATGTCTGGATAACCGGGATACATTATTACGGAACCAGGATATTACTGCGAAGATTCGGCAGGTATTCAACGATCCTCCGTCGGGATCTCTGCCCGACGACCCGGATTATCAAATTTACGGCGGATTTTTTGCCGACGGGGACAGGGAACAGTTCCCGTTTATTCACCGCAGCATGGAGGAATTGCTCTCCATGGATGATAAATCCCGGGAAACGGGTATACGGGAGTTTATTTCCGGGGTTCAGCGCATGAACCTGACCCAGAAAGAACGTGTGAGCAAACTGGTGAGCAGAATGCTGGGAAGAAATTTCGGCAGTCAGCTCAGGGGCAAGGCCGCCCAGAGTTGGAAGGAGTTCTGCCAGAACCGTCTCATTTTCCCCCTGCTGAACGAAGCCCGGGATATCCACAGCTTCCGCCGGGAAATTGAGAAGCTTCAGAGCAGACCGGGGCTTCAGGTCAGAGACAAGATAGTTCTCAAGGAGCTGCTGGAATATTTCGATGAATTAAAGAGGATTACTCTGGAGGTTTCATGAGCGGACTGCTGGCGAAAGCCAGGGACATCAGACGAAAACGGGGACTGTCTGTTCCTGTACATCAGGAAGGTTCAGATTCTTCCCAGGGTATCTCACAGGAAGAACTCGAGGGCATCAACAGAAAAATCAATGAAGTGGCTTCCGCCAACCGCATTGACGTCCGGCCGGACACCTTTCAGCTCCAGAGTACGAAGCGGGGAATCGGTCTGCCCCTGATGGTCAACTTTCTCAGTCTGCTGGTTCTCGCCGCCGGTTTAGCGGTGATGTTTTACTTCTTCCGGCAGAATGAAAGCAATATTGAACGGGAAGTTCAAACTCTCAGTTCCACAGAAGGACGCCTTCTGGAGGTGCTCAGAGAGGAAGCTGAAGCAAATCTTGCTGCCAAAGAAGCTGAAATCGCCGAAATTCAGAACCGCCTCCAGCAGGTTGAGACCGAGCGAAGCAATCTCGCCAGAAACTTTGATGAACGTCTGGCCGCCAGGGAGCAGCTTCTCAGAGAAGAGCTGGAAAGCGAGCTTGAAGCCGAACGGGAACGTCTGCGTGCCCAGGGTTTAAGCGAAGAAGAAATTCAACAGCGGATTGCCCAAATCAGGGAAGAAAAAGAAGCCGAACTCTCACAGGCCCTGGCATCCTTTCAGACCGAACTGGAAGAGGAACGGGCTCAGGCTGAAGCGGCCCTTGCTCAGATTGAAGATGAATACAGCAGCGAACTGGCCGCAGCCGATCAGGCCAGGGCGGAACTCCAGGCGGAAGCAAGGGCCCGGGAGGAAGCCCTTCAGGCTCAGCTTGATGCCGCCAGGGAGGAACAGCAGCAGGAGCTGGATGAAGCAAGCCGTGAGGTGAGTGAAGCCCGGAGCGCCCTGGAAGAACTCAATGCCCGGCAGGAAGAGGAGCAGGCCCTGGCCTCCCAGCTGAACGGATTTTATTCCCGGATCCGAACCCAGATTTCCAACGACAACTATGAACAGGCCCAAAATACCATTGAGCTTCTGCGGAATTTTCTCAGCACCCCGGCATTTCTGGAAACCGAAAGCCTCAGCCGGCGCAGGGACACCGAATTGTTTCTGGCGGATTCTCTCTCCAGACTGATCACCAGCAATCAGCGGCGCAATACCGAGAGTACCAGCCTTGCACGTACGGCAGAACTGGTCGGCGAAATACAGGCGATTTACGGACAGGCCGCCCAGCTTCAGAACCGGGGTGAAGGGGAACAGGCACTTGAGCTGTACCGGGAGGCGGTCAACCTGATTCCTGAAATATCCCGGTCATACCAGGCTCTGGAGCAGGCGGATGAACGGCAGGATCAGGCCGCGCTGGAGAATGCGGTGGAAGCGGCGGAAGAATCAGGGGAACAGCAGGCTCTGGCCCGGGCTGAAGAGGAATATCAGGTTCAGCTGGCGGAACTTGAAACCCGGCTGAATCAGCAAATACAGGAACAGACCGATACCATCATCGGCTTACAGGATCAGATTCAGTCCCGGCAGCTCACCATAGATCAGCGGGATCAGACCATTGAAGACCTTCGCCAGGAGCTTGAAAGCGCCAATGCACGGATCAGCCGTCAGAGCCAGGAGCTGACACGCCTGCGCAGCGGGGTGGAGGATCTCGAAGGAGCCCGGGAAAACCTGGATGCGGAAACTGAAGATCTGCTGGCCCAGATAGACAGTCTTCAGCAGGAACTTGAAACCCGCCGGGGCAATGAGCAGAACCTGGAAGAACAAATTGCACTTCTGAACAGCAGACTCCAGGGATCCGAGGCAGATGCAGCCGGCAGCGCACAGGAACTTGAAGAGGGCATGGCCGAGCTGGAGAGTACCCGCAGCAGATTGAGTGAACTGGAAGATCAGATCTCCGAGCTGGAAAACCGTCTCAGCAGCAGGGAGGACGAACTGGCTCAAACCGGTCTGGCACTTCAGCGGGCCGAGCAGGCACGGGCTCAGGCGGAAACCGCACAGCAGAATGCCCTGGACGCACTCCGGGAACTCCAGGCCCGGGAGACGGCTGAACCAACCGCCGGGGAAACAGCACCCGAGCTTCGCCAGGAACTTGAGAATAACCGGGCTGAGCTGGCCGCCAGAGAATCGAGAATCAGCGAACTGGAAACGGAGCTGACCCGTCTGGAACGTCAGATTGCCCGGGAAAGCAACAGAATCAGTTCACTGGACACCCAGGTGACCAATCTTGAAGAGGAAAATGACAGACTTGAACGGGAACTTGAGGTAACCGAAACCAGCAGTCAGCGGCTGAATGCGGAAACCCGGGCACGGATTGCTTCACTTCAGGAACAGGTGGAGCAGCTTGCGGCGGTGGCAGAAGACTACAGCTCCATGATCAGTGCCTATGAAAGATATGTCCGGGCAGAAGAGCAGCTTGCAGCAGGGGTTGAAGACCGGGCCATCCTTCAGGGGAAAATCGCCCTGGACCGCTTTCTGTCCGCTCCCGAAGTGCAGGACGCCTTTCCCGGTCTGTCTCAGCGAATCAAACGCTACGACCGGGCCTTTGAAGCAGCCGGTAAAGAAGCGGTAATTCTGGAGCTTGCGGATGAAATCTATGCGGTATCCAGCTACCCGCCCGGGGCCCGGAGAGAGTACATCTCGCAGCAGATGGAACAGACGGATAATCCGGACATGCTGGATTTCTACGAGAACATGCTGCTGATTCTGGATCAATGAGTCCAGCACATCTGTCCTAATAGCCGATCTCTTCATAGAGTCCGGCGGTGGGGATGGAATACAGGCGCTGCTCCAGCATAAAAAGGGATTCTTCATCGGTATTTGAGGAGGAATCCTGCTCGGCGGTCAGCTCATACCGGAAAAACACCCGCCATTCTTCCCCGTCGGAATCATAGCGTTCGCCTAGGAACTTCAGGGATCCGGCATTCAGATCCGCCCATCTGCCGTCTGACTCCCCATAGAAGCTGAGCACTCCCTGACTGTTGAACACCAGAGTTCCGTCGTGAAGGACGTTCAGCAGCCGCCCCCGAACAGGTTCACCGTTTCGCAGGAGCTTTTCGGCGGTTCTCTCCGTAAGTCCCGGGTCGCTGCTGTCCCATGTGAAGGTGATAAATTCGCTGATATTTCGGTCAACCACCGAAAAATAGGAGCGGGGGCTGTCCTGGTTACTGCGCCGGTGGTAGAACCCCACCGGGCTGTAGCGCTCATCCGGCCGGCCATCATCATCCCGGGGCAGACGGATAATACCGTGAACCGCCGGGTCGGACATGGCGATGGTTCCGGCGGGGCTTGTCTGGTCGAATTGAAGTTGATAGTCCAGGGCAATTTCATAGGCGGTCTCTGTGGGCCAGTGAAACACCAGATAGCTGAGCCTGGATGAATCGGCTGCATTGCTGCTCTGATACGGCGGCGAAAACCCCAGTACACGGTAATCCTCAGTGAAAGAGGAAAAACCTTCCGAGGAATACTGAGGGTCGGATGAAAGAAAAGATGCTGCAGTGCCATTGTCCCACAGCGCTGCTGTTTCAGTCGCTTTGAAGGACTCAAATGCCGTATCCACGGGGGTTTGGGCCTGCAGATTCATAGATGCTCCGTCCAGCTCCACTTTGAGAATTCCCTGACCGCCGTCCTGTGATCCAATGGGGTACATTCCGGCGGGCCAACGCTCAAGATCCTGTTCGTACAGGTCAATTCCCAAATAGTCGAAATAATAGCCGTTCGATACCATATCATCAAAAATCAGATTGATATCCGTCAAGGTTTTTGTCACCGTCAAATAATCCTGGGTATCAGAAGAGAACTCCGGATCCCGGGCATCGAAGAACAGATATTTGCCGGCAGGTTGATCTCCCCGTGGAAAAAACAGATACATTCCGGTATCAAGCATATCCGGGCCGGTTAACGCCGGAGGGGAGATACGTATGGGCGATCTGTCTCCTATTTCATCAATCTGCCATCGGGGAATATCCTGAATTACGATCCCGCCCCCGGGGTCCATGCGGGAAATCAGCTTTGCAGCATTGGAAAGTCCGGGAAAAAACGGCGGGGCTGAGCATGAAAACTGCAGAAGAACCAGGGCTGCAAGCACCCAAAAACGCCCGGCTCTTCCTCTGCCGCCGCCGCGGCGGCTGGAGTTTCGCCGGAGAAAATACACGTTCATAGGCCAAACCTCACTGAAATATAGGGAGCCGGGTTGCCGGTGAACACATAATCGCCCAGAGAATTGAGATACAGATCCGGAGCGTTCAACTCCCGGGAAAAGTCTGTTCCGCCGTTGAATGGAGGAATATGGAAATAGAAGGGAATCCCGAATCCCAGGGAAAAGCTCAGGTGCCGGCCGGCCTGCCAGTACAGCCCGCTTTGGAGGTTCAATTCAACCGGGAGCAGGGGGTCCAGGTAGATGCCGTCGTCCAGCATGAATCTCAGGGAACTGAGAAGCCGGAACTCCGGCTGAATATCAATTTCCCAGGGGATAATCCGGGGAGAAAACCCCACGGCAGGTCCGCCGGCAAGGAGGGGAAGAGATAGAAACAGGTCCTGGGAGCCTGCTGCCTGATTATCATCATTTCCGTATATCAGCCCGGGACTGAGGCCCGCCAGATACACAACGCTTTGAATGCCGGCCCAGAGCCTTCCCCGGAGGAAGAGTCCCCCGGCTTCAATGGAAGGATACCCGAACATATGCAGCCCCCCTTCCACATAGAACCTGTCCAGCCGTTCCTGCCGTGATGCGGCATCAATTTCCCCTGGTCCGTCGAGAAAGCGTCCAATCACTTCGGAAAAATACCCTTCCTTCTGAATACGGAACTCATACGCCGCCGGAACCGGAAGTTCCAGTACGGTCTTTCCCTGCTGATTAAAGGTTTGTGCAACCTCCTCTCCGGAAACCGAGGGAATAACCAGCATTGATCCGGGAAGTCCAAACACCTCAACCCTGGCCCGGTTCTCCACAGGCCGAAGCAAACGGGAAAGTTCTTGGTATGCTTCATACCAGAAGCCCCCGAACAGGTTGCGGTACCGGGAATCCACCGCTCCGTTCAGCGTGAAGCTTGCCCGATCCCTCTCCAGATACGCGTCATACAGACGGAATTCTGTGCGAAGATCATCCATGCTTCCGTTAAAGCGTACAAACACGATGGAATCTGCCCCGTTGAGCCGTGCCTGCTGAAAGGCCGTCATATCCTCACCGGAAGAAGGATCCTCCGGATTCAAAGCCGTATTTGAAGCCGGTCGTGAAGCCGGATTCGAGGAGAGAATAACATCCACTCCTTCGATGCGGTTCTGAAGCACCAGCAGAAGGCTTTCGGTAATAACCCGTCTCTGCTCCGGAGTGAACCGGGAACTTGGTCGGAATTCCAGATCAAAGAGGCTGCGGCGGGCTTCCTGGGCGGGCAGCGCAGCCGCTGCAGTAAGGAACAGCAGGACCATCCAGAGCATCGACGAAACTCCCGGACGCAGAAGCCTCATCCTGGTAAAAAACAGCTGCACAGATGTCATTCGATCCCCCCTGCTGCGATGGCCAGGCGGTAGAGCATGGACGCCTCCCGGTTGTACACAAACCAGTCCCCTGAGGGATCCCGGTAGGTAACGGCAATATCCCTGCCGGGAACCCCGTCCTGGAACAGGTCCCAATAAGGGATCCGCCGGGTAAACTCAAGTCGCGGCGAACCCAATGAAGGCCTGCGGCCGGGACCGTCTACTTTATACACATCAAGCATAAGATCTTCGGGCTCGTAGCCGGAAGATATTTCCCCGGGATTGTTATACACCGTAAAATAGCCGTCCTGAAAAATGTATTGAGGCCTGTGCTCTTCCTGCTCCCAGCTGCCGGGAATAATGTGGAATTCATAGTCGCCCAGGACGGCATCCGAAACATCTACCAGATCCTCATAGGGTACATACCAGAGCATGTGAAATCTGCCGCCCCGGTCTCTGCTCTGGAAGCTGAGAACGGCAACGATCCGGTCATTCCGGGGCTGGGGAATCAGTTCCCGTAGCTGGGCATCAAACCCGTTGTTGGACATGTAGTCGAAAAGTCCTGCACTTTCCAGCGCAGTGTTCAGTCCCTGAGGATAGTTTGTCATGAGCACCAGCGGTTTATCATCATACGGAGGAGTGGCGAAGGGGTCATAGTCCTCATATTCGTTCACAACGCCGTTGATATCCCGGCTGGCCCGTATGGCCAGTACGATTTCATTGTAATCATCGGGAGAGGGAAGCTCCACAAGATACTCTTCCCATATTCCGTCCAGTACCGGCACAATTTTCTGGCCTTCATGACGCCTTCCGCTCTCAACAAAGGGATTGGAGCTGTCTTCATCGGCCGCAGGATCCCAGCTCCAGAAGCCCAGGTCCAGCACGCCCCGTATTCCCCAGCCCCAGTTTCCCGGTCCCCGGACCCAATCCTCGAAACTTCCGCCCAGCACATCATTGTACTCCCGGGTATCCAAAACAAGAGCAAGATCCTCATCGAAGACAAGGCTGCGGTGCACCGACAGGGAATTCTCCCTGAACGACAGAACAAGATAACCGGGTTCATCTCCATCCGGAAAAATCTGGGAGGATTGGGCCATGTGGCTGTCCGGCTGAACCCACTTCAGCACCACGCTGTTATCATTGTCAGGCTCCATCTCCAGTTCGCTGATATATCTGGAATCTTTGATATACCCAAGGTACCCCGGGACTCCGCCCATGCCGTTGAAATTATCAGTACAGGAAAGGGTCAGCAGCGAGAAAAGTCCCAGAAGGAAAACCGGGAACCGGAGAAAAGAACCGGGTGTACGGCGGAATATCACCATTTTATCAGCACCCCCAGAGTCAAAGGTATCAGCACCGGCGCAATATCTGTTCCCTGGGGAAATATCCTGGGAGAAAAAATGCCCAGGGCATAGCGCAGATCCTGGCGGAGGAAAAGAGCACCCCGGGGCAGATTCCACTCCCAGTGGAGGGCTGCCAGATTGATATATGCGTCAACCGCAGTGATCCCCGTATCCAGTGAACTGAACATTGCCCCGAAGCCGCCGCTGTAGGCCGCCCGAAACGGCGATTCCGGCCCGAACAGCAGATAGCTGCCGAATTCCAGCATTACATCGTCATGGACCGTCATCCGGCCTCCCCCCAGACCCAGGGCGTCGCCGGGACGGACAAATATATGGTTGCTCAACCGCAGAAATATCATATCCGGCTGAAAATAATATCGCAGAGCCATGCCTCCGCCTGCCAGAGTCCAGAAATTATAAACAAACTCGGTTGCAAACCGGGTACGGGGATACAGCTGAGGCAAATCAAATTCATTCTCCGCAGCATTCAGGGCATAGGAAGCCTGACGGGGGTAATAGCCCTCGCCGGAAACTTCAACCAGCAGCTGCTGCCCCAACGCCAGCGGCTGGTAGGGGAGCGTCAAACTGCCGTTTTCAATCTTTCCCGCAGGACCTACCCCGGGAATATCCACTTCCACATCCTCCTGGGCTGAACGGAACAGTACCGAAGCCGGGGAGGTTCCCGCCAGCATGCCCGGGTTGCTGCGCATGAGCTGAATTTCCTCCCGGGCCTGATCAATCTGCCCTATGACCGAATCCATGAGCCGGTCCATGCTGTTCACCAGAACCAGACCGTCCCTGGCCACCTGCACGTTTCCGCCGATAATTCTGCGGGTGCGGACATCATAAGCCTTCACCATGAGAAAAATTCGCGGGGATTCCAGGCGGAAGTACACTGAAAGTGCAATGTCTGCATTCCTCTCCCCGGCAATATCCACCGGAAGGAGACCGAAGGGATCCCCTCCCCGACTTTCATATGCCGACCACTCCCGGGCCCGCAGGGCTTCATACCCTGCAGCCCGGATCTCATTTTCGCTGATGGATCGGAGAAATTCTTCATACTCCCGGATCAGATCCGTATTTTCCGGAGACTCCTCCGCCGGTTCCGCCTCCGGAAGGTTTTGGGAAGCGCCATTGGTCTCATCCTCGGAATGGCCATCAGAAACGGCAGCATCAGGGCGGCCCAGATTTCTCGGCTGGAAAATCATCACCCTCACAGGGTCTTCGTCTGAATTAATGTTGGGATTATCCCCGGAATCCGCCACAGAATCACCCGCAGAATCATCCAGCGATTCCGCTAGGGGGGAGGCATTCTCCTGGGCCGCCAAAGAACCGGCCTGAGAGCAGGCCGGAGTTCCCTCCCACAGGAAACCCCGGGAAACCGGAAGGAAAACCGGATGAATAAAAAGAGAAACTGCTGTCAGAAATGTGAGGACCAATCCCGTTGGATACCGATTCATAACGGTTCCAGTATACACCGAAACTATTTGGTCTTCATTTTTTTCACGCCATTCCAGTCATCGGGAGGCGGATTCTGTATAAATTCCTCGCATTGGGCGATCATTGCAGCGGCAATGTAATCTTCAGGAAAAATTTCAAGAACCTGACGGAAGCGGCGGGCAGCGGTTTGAAAATCCCGACCTGGGAAATAGGCATCCATGGCGCCCTGATGAATTTCCCATGCCTCAGCCGTCCGTGCATCCAGATCACGGCGCACCGCATAAATCTTGATTCCCCGGGTCTTTCCTTTCACCGTTACCGTATCAATATGCCTGGTGGGGTAATACTCGGCCACCTTTCGCTGAAGACTTTCAGAGATAATCAGTTCCTGGCGGTATTCCTTGGTCAAACCTTCCAACCGGCTCGCCAGATTCACCATGTCGCCGATCACCGTGTAGTCCATTTTCTTCTCCGCACCGATGTTCCCCACCGTCACAATTCCGTAGTTGATGCCGATACCGGTGAGAAATTCGGGAAACCCTTTTGCCCGCTGGGCTTTATTGAATTCCACCAGGGCTTCCACCATGTCCAGGCCGGCATTTACCGCCCTCAGGGCATCGTCGTCATGTTTCACCGGAGCACCGAAGATGGCCATGATGGCATCGCCGATGTACTTATCAACTATGCCTCCATGCTTCATGATGATCTCGACCATAATATCAAAATAGACATTCAGCTGGTTTACCAGATCACTGGGATGCATTGCCTCGCTGATGGTGGTGAACGAGCGAATATCGGAAAAAAGGATGGCCAGAACCCTGTCCTCTCCAACCAGCATGGATTCGGGACTCTGAAAAAAGCGGTCGATCAGCTCCTGGGGGACGTATTTCTGAAATATCTGGCGGACCTTCTTTTCCTTGTGCTCGGCGATGGCCGCATCCCGGGCGAAGCGCTTAATTTCCTGGTACGCTTTATCCAGCTCCCCGGTCATGATATTGAAGGTGTGGGCAAGGGTCCCGGTTTCATCGTTGTACTCAACGGGCACGGTTTGGCTCAAGTCGCTGGTGCTGATGATCTCCCGCATGGTCTGTACAATGGTGTTCAAAGGCCTGGTGAGGCGGCCGGTGAAATAGAACAGCACAAGGGTGGCAACCAGAATCGCTCCAGCCAAAAGATAGAGAGTTCTGGTGGTGATTCTGTTGATATCCTGGAAATAGGCCGAGCGCAGCTCGGTTACCAGTACGTACCACTGGAAGGGTTCAAAACGGAAACCTCTGCCCACCCGGATTTCACCGCCAATGCTGATCTCCTGGAGGCTGTCCGGATCCCGGGCATAGAGATCCGCCAGAACCGCCCGCTCCTCTTCAAGTATTTCCAGGTCCCCGCTGTTCATTTCAAGATTTCCATCGGCGTCCACCGCGAAAATCCTCTCGCTGCCGCTGCGGGTGAGACTTGATGCGTAATCCTGGACGCTGCCCTTGGTGGCCTGAATAAATTCTTCAGAGTTTTGAAGGCCGTTATCCACCAGCAGCCGGTACTGATTCACCGCATAGGTTTCAAGTTGATTAATTTTAAAGCCCAGAAATTCCCGGGCAATGCGGTTAATTCCCGAGGTTGCCAGAAAGAAACTGGAAGCTCCCACCAGTACTATGGAGACAATCATTACCGGCAATACCACCAGGACAAACTTGGTTCGTATTTTCATGGGGTACCGGCCTCTGGGGACAGGTTAAGAATTTTTTTTCGGTTCATCTCAGATAAGTATCGGCAATCTGTAGCGGTTTGTGAATATCAGGTAAAGTACGCCCCAAACAATGTGGAAACAGCCTCAGAGCCGAAATCCCTGCGTATTCTCCGCCGCATACACAGGCAGCCCGTTTCCTTCATCCAGTCAGGCCCAACTCGCCGACGCCATCTCATGTTGCCATAAACTCATGCTGCAATAAACTTTGGAACATATCTGCCAAGCTTCCCTCCGGGAATCTTCCAGCCCATCCTCCAGGTCTTCTCCATTTCGCTGTCGATATTCAGCTTGCTCAAAAACGGCCGGCTGGACATTCTGCTCTCAAGAATCTGTGACAGCCTGTCAGGTTCCAAGCCGGCCGCCTCGGCATGTGTCGAGTCATCCATTCTGCGGTATGCCTTCAACCGCCTGGACACCAGACAGTTGTGAAACAGCTGGTACA
Organism: Salinispira pacifica; assembly: GCF_000507245.1. GTDB lineage: Bacteria > Spirochaetota > Spirochaetia > DSM-27196 > Salinispiraceae > Salinispira > Salinispira pacifica. The sequence continues at coordinate 474,403 of NC_023035.1, read as the reverse complement.
CGGTCATCCTGCTCATCATGGCACTGGGGCAGTGGGCGAACTTCACCGTTTCTCTCACATGATCCGAAAGATCTTTTCGAAACTGCCGGTCGGCATAATTCACCGGGAACAGCGGGTTGGCATGATTTCTCGGCAGCTTGGAGGAAATTGCCACATGGAGGATCTTGCCGTCAAACCCCTCAATCTCTTCCATCGCCCGGGGATAATCCCGATGCTTGTCGGTAAAGAGGGTCCTGTTCCAGTCTTTTTCTCCCAATTTCTGTTTCAGGCAGGTAAAAAGATGCTCAAGAATGTGTTGTACGCTCCATTTTGTCTCCTCCGGGTGGGCTTTTGCCGTTTTCTCCAGCTCAATCTGGCGGAGTTTCTGCTTTTCCGTCTTGGCTCCTTTTCGACGTAACCCTGAATATCCAAGAGAATATAGAAATTCTGACTTGCTTCCGGCCACAATGTTGATATTATTGGGGTAGAACTGGGAAACTGAAAACGATTCAAAGCCGTCCATGACCAGATTTTCGCCGAAATTCAGATCCGCCATGATATCCGAGTGTACGGCGATGGCGGCCCGGGCCAGGCGCTCGAATCGGTTGAGAATTACATCCACCGAATGGCCGGTGAAACGGGTAATATCCCAGAGACCGGAACCGCTGCACAGTCCGGCCATGAGCCGGCTGTAATCGACCCGCTTTTTCACGTAGTAATCGATGGAGAATGTGGTGTGACCGAAGGTTTTTCCGCATTCCCGGCAGCGGAAACGGGGCATACCATAATTGATTTTGCTGCAGTAGCGGCCATGGATGTAATACCAGTTGGGGATCAGCTCGCTTTCATCAAAGTAGATGCAGCTGGGATTGGGGCAATGGGGAAGAAGTGGATTCATTGAGTCCTCCGGTTAGGTGGTGTTTCCTAGCTAACCGGAGAATTCAGCGTTTTGATTGATTTCCACATTGTTTGGGGCGCTTTTTACGGCTCAGCGAATAGAAGAGCTCTGCTCGTAATATTCATGGGAACGGAATTGTCGAAAAAGACGCCTGTCCCGAAGATCTTCCATTTCCCGGGACTTTACCGGCAACAGGCCCCAGAGGTTATGAACATCCTCGTTTTTTTCATCATCTGGAAAGAGAAAACTCCAGATCGGCAGAATTGCAGGCCGGGAGCTGTGCCGGATAAATGATTCAACTTTTTTCATTATTCTGTCAGTTTCGTTATTGAAATTGAATTTTATCCACGGCTGAGCTTTCCGTGGATAGCTGTCCAGCCGGGCAATGAACCCGCCCAGCGTCCGCTTGAGATTCCTGATGCTTCCGTAGCTCCCCCAGCCGGATGCTGAAAGCATCCTGGCATTCAGCCGCTGTTCGTACTGCCCCCGCTGGGGAATGGCAAACACCGGTTTTCCCATGTGGATACATTCGCTGAGAGTCTGATGCCCCGCACTGGTGATCACCGCCCTGCAGTTGGCAACCGCCGCGACATAGTCATCATCCGGATTCGGAAAAAGCCGGTAATTGTGAATTCCCATCTGGTGCAGGCGCTTGAGCACCGGCCGACGGTAACTTTCTTTAAGACTGACCACATAATAGTCCTGCCGGCTGACCTGAGCTTCACTGAGCTCCCTGCGTATCATGGGGCCTACATCTCCGTTGTAAAAGGAACAGAAAATACGTTTATCGAATGAAGGCATCATAAAGCGTGCCACCAGTTTTACCGCCAGCGCATCGGGCATTATGGAAGGGCTCTGAACCACAATCCCCGGATGATTAAACTGAAGTACGGGAATTCCGATTCTCTTTGCAGCGATGGCGGAGAATGGCTCATAGTCGTTGATCAGCACGTCTACGCCCAGCTCCCGGAGCAGGCGGCTTGCACGTACTATTCTGGTTCGCAGGGTGAGCAGGGTGGGCATGTTTTCCCAGGCGGTGCGGAGGAAATTTATGCGGTCTGATATTTTCGCCAGATGCATGTGGGGTACGCTGAAAACCCGTGCATCCGGGAGTTTCTCAGCTAAAAACCCGTGTACCGTCTCAGGGGCCAGAATCACAAGATCATAGCGGTCTTTCAACGCCTCATAAAAGGCAGTTGTCCGGGATACGTGGCCGAAGCCTTCACCGTTGCACGCAAGCGCCACCCTCATGGGAACCCTCCAATTGGCGTTATTCTACCCTGTCTTTGATGAATTAACCATGAGGCTGAGGTTAGAATATGGTGAGCCCGGCCGGGGAATTTTCATTTTTCCCCTTGAAAGAGGCAAGCAGAGGGAGTACCATCACAAACCTTCTGCACATGTAAACCACATCATATGAGGTGATCATTCACGTGTTTTTCTACGAATCTGATATTCAGCAATCGATCATTGAGGAATTTTCTTTGAACACCCCCGGAGGCCGCCATGAGTTCTACCGGGAGCTTGCCGGCGAGCTGGAGCGTTATCCCGAGGACTACCGTCTGTTCGGCCCCTACTGGTGGTTCATTAAGGATCAGTTCAGACGCAGGGAGATACGGCGGAAAGCCTGGTTTCACCGTTCAGCACCCGAGCGGAGTGTTCTTGATGAGACGGAAGGGTGGCCGGAAGAACAGCTGACGGCGGCGGCTCTCCAGTATATGCGGCTCATGCAGGAAGACCCCCAGCCCCTCCTTCCCGGAGAATTGCAGGAGCATTTATGGGAGGATTCAGACGGCTGCAAGATGCTCGCTGTGGAAGACCCCGGGCTTCACCGACAGCCGGATCTCTTCGAGGAGCTGGAAGCCCAGGAACATGAAAAGCGGGATTTTCTTGAAAAGCCGGAGCATTTTATTCCCCGGATATGGAAGGAATCGGGGAACGGCTTTATGGCACAGGGAGATCATTTTCAAGCCTACCGGAGCTTTCTTCGCTACCTTCATATTGCCGAGGGGGAATCCATGAAAGCCGATGCCTGGCTGATGACGGGCCTGAGTCTGCAAAACGCAGGACATCACCGGAAGGCGGTGTTTGCATTCAATAATGCATTTGAAAGAGACAGCCAGGACTGGATTCTTGCGCACTGTGCAGATGCCCATGAGGGATGCAGCGAACTCGCCAGGGCCAGGGAACTGTATCAGCGCTTGTGCAGCAGCATGCCGGGGAATCCCGAATACCGTCAGAAGCTTGAGCGTCTCCAGTCCAGAATGCAGAGCACTCCTGAACCGGAGAAGCTGAACGAGTTACCCTTCCATCCGCTGAAGAGAAGCCTGGGCTAATTCTTCCAGGAGCCCCAGACTGTCATCCCAGCCCAGGCAGGCATCGGTAACGCTCTGACCGTATTTCAGCTGGTCCAGCACTGCCATGGGCTGTTTCCCCTCCACCAGATTGCTTTCGATCATCAGTCCGAAAATATTCTCCGTTCCTCCGGCGATCTGCTTTGCAAGATCCCGGACTGCGGGAACCTGCTTCCGGTGATCCTTCATGGAATTGCCATGGGAACAATCCACCATCACCCTAGGAGTCAGATCATCCTCTTTCAGGATACCGCAGGCATCGGCAATGGATTTCTGGTCATAGTTGGGACCGTCATTCCCGCCCCGGAGAATGAGATGGGCATAATCATTCCCCCCGGTTTCCACAATGGCGGCAACCGACTGTTTGGTTACCGAAAGGAAATGGTGGGGAGAGGCCGAGGCGTGAATTGCATCGATGGCGATCTTCACATTTCCGTCGGTTCCGTTTTTGAAACCCACCGGCATGCTCAGCCCCGATGCCAGTTCCCGGTGAATCTGACTTTCGGTTGTCCGGGCGCCGATGGCTCCCCAGGATACGGCATCCGCCAGAAACTGGGGTGTAATGGTATCCAGGAATTCGCAGCCAACAGGCAGCTCCATCTCTCCAAGGTCCACCAGAAGTTTCCGGGCAAGATGCAAGCCCTTGTTTATCTGGAAACTGTCGTCCAGATACGGGTCGTTGATCAGCCCCTTCCACCCTTTTCTGGTCCGGGGTTTCTCAAAATACACCCGCATTACGATCTCCAGACTATCGGAAAACCGCTGTCTGGCGGCACTGAGCAGCTTCCCGTATTCCCGGGCTGCAGCGGTATCGTGAATGGAGCATGGACCGATAATCACCAGCAGACGTTTGTCTCTGCCGTCCATGATATTTTCGATGCTCTTTCGGGACTCTGCCACCGTCCTCTGGGCGGTTTCACCCAATGGTATTTCTTCCATGAGAATTGCCGGAGGTATGAGGGGCTTGATTTGCTGAATGCGCAGATCGTCAACTCGAAAATGCATATATGCTCCTGATGGGGCAGGTCATTGCCGGATAATCATTGGGTCTGGGAAAAGCCTGCCATGTTGGGTTGTATCAAGAAGAGGAGTATAGCGGTTTATGATGCGCTTGTATAATCCTCTGCAAAGGTCAGAAAATGATCGTGGCTGAGAGGTTCACTGTGGTAGAAGCCCTGAATAATGTGACAGCCGTTCTGCCGCAGGAAGTTGAGCTGCTCCAGACTGTCCACGCCTTCGGCAACCACCATCAGCCCCAGGCCCCGAACCATGGATATAATGGATTGCACCAGGGCGGTATTCTGGGTATCGAAGGGCAGGTCTATGACAAATGAGCGGTCAATCTTCACTTCTGCAATGGGAAGCCGCTTCAAATAGCTCAGGCTTGAATATCCTGTGCCGAAATCATCAATGGAAAATTTCAGACCGATATCGCTGAGATTCTGCAGCCTGCTGATCAGCCCTTCCTTGTTTTCAACCAGGGAATTCTCGGTGATTTCAAGATGGAGCAGAGAGGGATGGAGTCCATGTTCCCGAAGGCTGCTGATAACCGTACGCTGAAGCTTCACATCTTTCAGCTGTCTTGGACTGATATTTACGCTCACAGGAATATTCAACCCCCGTTTCTGCCATGCGGCCAGGGTTTCGCAGGCTTTTCTGATAACCCAGGTTCCGATGGGGATAATCAACCCGGTCTCTTCAGCCACCGGGATGAACTCGTCGGGATTCACCGAACCTAGCACCGGATGCTGCCAGCGCAGCAGAGCCTCGGCTCCCACCAGTTTTCCCGAGACATCCAGCTGGGGCTGAAAATGCAGGGAGAGTTCCCGGCGGTCCACTGCCTGCCTGAGATAGTTGATCATCTGTATTCTGGTTACCGCCCGCTCGTGCATTGCCGGGGTGTAGAATCGGTAGGTATTCCTGTCAAGTTTCGCTTCCTGAAGAGCCTGATCGGAGTGACTGGTTATCTGCTCAATGCTTCGACCGTCCCGGGGAAACACGGCAATACCGATGCTTGCGGTGAGGTACACCGACTGCCATTGGTATGTGAACGGTTTTTCAAACTCCTGAAGGAGGCGTTCGCTGAAAAGGGCCAGATCCAGTTCCGACGCAGCCTCCCTGTAGAGAACCGCAAATTCGTCTCCGCCGGTACGGTACAGTTGAACCGAATCATCAAGAACCCGGGTGAAGCGCAGGGTAATCTCCCTGAGAATCAGGTTCCCCGCCTCGTTTCCCAGGCTGTCGTTAATGTTGTTGAAATAGTCGATATCAATATTGAACACTGCATGCAGGGGAAGATCCCTGCTGCCTTCATGCTGTGAAAACGAGGTCAATAACTGCTCAAGGCGGCTGAAAAACCGTCTTCTGTTCTCCAGTCCGGTGAGAGGATCATGGGTTTCCAGAAATGCAAGTTCAACCTCCGCATCCCGTGTTCTGCCGGCTCGCTCAAGATATTCCCTGAGCTGAGCAAACGCTACGGAAAGAACTACCAGGGTGAACCCGGTGGAAAACCACTGCTGTAAGGGAATAGTCAGGGATGGATCGCTCCCCCCCAGGCTGCGGAAAAAATCCATGGACTGAAAGCCGAGAAAAAGCAGGAAGGAAACCAGCACGGGAATACCCGATCCAATATTCTGTGTGCGCCTGCTCAGTGTGAACACCCGTATGCCCATGTACAGAGTGACCATGGCAAAAAGAAGGGTTCGTATGTGAAACAAGGGGCCGTAGAGCAACTGTCCTCTGGGACTTACACTGATGAAACTCTGGGGAAATATCAGATTAAGCAGAATCAGCAGCACCCCGCCGGAGATTGTGAAAATCAGAGGATAGCGCTGGGATGAGGGTTTTACCAGGTGCCGTTGAACCAGCTGTCCATTCCAGACCCAACGTGCGGACCAGAGATGTATATGGATTGGGAGCATGACAAAAAGGCTTACGGAAAAATAATGCTTCAGATTGTAAAGGAGAAACGGGTCGTAGGGCACCTGGGTGCCGTATTTTTGAAGAACCCAGTAAATATTCAGCACAGGAAGGGCCATGGCTGCCAGGCTGATACTCAGTGCCAGAAGATTCTGCCAACCGCCTTCCTTGGAAATCAGGTAGACATGGAAAACCAGGGTAAACATGAGAAGACCGAGACTTATTGAAGGCAGCATTATCTCAGTAAAGCCGCCTGTAGAGAATTTCAATATATTTTCCATTAATTACCTAAACAGGCATGGTTCAGGAATGACGCAAGTCCCCTGTTACACCCTGATGCCGTATTATACCCCTTGGTACCGGCGAATAATATCAGATATTAAGTTGGATGTCATCAGCGCAACGCCGACAGAGGCACGGGCCCTGCACCCCTGCCGAACTCCCGACCCGTCGGGCACCCTATCCGTGGATACCGGGCCTGCTGCCGTTCCGGCTCAATTGATTTTGCTTTTCACAAGTCCCATGAGTATTTTAGTCATATATGCGGGGTATCCCCGCACTATGGGGAGGTTTTTATGAAGTATCCATATATTCTCAATATCCCGGTTCTGCTGATGCTTATTGTGTTTGCGCTCCAACCCCGGCAGCCTCTGGAGGCGGAAGGAAACCGGGAGACGGCTGGGGGTGAAACCGGTGAGCTAACCGAAGAACCCGCAACGGGAAACCCGGAAAGAGAGAACTGGCCCTCCCGGATTGACGGGATTCCCATCACCCAGCTGCCCGAAGACTTCGAATACCCGGTTCAGTTCAGCACCCGGGAATGGCAGTCCCGCCTTGACTCCCACAGCTTCGAAATTCTCCGTGAAAAAGGAACGGAGCGTCCGTGGCTGAACGAGTACAACGGCAACAAGGAAAAGGGAACCTATTACTCAAAGGCAACAGGTCAGCCCTTGTTCAGTTCGGAAACAAAATACAACTCCCGAACCGGCTGGCCCAGCTTCTGGGAACCCATCTCCCCTGATGCAGTTCATCTTGTTCCCGATTACTCCATGGGAATGGTCCGTGTCGAGGTTGTGGACAGTCTCAGCGGTTCTCACATCGGTCATGTGTTTCCTGACGGCCCGGATCCCACAGGCCTGCGCTACTGCATGAACTCCGCGGCCATGATATTCGTGCCCGAAGGCGGTGAACCGCCGGAAGTGCTGAACTGATTCATTTCCAATTCACGGGAAATGGGCTGAAATACCTTGCCTCGAAATGGGAAGAGTCATAGAGTATGGAAAAGGAGGATTTTCCATGCTTACAGCTCTCATAGTATTAGCATCTATAGTTTTACTTCTGGTTCTGATCTATTTTATTGAACCGTTTATTATCGCCTTGCTTTATTCCTGGATTCTCTCACTCTTTGTGAAGAATCCCCCATACGTAAATATTCAGGAGGAATTTCCGGAAAGCAAGCTGTTAAAAGAAAACTGGACCACCATTCGGGCCGAATTGGATGAAGTGTTGAAGAACATTGAAAACATCCCCAAATTCCATGAGGTGGATAAGCTGCAGAAGTTTATCTCCGCCAAGGACGACAAGGCATGGCGGACCTTTATTATTAAGGGGTTTAACGAATGGCTGCCCCACAACTGCGAACAGGTCCCCAAGACCACGGAGCTCATTCAACAGCTGCCAAGAGTGTCCATGGCAATGTTCAGCATCATTGACGGTGGCAAGCACATCCCGCCCCATTACGGATTCTTCAAGTCTGTGCTCCGTTATCATCTGGGATTGATGATCCCCCAGGGGGAATGCTACATCCTGGTGAACGGAGAAAAGTACAGCTGGAAAGAAGGCGAAGATGTCCTTTTTGACGACACGTACCGCCACGAGGTGTGGAATAAAACCGATGAGCGACGTGTGGTTCTATTCATCGACGTACTCCGGGAAAAAGGACTCCCGAAATTCATGCAGCGCATCAACCGATGGATGTTCCGCATCCTGAAGAATTCCAAAAAACTTCAGCAGGCTGCAAAGAATGCCGAGGTTCCCACGGACATCGCCTGATTTTTTCAGGAATCACAGCCTCAGATCATCCCCGTCGATAATCATCGGACGGGGTGATCCCCCTGATTGCAGAGCCCCTGATTGCAGAGCCACAGAGGCCTGAAGGCGGGGGGCGCCGGGAAAAGACACATCCTGTATCGCCACCGATGTGCCCGATTCCTCATCGATCCAATAGTCCTCCATTCCGTTCACCAGCATCCCGTGACTGCCGATGCTTTTTCCCTGACATTTTACCGCCGCTTCCTTCCTTGTCCAGATCCGGAGAAATCTCCAGAGAAATTCCTCTTCGTCTTGCGAAGCATCCAGCACAAACAATCTCTCATCATCCTGAAAGTAGTAGATCATTACGGCTTCAAGACTGGTCTTTTTCCTCGGTATTGATCGCGCCTCAATATCCACACCGATGGAGCCGTAATCAGTTACCCCCACGGCCAGGTGATCTCCGGAAACACTCATGTTAAACCCGAAGAACTTATCCTCTCCTGAACGCAGCAGATACGGTTTTCCGCCTTCTGCAGTGACAAATGTATCGGAATTATCCAGGGGGGGCAGAGCCAAACGGGAAAAGGCATTGTTCAACGCCAGACGAAGACAAATTCTGCCGGGGGTCTGTTCCCCCTGGACGCCAGGGTCTGAAGCGTATGCTTTGTAGCGGTGAAAATAATAGACAAGGAGCTGTGCAATTGGTCTTTGAAACATCTGTGCATGTATAGTAATCTGTTACAAGCATTTTTGAACAGTGTTCCGGGATCGATGGATGTAACAAAGTATAATGGATCCCCAGGGAGGATGTGTGGCAGCAAAACAACGTAGAGTGGTTATTACCGGTCTCGGTACGGTGAATCCCATAGGTTTCAATGTTTCCCAGTTCTGGGAGAATCTGGTAAAGGGTAAAAGCGGAGCCCGAAAGGCTCAAAATATGGATCTGAGCGATTTCCATGTTCAGATTGCGGCGGAAATCGATCTGCCTGATGTGAGGGATTATTTTACCCAGAGGAAAATGGCCCGCCGACTGGACAGGCATATTATTCTCGGTCATATAGCAGGTTACCAGGCGATTAAAGATGCCGGAATGGATAATTATCAGGAACCCCATCGGGTGGGGGTTCTGGTTGGCACAGGTGACGGGGGACTTATCACCCAGTATCAGCAGATCAACCGGATGGCCAAAAGCGGCTTATCCTCAGTCAGCCCGTTCTATGTATCTTCGGTAATTCCCAATTCCACCAGCGCCATGATCAGCATGGAATTCGGCTTCACCGGTCCCAGCTTTTCGGTAAACTCGGCCTGCGCCAGTTCCAATCATGCACTGGGAACGGCATACAATATGATTGCCACAGGTATGGTGGATGCAATGGTAACCGGCGGAACCGAAGCGGTGGCTACAGAGCCCTCAATGGCGGGGTTCGGTCAGATCGGAGCACTCTCCTCCAGGAATGATGATCCGGAAACTGCCTCACGGCCCTTCGACAAAAGCCGGGACGGATTTGTAATGGGCGAGGGTGCAGGAGTTCTGTTTCTGGAAGAACTTGAACATGCGAAAAAACGCGGCGCTCATATCTATGCGGAAATCAGCGGCTTCGGCTTCACCTCCGACGCCTACGATCTGGTTGCGCCCCACCCCGACGGAATCGGCGCATCCAAGGCCATCGAACTCGCGGTGGAGATGGCGGAGCTGAACTACGAGCAGCTTGATTTCATCAACTGTCATGGAACTTCCACCCCCATCGGGGACAAGGCCGAATGCCAGGCGGTGAACCGTGCCATGGGAGCGGACCTTGCCTCGAGCATCCCCGTCAACAGCACCAAAAGCATGACCGGCCACCTCATCGGGGCAGCCAGTGCCGTAGAAGCGGTTGCTGGTATTTTATCCTTCGAGCAGGGAGTAATCCACCACACCATCAATCAATTCGAACTTGACGACGAAATAAACTATAATGTGATAAAAGAGCCAATGGAGAAAAAGGCAGACCATTTTCTGTCCAACGCCTTCGGGTTCGGCGGACAGAACGCCTGCGTGGTATTCAGCCGCTATTCATAATCTATTCCTTCGGGAAGGCTCCCAGGACTGAGGATGATATTTACCGGAATTCAACCGGATGCATTACCTCCTCTGTTTCTCGCAGCAGGGATATCAGGGCTTCTCTCGGGAGCCCTGCATCTATCTCCGGGATTTCAGGGAAGACGTAAAGCGGGAATCATGTCGGGGATCGGCGCCCTTTCGGCTTCGGCGGCCGCCTTCCTGTATTTTTTCGTTTTCGGTTTTCTTCACGGAACGGAGGCGGGAATCTCCCGGCTTGTGATTACCGCCCTGCACACTTTGACTCTGTCTGCGTTCGGGATCCTTTCCCTGGGTTTCAGGTCTGCAGCTGTCTCATCAGCCCGGAGGTTGCCGCCGGTGCTTGCGGCTGCAGTCCCGGCCCTCTTTGCACTGGTTGCGGTGAACGGGATCGATGGTGCCGGCGTACTGGTTCTCAACACCGGGCTGTTCGCCCTGCTTCTTGTATCCCTTGGGGCACTGTACGCTCCATCCCCGACCGCAGGACCGACCGGCAAATCCGCCTTGCTGATAATCGGCCTCATCACCGCAATCATCCCCCTTACGGGTGCTCTGATCTCCGCAGCTGCGCTGCTGGCAGGCCTGTCTTCACTGAATTCCGCCTTTATTCAGGGCAATGCGTCATTGGGGCTTACAGCCTTATATATGACCGCCTCCATGCCCCTGTGGATCTATATGAATCTGCATGTCTTTCAGCCCGCAGCAAAAGACGCAGCCGAAAAACCAGAGAAGGCACCAAAGAAGCCATCAGAAAAACCGCACCCCCCGGCAAAGATACGGAGTTGAAGCAGGGTCAGATCCGCACAGGTGATCAACCCCGGGAGGTATCTGAATTAGTGGAAACACAGGCGTATTTAAACCGTCTGCTGAATCACGATCTGAACGCTCCCATGGGCAGCCTGAATAATCTGCTGAATGAAATAGCCGCACAGGTCGGCAGCGGGGAACTTCCTGATTATACAACTCTGCAGGTAATGCAGGATGTTTCCCGGAGAAGCATTCGTCTTCTGGCTGTGATCAGCGATATAGGAAAGTACCAGCTCCACCGGGCTCTTCCCAGCCAGGAGGAAATTCTTTTGACGCCCCTTATTTGGTCATCGGTTGCGCAGTTCCATGAAAAAGGGAATGAGAAAGATATCGAAATAGTTCAGGATTGCGATGACTCCCTGACTGTGTTCTGCGACAGTTACGGGCTGGAACGGGTAATTCAGTCACTTCTACAGCAGGGATCAGCTGCAGCCGGAGAAGGCGGCGGCATAGATCTTTCCAGCCGACCCTGCCCGGTCATTCAGGGATGGGTCCGGATTGAGGTCTCTTACGGGGATGAACCCTGGCCCGGGGAAATGCGCGAGCTGGTTCGAAGAACGCCGGAAAAGCAGGCGATCGGTGTGGATATGAACGATCGAAGGCTCTCCCTGGATATGAAGCTGATTCTGACAATCTGCGCTGCATTGGGATGGGGGTTTTCACAGGAGAACAGTGAGGACGGCAGGGTGATTTTTCACCTTGATGTTCCCGGTGGTGCCGGCAGGAGTGCTGCCGGGGAAGATGCCGAATAAACCGGCGAAATACCGTATTGGCTAAACCGGCTCCGGGCACGGAAACGGGCGGAGCGGTACATCCTGTTCCGGTGTAACTTCCTTAGTGTAGCGGACTACAGAATAACCACTTCCCCGATCACCGTTACCGCAACTTCACCATCCACCAGAGCCTGGCCGATCATGGATGCAAAAAAGCCGTCGTACTCAAGCTTTTTTGCCAGCAGGGTTACGGTTTTACCGGGTTCCACGGGTTTCAGGTAATGGGCTCCGGCAATGCGGGTGGCCCGTGCGGGTACCGGAGTTGCCTGTTCGGCAATATCGCTGCGCCCCTGTTCTTCAAAATAATACATGCACAAACCCAGCTGACCGATCATTTCAATGGTGAAATTCCCCGGATACATGGGAGCATCGGGAAAATGCCCCTGAAACACCGGATCGTCAGGATCCATGTAGCGCTGGCCGTACATCAGCCCCTGCTCCCGGTCAAGCCCCAGAAGTCGGTCCACAAAGAGCATGGGCTCTCTGTGGGGGATGATTTTCTTGATATCCTCCCTGCCGTAACTCAGGCTCACGGGCAGGGAGGCTATATCGAACAGAGGCTTTTTCCTGTGCTTTTTCAGCAGGGTTTCCTGTTCGCTCACGCTTATTTCATCCCTTTCACAATTACATCTTCCATAATATTCAGCGCAGTATCCATGTCTTCCCTGGTGAACTGGGAGGATACAGAGATTCTGAAACGGCGGGCATGTGCGGGAACCGCAGGATAGTCGATGGGTTGGAGAAAGAGTCCCCGTTTCTGCATTTCACCGGCGAAATGGAAGAGTTTTTCACCGCTCTGACCGATGATCACCGGTATTACCTGACTTTCACAGTCACCGATATCCAGCCCAAGTGCCTGAATATTTTCTTTCAGATAACGGGTGTTTGCCCAGAGCTGATCCCGAAGAGTGGAATCCCGGGTTGCAACTTCCAGTGCCTTGATCAGCCCGGCAATCACCGGAGGACTGGGGGCACAGGAAAAGTTCCAGCTGGAAGCATAGCCTTTCAGATAGCGGATAATCCGCTCGTTGGACGCAATGAAGCCACCCACACCGCCGAAGCTCTTGCTCAAGGTACCGTAGGACATGCCGATTTTGTCTTCAAGACCGAAGTGTTCACCCACTCCGCCGCCCTTTTCGCCGAACATCAGGGTTGAATGGGCTTCATCCAGATAGATAGGCGCATTGTAGGCCTCGGAAAGGGGCACCATTTCCGGAAGTTTGGCCATATCGCCATCCATGGAGTAGACGCCTTCTGCAACGATGAGCTTCCGCTTGTCTTTATGTTTTTCAAGCTTCTGCTCAAGACTGTTCATGTCGTTGTGGTCAAAGAATTCCATTTTGGCATGGGAAAGAGTCCCGCCGTCGATGAGGGATTTATGAATCTTCTCATCAAAAATCAGTACATCGCCCTTCCGCATCATTCCCTGCAGGGCACCCACATTTCCGCCGTATCCGGAGCTGAAGATCAGGGCTGCTTCTTTATGTTTCAGTTTTGCCAGTTTTTCAGCAAATTCCAGGTGCAGATCCAGGGTTCCGGAAACCAGGGGGGCTCCTGAGGAACTGAGGCCGTATTTATCCGCCGCCTCTTTCGCTGCAGCCAGTACTTCCGGGTGTGTTGAAAGCCCCAGATAATTGTAGCTGGTCATGTTAATAATCTTCCGGCGTTTGCCGTCAAGATTGCTCAGAATTTCCGTGTTGGCTTTGGGTGCCATGAGCAGGCTCTGGCCGGTGAAGCTGAATGCCTGTTGTACTTCCGGATCGTTAATCCATTCTTCAAAATCTTCGGGAGGAGAGAGGACATCGGGATTATTGGTATAATGAAAATCAGCGAGGCTGAAATCTGTTGCTTTCGCCATAAGTTTTTCCTGTATATTAAATTTCTTAGCCGCCGGTGTTGTACGCCGGGACTATACGCGGGTCAAGAGATGAGAAACCCGGGACAGGATGAAACCATCCCGTCTCCGGGGAAATCGGACGCCTGATTATTCTTCGACATGCTCCAGAAATTTGTCCGCAAGACCGTCAATATCTCCGATGTCAGCAAGTTCGGAACGGGGAATCTTGATATCAAGGTCCCGCATGGAACAGCTCACAACCTCGATAATATCCAGGCTGTTTGCACCATAATCCTTCATGGATTTGGATGCGTCGATCTCATCCAGTTCAATATCATCAAGATTATCCACGATATTCTTTTTGATGACTTCGATGACTTCAGGTTTAGTCATGATGTCTCTCCTCTTAAGATGATTGATCCTGTTTCTCTTTCCATGAAAGGAAACGCATCATCGTATTATCTGTGAATGGCAGGCCGTAGTCAACATTTACAACCTGTCCGTTCATTCCATCCATTAATCCGCTGCAAAGAGCGAACACTGCTTTTCCGCATTCCTCGGGGGTCAGGATCTGCTCTTCGCTGGCCAGTCCCTGATCGCGAAGGTAATCGAAAAACTCTTCGCCGAAAATGGCGGTAAAGCTCTCGGTTTTTACCTGCCCGAAGCGGATAACATTCACCCGGCTGCCCTCTTTGTAGAGATGGGCGGCCATGTACTTTCCGAAAAATTCAAGCAATGCCTTACTCGCTGCCACATAATCGTATCCCGGATAAAAATGATCCGGACCGTCGCTGCTGATCCCGATCACCTTTTCAGGGTAGGAACCGAATTTTTTCTGTATTTTCCGGGTATATTCAACCATAGGCCAGGTTGAATAGTCCAGAGTCTTATAGAGCGATCTCTTCTTATACGCATCGAGATTTCGCATTGTCGCAGCATATCCCACATTGCTGATAAAGATATCAACCGATTTGGATATCTTAGCCACTTCGTCGAGAAGGGCATCGGTATCTTCATCCACCGAAACATCCGCCTGCACAAGCAGGGGCTCGGGTGCACCAAGATCGGAAAACTGTTTTTTCAGTTCATCCATGTCCGCACTTCCCCACTTATAGGTGAGTACAGTCTGAGCTCCCGCCTGGGCAAAATTCAGTGCCGAGGCCAGGCCGATTCCTTTGGTACCGCCGGTAATCAGTACGGTTTTTCCTGTCATATCAATGCTGATCATAGCTGTTTCCTTCCTTTTCCGTGTTTACCGAAGCTGATAATCCCTGATCATCCTGCGTAGAGATCATCAATAATTTTTTTCGTCTCCGGATACCCGAAGCTGAGGGCATGCATCATATCCTCCTGCAGCCGGGCATCGGTGAGAAGTTTTTTCTTGGGTGCGGCAAGACTGTACTTCAACAGCTGTACAGACTTGGGATTCTTCTCCGCAATCTGCAGGGCAAGATCTGCGGCCTTTGCCAGAACCTCTTTTTTCGGGAGAATGTAGTTGATATTTGTGGACTTTTCCGCCAGTTCACGGCCCTTGTATCGCCTGCCGGTGAACATCATTTCGTTGGCAATATAGCTTCCCACGGCACCCTGCAGAAGGGTGGTGGTTCCCATTCCCGGCGTAAACCCCATATTCATAAAGACCGTGCCGTACCTGGCCTCCCGGGAGGCAATGATAATATCCGAGCAGAGGGCTATTACAAATCCCCCGCCCATGGCATGTCCTTCCATTGCGGAGATAACCGGGAAGCGGCAGTTGATAAGTCTTTCGGAGATTACGAGATCCCGGACTACAATTTTTCCGCTGGCCAGCTCCATGAGAGATTCCTTATCGGCCCCACCGGAGAAAGTGCTTGTAAGTCCTCTGAGAATAACAACCCGGGGATCAATCTCTTCAACCGCATCCAGTACGCTGAGAAAGTCCTCAACAAACGCATGGGAGAATACATTTTGTCCCTCCATATCATGCATGAAGATGGTGGCTATTTCCTTTTCATCCAGGGAAAACGAAACTCTCCCGTACTGTTCAAAAAGAGATGCGGGATCCGCATCCTCCCCGTGCCGGGAAGGTTCAACCTGCTTGGGGTGTAATTTTTCTTCTGACATATGTTCCTCGTCTGTGTCGAACCCGGAGGTTCAACCGTTTTGGCCGGAAAGCTTTTTTCCGGGTTTGAATCTGGAAAACCACTCCGGCATATCTCCTGAATGAAACGCTTCCAGCCCTTCCTTCACCTGGGGCTGGGCCATGTGTTTCAGCAGCGCCTGTTCGGCATTACCCCGCAAGGTATCGAAATCCTGGTCCAGGGCACGGGTGAAGAAGGTCTTTGCGGCAGCCAGAGCCCGGGGCTCGGCCCGCATCATGGTTTTCAACATGCTTTTCAACCCCTTTTCCAGGGCGTCTTCGGAAAACACCCTGTCCACCAGGCCGAAGTCTCGGGCTTCCCGGGCATCCACCCGGGCTGCGCTGAGCACCATATAACGGAAGCGCTGGGGGCTCATTCTCAGGGAAAACACATAGGGCAGCACATTATAGGGTACGAGGCCGAAGAGCACTTCCGAGAGTTCAAAGCTGGCGTCCTCCCGGGCAATCACAATGTCGCATGCGGCCGCAAGGCCCACCCCGCCGGCTTTCACATCCCCTTCAACAAGGGCGATTACCGGCTTTGCGCAGCCGGCAATACTGTACAGGAGGCTGGAGTAGCGTTTCACTCCGCCGCTTCGATGATCGCCGCCGGAATTTCCTCCGGAACCGTCATCATCAAGACTGGATTCAAGACCTTCCAGATCCATTCCCAGACAGAAACTCCGTTCCCCTGAGCGGATCATCAGCAGTTTTGCATCCTCGTCTGCCAGACCTTCCTGAAATGCCCGGGAAAGCTCTTCCAGACTTGAAGGATTGAGCCGGTTTCCCCGTCCGTCGGATATGTGAATAATGCCCAGGCCCGAGTCGTTTGAATATGTTACTGCAGAGGCCTGGGATTCCTCCCGGGCTGAAACCGCATCACCGCCATTCGTACTCATGGAAACCGCCTAGGCCCTTTCGTAGGTTCTGTACCAGTCTTTCACTTCTTTCAGCACCAGCAGACCGCTTCCCTTGTAGTGCTTTTCATACCAGCCGTCGAGAATGCTGTAATCCGGCACAAAATCAGAGTTTTCAACATAGGTTTCACGGAGTTTTTCGATGGCCTCATACTCTTCCACGCTGCAGCGGCGGCGCTCATCAAGGCGCTCGTCGATTTTCATTTTGGCCATTTCAGCCTTTGCACCGGGGAGAATGGTTCCCGAGTAGAACTCGCCGATGGCGCCGGAACCGTAGGCAAAGAGAGCAATATGCTTGCCTTCCGCATCGTCGGCATGGTTCACCAGTGCGGCCAGCCCGGTAAGGTTGGATGTTCCGTAGGTTGAACCCACCCTGCGGCTGTATGCCAGAGCGGGGATTACCCGGTTTTCAAAGTCCGCCCGGAGCTCGGGTTTCTTTTTGGGGGCGTTCTCTCGTGTGAGAGTCCGGTGTGCCTGGAATGCAATTCCGGGGAAGGGTGTGTGGTACACAAAGTAGGAGAAGTCATTATCAAAATCCACATCACCTTCAACCTGCTCCTTATAGTGCTCATAGGAACCCTGCACCGCATCCATGTAGGAGAAAAGGCTTACTTCATTATTGCCCACTTCAGCCAGGGCTGACGGACGGAAGGTGTCGTAAATGTCGGTGGTCCAGGTTCCCTTCCTTTCCAGATCGTACTCGATGATTTTCGGATCATCGGAAACCAGGGCTGCGGCGGCGCATCCTCCGAGGACAAACTCCTCAAGTTTGCCGAGATGCTGACGGGAGAAGTCCGAGGCAATAACCAGCGCCTTTTTCCCCTTGTTCAGCCCTGAGGCCACCCAGTTTACCGCAGTATCCAGGGCGGCGACCCCGCTGTAACATGCGAACTTGGTCTCATAGTTCCGGACATTGGGCCCCAGTCCCAGTGCGGAGTGGACGTTGGTGGAGATTGGCTTTCCGAAATCCACCGAACCCTCGGTACCCACTATCAGCATACCGATATCTTTCTTATCTTCTTCGCTGAGCATGGTCATGGCCGCATTGGCCGCCATGGTTACCGCATCTTCCCAGGTGGGGTTCAGACTTCTGGTTTCGATCAGATAGTCTTTTTTGATCTGCTCGGGATCCTTGCCCCGGGCCTTCGCCAGATCGGCCTGGTCAAGATACATTGATGTTCCGTACACGTTGAGTTTTTCAATTCCTACTCGTTTCATATAATTCCTCCCGGATTGGGTAATTTTCCGACTAGGGGGCGTAGGTAAGCCCTGCGGATATACGGAGATCTTCTCCGCTTATAAAAGAGGCTTCATCTGAACTGAGATAATACACCGCCGAAGCGATCTCTTCGGGGGTTCCCACCCTGCGGGCGGGACAGTGTTTTAACCAGTATTCCTGAAGCTGCTTGTTCATGTTTTCTTCCGTCATGGCTGTGGGGACGTAACCCACCGTCACAATGTTGGATGTAATTCCCTTCTTTCCGTACTCCTTGGCTATCGTGAGACTCATTCCCTGGAGACCGGCCTTGGATGCGGCGTAATTCACCTGCCCGCTGGATCCGTAGGCGGCAAGGCTGGAAACATGGATCAGTCTTCCCTTGCGGTTGCTGAGAAAGTGAAGCAGGAAGTTTCTGGATACCAGGAAGGGAGCGGTGAGATTCACCGACACCACATCTTTCCACTCTTCGTTGCTCATCAGCGCCGCAGCGTTATCTTTGAGTATGGCAGCATTGTTCACCACCGCAGTGATGTTTTCAAAATCATCTATGGCCTGTTCGCACACCTTATCGATGGCATCTTCATCAGACAGGTTGAGCTGATACGCCTGGACTCGTGCATCCGGGCGTATCTCCCGGGCCATTTCCAGGGTCCGGTCCGCCGCTTCCTTGTTGGATGAGTAGGTGAACGCCACCCCCCAGCCTTCGCTTACATAGCGGAGCACAATGCTTCTGCCGATCCCCCGGGATCCTCCGGTTACAAAGGCGTTACTCATGCTCCCTCCCACTTCTTGATGAGGCTGCAGCAGTTGAGTCCGCCGAAGCCGAAGGAGTTTTTCAGCATATAATTTACTTCCCAATCCACTGGTCCGTCGGCGCACACATCAGCTTCAATTTCCGGATCCTGTGCATCCACGTTGATGGTGGGATGAAGCCGGGAATTGTTCATCTGCATGATTCCTCCGATGGTCTCAACAAGAGGGCTTGCCCAACAGGTGTGGCCCAGCATGGATTTGGGGGCGTTGATTTTCATTTCCTTCAGGTGATCGCCGAATACTTCCCTGAGTGCGTATATCTCCTGCTTATCTCCGGCGGGCGTACCCGTGGCATGGCAGTTCGCGTACTCAACCTGCCCGGGCTTCACCCCCGCATCTTCCAGTACCTTCCGCATGACCCATGCCTGGTGCTGGGCGCCGGGCATGGGAAGGTGGTTCGCATTGGCGTTCGCCCGCACCGAAAGCACCTCGGCGTGGATGTGTGCACCCCGCGCCAGGGCGGATTCCAGACTCTCCACCACCAAAGCGGCTGAGCCGTGGCTGTACACAAAACCGTTGCGCCGGGTATCGAAAGGACGGCAGGCCGTTTCCGGATGCTCGTTCAACTCCTTGTCCATTACCACCGAGTTGATGATCACCGAAGCCTGAATGTCCGGCTCCGCAACATCGAAGAGGGCTCCGGTCACAACCGCCCGTTCAACTTCGCCTGATCTGATATCCCGTACTGCATCCCGCAATGCCAGATTGCCGCTTGCACAGGCTCCACCCACCGTGTAGCTGGGGCCGTGAACTTTAAGGACCTCGGAGATGAGGGCGGGAACGTTATTATCGATGGCTTCCACCGAACTGAGGGGATCCATGTACTCGGGCTCTTCCTCATACTGTTTGCTCAATCGGTTGATATACTTTGAGTTCAGGTTATGCCCTGCAACCACCACCATGGTTATGTAGGGGTCAATTTCAACCCCTTCCAGTCCGGCATCAAGCCAGGCATTCTGGGATGTGAGCACTGCGGTTTTGGAGGAAAAGGTTGCAGAGCGGAACAGTTTGCGAAGCTTCTTGAACTTCGCCTCGCCGATTCCCTCTTTCAGCCGCTCCAGAGCCGCCTTGGTATCGTAATCGCCCAGATCCCCGCCCACTCTGTTCTCACATTTGGCCAGATCCAGGGACTCCCATTTCTTCACACCGGATTTACCGGCCAGAAGGTTCTGATAATACTCTTCAACGGTGTCACCCAGGGGATTAATTGTTGCCATCCCGGTGATCACTATGCGCTGTTTGTTCATATATGCTCCTTGCATTAAGGACGGGCCCGGGGGTTCATCCCCCGAAAATCAGCCCTGGAGAATTTTCTCTATCGCCTCGAGGGTTCCTGCGGGTTTTCCCCTCAGTCCCTTGTAAAAAGATTTCCAAAGTCCACAAAGCACTTTTCCCGGCCCCGCTTCAATTACCAGATCATGCTCCCCGCCGGTAATAAAGCCCTTATCCAGCAGATATTGTTCTGAATCCACCCATCGAACCATGGACACAATCTGCTCACCGGCC
This sequence comes from Salinispira pacifica, assembly GCF_000507245.1. GTDB lineage: Bacteria > Spirochaetota > Spirochaetia > DSM-27196 > Salinispiraceae > Salinispira > Salinispira pacifica. The sequence goes on along the minus strand of NC_023035.1, from coordinate 454,151 downwards.
CGTTTCCTGGCCTGTTCTCCGTTTTCGATTGGCGTGGCGCTTACATTGGAAATCAGGGGCAGCCGGGGATCATGAAAGGTGAACTCCCCGATCCGCTCCTCGAATTCTGTCCTGGCATCTTCCAGCAGAGGGGAATGAAACGGGCCGCTGACTTTCAGGCGTACAACCTTCATGGCACCGGCATCGTTCAGCGCGGCCTCTGCGGCATCCAGTCCCTGGGAAGTTCCTGCAATCACAATCTGGGTGGGAGAGCTGTGGTTGGCGATGAACACCCCCTGCCCGGCCATGGGAGATACCACATCACGGGCTTCCTCGAAGGGCAGGCCAAGAACGGCGCTCATTGCGCTGGGGCCGGCTGCAGTGTCGGCCTTTCGGGCTCCTTTTTCCATCACCTCGCCGCGGATCTGAACCACGCGGAACAGGGTTTCGGTATCCAGCACTCCAGCTTCATGAAGGGCTGCATACTCACCTACGGAAAATCCCATTACCGCTGCGGGAGTAACGCCCTTTTCCTTGAGAACCGCCGAAGCGGAAATATTTGCAAGGGTCACCGCCGCCTGGGTGTTGTCAGTGGACTTCAAGTCCTCTTCGCTTCCGTCGAAAAGAAGCCCGGCCATATCTTTATTCAGCACCCCTGAGGCGGTGGAAAAAAGATTTTTAACTTCATCGCTTCCTTCATATAGATCCCGCGCCATACCCGGATACTGAGCTCCCTGGCCGGGGAATAGAAAAACCGTACTCATGAGAAACCATCCTTACCTGAAACTTTTCCGGGATCCCCGATCGGGGATTTTCCCCGGGGATCCCGCTGTATATTGATTATCTATTGTTACAATTCTTTGCCGTATACCCGGTGGGTCCGGTAATGCTCCGCACCCCAGTTTTCCAGAAGATTCCGGAGATGGAGATTGGATTCCAGAATCCAGCTGAATTCTGCCCCCCGCACCCCCTGCTTTACTCCTCTGGTGTACAGTTCATACACAAAAAGGGCATCAATTCCTTTATTCTGGTACTCTTTTCGCACGCCGAAAGCGGCAATGCGGATACTGTCCGCCTTCTTTTTTCCTGCCAGAAGCTTGAAAATTCCGAAGGGCAGAAGCTTCCCGTTCATGCCGTGGAACACGGGATTCAGATCGGGAATGGGAAATGCAAACCCAACCGGCTTGCCGTCAACATACGCAAAAAGGGTGATCTTGGGGTCGATGGCCATTTTCAGTCCGTCGGCCAGTTGATCAAACTCCGACTTGTTCCAGGGTACGTATCCCCAATTGTCCCGCCAGGCATCGTCCCAGATTTCCCGTACATAATTCACATCCCGGTCCCAATTCTTCATTTCAACCGTTCTGATTTCCACCTTGCTGCGCTTACGGGCAAGCTCAGCCACCCTGGTGATTTTATCGCTGAGCTTGAGGGTGGTTTTCATTTTGTAGGAATACAGATCCTGGTCTTTTGCGTAGCCCGCGGCTTCATACAGTTTTCCGTAATAGGGCGGAGAATAGGGCATCTCGATCACCGGCAGGGTGTCGAAACTGTCTATCTGATTGCCCAGCTGATAATTGGTGGACCCGTTAATCGGGCCGATAACCCGGGCCATTCCCTTGCTGCGCACCCAGTCTTCCGCCGTGCTGAACAATGCTTTGGCCACATCCACATCATCATAGGCTTCAAAAAATCCCACAAAGCCGGTTTTGGTATTCTGATATTCACAGAAGGCATGATCCACGATTGCCACAATCCTTCCGGCAACGGCTCCATTCCGGTAGGCGAGGTACTCCTGCAGCTCTGCGTGATCAAAAAGCCCGTTGTGTTTCCGGTCGAACATGTGCTTCATGTCCATATCCAGAGGAGGGACCCAGGCGTCGTAGTGTCCGCCGGGCTCACCGGTCTTCGCCCGGTATACCTTATACGGGAAGTTCAGAAATTTCTTAAAATCCTTTTTCCCCTCAACGGGGCGCACCTCTATGGCCATTCCATGTCTCCTCATAACTTCGGCGGGAATTACTGAACGCCGTTCGTGCAGTATAAGGGTAATATGAAAAAAGAGGCAAGGGCGGAACCTCCGCCTCCAGAAGGGCCGGGGCTGCCTGCCGGACGGGAAAATCCGCAGGCAAAAACCAGCAGGTGCTCATGAGCACGTGCACATCAGGCAGGGGGAATCAGGCTTACCCCCATTTTCAGGGAGAGCAGCTTGGTTCTGTTATCATCCGCCCTGGACGTGAGCACCACCGGAGACCGCGGTCCGATGAGATTCCCGGCAATGGTTCCCCCTGCGGCGTAGGTGAAAGCCTTATACACCGCATTCCCGGTATTCAGATCCGGGAAAAGAAGAATATCCGCATCACCGGCTACCCTGCTTTCGATTCCCTTCGTCCTGGCTGCCTCGGCGGACAGGGCAACATCCAGCCCGAAGGGACCCTCGATCACCGCTGGACCCAGCTCTTCAGTGAGAAGGCCCTCATTATAATCCTGCACCATTCTGTCAGCATCCACGGTTGCCGGTATCTTCCGGTTCACCGTTTCAACCGGAGCAACCAGAGCTACTTTCGGAACCTTCACTCCCAGTCCCCGGAGGGTTTCCAGGGCATTTTTGAGAATAATCAGTTTATCATCATAATCCGGGCTGATATTTATGGCACAGTCGGTGAGAAACAGAATTTTTTTGAATCCCGGCAGCTCGCAGGCGCCTATGTGGCTGGCAAGTCGGCCGGGCTCGACCAGTCCGTACTCCTTGTAGAAAATCGCTCTGCTGAAATTTGCCGTATGCACCGCACCTTTCATGGCAAGATCCGCCAGACCGTCCCGGAGAGCTTCTGCGGCAAGGGAGCAGGCTTCATCCTCCCGGGTGGATTCTATGCAGCGGTAATGGCCCGGATCCATTCCCGCCGCCGAGGCAAGTTCTTCTATTTTCGCCGTTTCACCGATGAACAGGAATTCCGCCCAACCCTCCACGGCTGCGGCTGAAGTGGTTTCCAGGAGTGCCGGCTCATAGGGAAAGGGTACCGCAACGCGGCGTTTCACCGGAGGTACAAAAAATTCTTCAAGTCGCATCTACGCTTCCGTCCTTCGTATTGATTAGCCAGTGCACGGAAGCTTGTGAAGCACTACTTTTTCCAACAAAAACCAACATATGTAGTGCCTGAAAAACACCAGACACTACCAGTACGGTCGATTTTTTCGAAACATATATTTTTCACAAGCTTTGGTGCACTGTCCATTGAATACTGGTTTTTTACCGGTCTTCCTGCCGGTGCTTCTGATCCTGGCGGGGCTGATCTGGGTCATACTCCTTCAGCTCACGATCCCCTCTGAGCGCTGCCCGGGCGTTTTCCGCCAGAGCCTCCATTTCCCCCTCTCCGGGAATCACGAAAATTTTCCCCAGCCAGGAAAGCTTCGCCTCCAGTCCGCGGATAATGCGGCTGCTGTGAGCAAGGCCGCCGGTGAGGATAATTCCGTCCACATCGCCCTGGAGGGTTGCTCCATGCTGGGCCACCTCTTTGGCAATCTGGTGAATCATGGAATTGATAATCAGTTCGCTGGAGTACTCCCGGTTCCCGGCTTTGCCGGATGAGGAGTTTTCCTCCTGGATTTTCCGGAGATCGCTGTGCCCCAGGTAGGCTACCAGGCCTCCCCGGCCCACCAGCCGCTTTTTTAATTCCCGATGCACCGGATCGTGAATCGCCGGAACTCCGCCGGTTTCGGCATAGCTGCGGATCACTTCTTCCATGAGCTGGCCGGCAGGCAGACCTCCGCAGCGTTCCGGGGAGAAGGGCCCATCTCCATCTAAGGCATTGTTCACATCAACCACCCGGCCCTGCCGGTGAGCCCCCACGGATATACCTCCGCCCATATGCGCAACGATGAAATTGCAGTCCTCGTAACGCCGTTTGAGCCTTCCGGCGATCTTCCGGGCGCAGGCTTTCTGGTTCAGTGCATGAAAAATGCTGCGACGGTCCATCCCCGGCAGTCCGCTGGGGCGCGCCTCATCCATCAGCTCATCCACCACCACCGGATCGGCAATATATGCCTCCACGGGCCCACCGTCCCCGGGGCTGTAGCGTCCGGGAGCTGAATCTGCGATTTTTCGCGCAATGATCCCCCCCAGATTGCTTGCATGCTCGCCGTATACGCCCGAGGAGAGATCCCCGAGCATATAGGAACTCACCCGGTAGACACCTCCGGCCAGGGGGGCCAGCAGGCCTCCCCGGCCGATGACCGCTTGTAATGCGCCATCGTTTTCCAGCCCCTGGTGTTTCCAGGAAGCGGAGAGAAACTCCTCCGCAGCCCTGGTCCGGAAATCGGCCTGATCGGCCACGGCTGTAAAACTTTGTATCTCCCCGGGCTGGTGGCTGATACTTTGCTCTTCCAGCTCCCGCAGATTCACGCCTTCCATTTCATAGAGGGCAAGCTTGGTGCTGGTGGAACCGGGGTTGATTACCAGTATTATCTGTCTGGTGTCCGGTTCCACAGACGGTGCAGAACTCATGCAGCTTTCTCCTTTTGCCGACGGCTGGAATCAGTCTTTATATTCCCGGTGATATTCAGCGGCCTTCTCTATCAGCCTGAGGTTGATATCCAGATATTCCTTCTTTTTCAGACTCAGGGGTACAACAGCTTTCAGGGTTTCTATATCAACCACCTCTTTTTCAAGCAGATAGAGGGTGAGCACAATCATGTTTGCGGCGTTTATCAATCCCGCATCCTTGGCCATATCTGTTGCCGGAACGTAAATTACCCGCAGATCATCCCGCTCAACCTTGTCCTGCACCACCGAGGAATTCACGATGATCAGTCCGCCGGACTGAACCTTATCCACAAACTGAAGCAGGCTGGGTCGGTTCATGGCGATCAGACTGTTGGGATAATCCACAACGGGACTGCCGATCTCCTTTTGAGAAAGGATCACGCTGGCATTTGCCGTTCCCCCCGCATCTCGGGACCGTAGGAAGGAAGCCAGGTGGCGTTCAGCCCCTCGGTGATGGCGCAGTTCGCCAGAAGAATACCCGCCGAGAGCACTCCCTGGCCGCCGAAACCGGATATTTTCACCAGCTGATCCTCCTCCAGAGGACGGGCCTGTACGTCCGGCAGATCCTTGCTTCCGGCGAACAGTTCTTTCAATGTAGCGTCATCCAGAACTTCAGCCTCATCCCTCCGGGCCGATGGTCTGTCATCATCCCTGAAATTTTTCAGGGGATACATCTTTTCCATGCTTCCGGAAATCCAGTCCCTGGCTTCAACCGCCCCCATCTTCCAGTTGATGGGACAGGGAGAGAGTATTTCGATAAAAGAAAATCCTTTCTTGTCTATCTGATTCTGAAGCCCTTTTTGAAGAGCCTTCCGGGTTTTTCTGATATGTTTGTAATCCGCCACCGATACCCGCTCGATGAACACCGGCGTCTTGATCGCATCCATCACTTCTGCCATGCCTATGGGAGCACCGTCATTGAGAAGGTCCCGGCCCCGGGGGGTTGTGGCCGTCTTCTGACCCTGCAGCGTGGTGGGAGCCATCTGTCCGCCGGTCATCCCGTAAATGGCGTTGTTAATGAACACCACGGTCATGTTTTCACCCCGGTTTGCCGCATGAATAATTTCGGTGGTTCCGATTCCCGCAAGGTCGCCATCCCCCTGATAGGATATGACCACTGAATCGTCATGAACCCGTTTCACTCCCGTACCCACCGCAGGGGCCCTGCCGTGGGAACACTGGATATTACCGGTATCAAAATAGTAATAGGCGAACACCGAACATCCCACAGGAGAGAGCATCACCGTTTTATCCTTTATTCCCATCTCCTGAATCAGCTCCGCCAGCAGTTTGTGCACCGTACCGTGACCGCAGCCGGGGCAGTAATGGGTCACCTTCTGTCCGGATCCCTTTCGTTCAAATGTATCGTAAAATGCTTCAGGCTTTTTATATTTAACCATGTGTATCTCCTTCAGACCTTCACCGGACGGGCGGCCGCATCGGCCTCAGCCCTGGCTACTACTTCCTCCACCGGCGGTACCACGCCGCCCATCCACAGATATGGGTGAACAGGCACTTTTTCCGCAACAATCCGCTGAACATCCTGACACAACTGTCCGTCGCTGAGTTCCATCACGGAAATCTGCTCCACTTCCGAGGCGAGCCGGCGGATTCTGGTTTCAGGCAGGGGGAAGAGGGTCTTGGGTCTTAGCAGACCTGCAGCAATACCTTTGCTGCGCAGTTCGTCCACGGCGGTATGGGCAATCCGGCTGGAAATTCCGTAGGCAATAATGGCGAATTGGGCGTCTTCCAGACGGTACTCTTCAAAGTCCACTATCTCATCTTCCAGACCGGCGTATTTCTGCATCAGTTTTTTATTGTGGTCCGAGAGCAGATCCCGGTTCATATGAATGGAGGTGATAAGATTTTCCCGGCTTTCCGTATCCCCGTATAGAGCCCAGTCGTGACGGTCAACATGCTTCACTTGCTCAGGGAATGCCACCGGTTCCATCATCTGGCCGATGTATGCATCCGAAAGAACAAATACCGTCATGCGGTAGCGGTCTGCCAATTCAAAAGCCTTATAGGTGAAATCACACATTTCCTGTGCCGAATTGGGAGCGAGAACGATGTTGCGGTAGTTTCCATGACCGCCACCTTTCACAACCATGTTGTAGTCGCTCTGTTCAGGCCAGATATTTCCCAGCCCCGGACCTGCCCGCTGCACGTCCACAAGAACACAGGGAAGCTCCGCCCCTGCAAGATAACTCAGTCCTTCGGCCATGAGGGCAATCCCCGGACCGGAGCTGGCAGTCATCACCCGTGATCCTGCACTGGCTGCTCCGAACAGCATACTGATTACGCTCACTTCGCTTTCCGCCTGGAGAAAATGCCGTCCGCTTTTGGGAAAGAGCTCCGCTGCCGCATGGGCAATTTCGCTTGCCGGAGTAATGGGGTAGCCGAAAAAATGGGTGCTTCCCCCCAGAATTGCGCCGTAAATAACCGCTTCATTTCCTTTCATTAACTGTTTACGCAAAGCTGGCCCCCTTTTTCAGCTCCTCGGGTATCACATCCTCACCGCTGTGAACGGTGATGGCACCCGGTTCGGGGCATACGTAATAACAGATTCCGCATGCCGTACATTTATCGCTTCGGAAAATGGTGGCCTGATAGCCCAGCTGATTGATCTGCGATCCTATGGTGAGACAGTTGTTTGGACAAAAATGAACGCAGAGACGGCAGCCCTTACATTCGTCGGGCTCTATATATACATAATTCATGGTACCTCCTGGTATGGCGCGTCTATTCCGGCGGGAATCAGATTCCCCCGAAAACATCCTCCTGACCGGCACCAAAATAATTGATGTCGCTCAGCTCCTGCAGGACAGGTTCTTCGATCTCTTCGATGATTAATTCATGATGGGGACAGCTCACCCTGGGACAAATCTGGATCTCGTTTTTCCTTCCCGGCAGATACAGAACGATCTGATCAGGGGAATCGCAAGCAGGATTGCTGCAGCTGCGCTTGACATTGAGATGGGCGTCGCAATAAGGGCAGTATGCCTCGGTTTTGGCATCCGGAGAGAGGCCGGTGCCCAGAAATGTGAACAGATTGGAATGACTTCCCCAGATGGAGTCAAGAAATACCAGACCTTCCTGGCCTCCGACCTGGATTTTTAACTTGATGGACGGTTCGTCATGAATTCGAACGCTGTCCACCAGCAGATTATGACCGTTGGGGCAGTATACGGATTCTACAAGGAGAACCTCAATATCCTGCTTCCAAAGCAGCCGCATTCCCTGGGGGATGTTTTTCTTAAAAGCATCCGGAATGATTTTGGTGGTAAGTTCCATAATGTCTCCCGCGAGGGGGATTCGTGGTTTGAGGTACTCCCCCTCATGGGATTATTGTACTCCCGAATGGGGCATTCCGCCAGAAAATATTTAATATATTGAACAAAGTACTCCGGAATACCCGCGTCGGAATGGGAAGAACATGGAGCGGGAGGATGACAGTTCAGGCCTCGGCTGCCCTCTTCAACACATCCATGGCGGCGTCATAATCGTGGGTCTGCATAATGCTGTCGCGGAGTTCTTCAGCTCCGGTGAAGCCCATCAGGTAGATTTTAAAGAACTTCTTCATAATCTCGAAGTTCCGGCGGCCTTCATAGGCGGTGCGGTATGCGGAGAGATGCTCCATGGCCCATCGGATCTGATCGGCGGCAGGGAGATCATGGAATTCTTCACCGGCAAACAGAAAGGGATTGGTAAAAATTCCTCTGCCCACCATAATCCCGTCGACTCCGTATCGCCGCGGATACTCTTCCAGCTGGGAGGGATGAATCACATCGCCGTTTCCGAACACCAGGGTTTGGGGACTGATATTTCTGCGAAGCTCCGCAGCCCGGGCTATCTCGATCCAGTCTGCCTCCCCTTCGGATTGCTGGGCGGTCGTCCTCCCGTGCACCGTAAGCAGGGGCAGGTTCTGTTCAAGAAGGAAGCCGCACCATTCCTGGGTGGCCGGCCGGGAGAACCCGATGCGGGTTTTGACACTCACCGGCAGGGGACCGCCCCGCTGCAGCTTTCCCCCGGGCCCCTGATGATCATCCCCCCACTCCCGGTACGCAGAGGCAGCGCCTTCCCGGGCCGCAACTATCAGCTCGGCGGCAAGACCGGGGTTGTTGATCAGAGCAGAACAGGAACCCTTGGCGGTAATTTTCTTCTGGGGACAGCCCATATTGATATCTATTCCGTCAAATCCCCTGAGATGAAGTTCCCGCGCCGCCTCATAATACTCATCAGGTTTGTTTCCCCAGATCTGAGCCACCATGGGACGGTGATTCTCATTGAAAACCAGACGGCGCAGGGCCTCTTTTTCCCCCCTGAGCATGGTGCCGGTGGCGACAAATTCACTCACAAACACCATGGGCCGGCCGGCCCGGTGCACCACGTCCCGGAACACCGAATCAGTAACATCTTCCATGGGGGCCAGTACGCTTACCGGTTTCTCCAGGTTATGCCAGAAGCTGTTCATTTATTCCGCCTCTGTTTTTCCGGCGGCCAGCAGGAGACGGCGCTGGGCAAGCAGTCCGTTATTCATGGCAGCCATCCTGAGGGGCTCCAGCCTGAAAAGAAACTCATCCCGTACCCGGGAGCGTTGGGTACCGTCCATCTTCCATGCCGGGGAGCCGTCCAGCGGATCCGTCAAACGCTCCGCATAGTTGCGGAAATAATCAAAGGTTTTTTCAACGGCCCTGTCTTCCCGCCCCGATTGGACAATATCTGCCTGATCCTCAAAAATATCCCCGTGAATCACATGGAAATTCCTCTCCTCCAGAATATCCACCAGAAGCTGAAGCAGCTGCTCGCCGTGAAAGGTATAGCCGTGGGGGATGCCCTGAAGGACATCAATTTCCGCTTTCAGATTATGAAGGGCAGTTCGGGTCGCCCGTGCGGATTCGGCCTCATTTCCCAGTCCCCCCTCACCGGCAACAACCTCGGAGATGATCATCAGGCCGCCGGAATCCAGGTATTGCGCCGCCTGATCCACATGCCGTTCCACCAGCTCCCTCCGTTCTCCGTCCATCTCATGGGAAAAGGAGGATCCGGACATATGGTGGAGCATATCCTGGAAACTCAGGGTATGAAATTCCTGAACCGGCAGCTCCAGGCCGGGAGCCGATCCTTCCAGGAAATAAAAGGGAATATCAGGGCCGTGAAGGGTGAAAAAGCGTTTGGCTTCCGAAAGTGCGTCTGGATCGGGATCCACCCCCCACACTTCCTGGGGGGCAGACGGGGCGGCGGTGATCAGTTCATCCAGGAAACTGCCGTCCCCGCAGCCCACATCCAGAACCCTGCCCGGAGTCCGGCCGCTGAGAATCCGTTCAAGTCGGCTTCCAAGTTGATCTTCAGCTGCATATGCCATGGTCTCTCCTGAAAGGTTATTCTGATGTAAGGGGATCCCGGGACGCCCGGATATCCAGAAAATCACTGGGCGCACAGGCAAGTCCCTCATCCAGAAACCGGGTGCTGCTCATTCCCCGGGGCAAGGCCCGGCTCAGGGTCTGCTTCCATCTCCTGCTTCCCGGCTGACCGGCAAACAGTTCAAGCACCGGCCAGACCAGGCTGCGGACGTTCATGCCCCGTTCGCTCCACTCTTTCATGTAATCAAAATATTCGTTGAGTATCTCCCTGCGGGTGGGATCGAGAATATCATCCGGACCGGGGGTGCGATAATCGGCGGTCTGCCTGCCGTAATAGAGCCGGTCCATGGAGGCAAACCGCCAGGGGCGTTCGTAGGAGAGCCGGCCGAGCATCACCCCGTCACAGCGCTGAAGGTGAGAGGCGATTTCACCGTGGGTTTTAATACCGCCGTTGATCTCGATATGCAGACCGGGAAATTCCTCTTTCAGCCGGTACACCTCGTCGTATCTGATAGGGGGAATATTCCGGTTCTCTTTGGGGCTTAACCCTTCAAGAATGGCAACCCGGGCGTGGACGCTGTAGCGCTGGGCGGGGCCGTCCTTCAGCCGAAGTACAAAGTCCCGCATGTGCTCATATGAACTGAGATCCAGAGCCTTGATCCGGCTCTGAATACCGATTCTGTGCTTTACCGTCACAGGCCTGGTCCCCGATTCATACATGGCGTTGAGAAGTTCCGCAACCCTGGGTGAATCGGCCATGAGGCAGGCTCCGAAATTTTTATTCTGAACCCTGTCGCTGGGACATCCCACGTTCAGGTTATACTCATCGTAGCCCCAGTCCTCGGCAATCCGGATGGCCTCCGCCATTTCCCGGGGATCATCCCCCCCCAGCTGCAGGGCAATAGGCCGTTCGATCTCGTCAAAGTCCAGAAGCTTATTCCGGTCCCCATGGATGATGGCACTGGGAGTAAGCATCTCCGTATAGAGAAGGGTCTGCCGGGTAAGCAGACGGAGGAATCGGCGAAAATGACGGTGGGTTTTGTCGATCATGGGAGCCACGGACACCGGCGCATACACGCCGGGCCTGGGGGGAAACTCCCCGGCACCCGCCTGATTCGGGCCGGCGGAACCGCCGGGGTTCAGCCCGGGATTAAATGTCTTAAGCATTGGCGACAGCCCCCGCATTCTGATGCATGTTCTGATGCATGGCCCGCTCGATTTTTCCGCTGCCGATGCACTCGTCATCCAGATAAAAAACTGCGAACTGTCCCGGCGCAAGGCCCTTGTCCCCATCGGCCATCTCAACCAGCAGCCGGGGCTGAGGATCCTCAAGATCCCCGGCGCCCAGGCCGGCCTGCTCCAGCTCTTCCCTCCCTGCCAGGCGCACCCGGCACTCGCTCATTTTGGGACCGTGGCGGAGCTTCAGCTTCAGGCTGCGATGGTCTCCCGGGCGCGTCAGGGAGTCGTTCAGCCATCGGGGAGGCCGGCCGGCGATCCAGGTCAGTTCGGTGCAGATGAAGCTGCGGGAAAAGGCGTTCTCTATATCGCTTTTGTGACTTACGTATACGATGTTTTGTTCGCTGTCCTTGTCCACCACATACCAGGGGCCGTTTCCCAGCCCCAGGCCGGTACGCTGTCCGATGGTGTGGAACCAGAACCCCTTGTGGGTTCCAAGCTGCTCACCGTTCTCCCGGCGGACAATGGCTCCGTCCTTTTCTCCCAGGTAATGGCGGACAAAGTCCGGATATTTGATTTTCCCCAGAAAGCAGATACCCTGGCTGTCTTTTCTGGCCTTGTTGGGCAGATCGAGGGATTCGGCATGTTCCCGGACCTGGGTCTTCTGCATGCTTCCCAGCGGGAACCACAGTTTCGACACCTGCTCCTGACTGAGATGGGAGAGGAAATAGCTCTGATCCTTCACCGGATCCGGAGCCTGATAGAGATGGTGGAGACCATCATCCCCTTTGCGCACATCTGCATAGTGGCCGGTAACCACCAGATCATACTCTTCATCCACGGCGTCAAAAAACGCACCGAACTTGATCCGCTGGTTGCAGAAAATATCCGGACTGGGAGTACGGCCCTTTTTCAGTTCCGCCAATGCATAAGAGACAACTTTATCGTAATATTCCAGCTGAAGGGGAAGAACTCTGAGCTCAACACCTGCCTGACGGCAGACTGCTCTGGCATAGGAAAGGTCTTCCTCCCAGGGACATTCCCCCAGGAAGCTCACGTCATCTTCCAGCCAGATTTTCAGGTAATATGCGGTAATATCTGTGAAGCCTTGGTTTTTTACCTGATGGAGAGCTACAGAGCTGTCCACTCCGCCGGAGAGCAATACAGCAATTTTCATAGCGAAATATTTATGACAGAAAGATTTAGAATATTCAAGCCCCCGCACCGGCATGTGGAGCCGGGCCAGAACCGGCGCCGCCAGATCCGCCAGATCCGCCAGACCCGCCAGACCCGCCTGATCCGGCGCAGCTGGCAGTATCAACCGCCGCCGGATCCTCCGGACAGCCCCCCGGAGAATGCATGCTATTTTCCTGCGGGAATGACTTTTTCCACAGGCGGGGCGGGTGCAGGGGCAACAGAGCCCTGTTCACGGTGAATCAGGGGGATAAGAGGGATAATAATCACCGTGCCCAGCACGTATATTCCTGCGGTGATAAGATACGCGAAGCGGAAATTATCATCTCCTATGAGAAAACCTCCCAGCATGGCAGAAACATTCCAGAACAGTCCCCATGCCACCGTCTGCAGGCTGCTCCAGACACCCCTGCGTTTTTTGGGTACGTAGTCCATGACAATGGTTCGGCTCAGAGGTGTTGTGGCATTCATCAGCGCGCCCCGGAAAATGAACAGGGGAATAATCAGCCATACCGAAGGGTAAAAGGCCATTCCCACCAGGGAGGCGATGGAAAGGGACTGAAGTCCCACAATCATTTCCGCACGCCCCCGCTTTACCGACAGTTTCTGGGCAGCCATGGTTGCAGCTGCCGTGAACAGCAGACCCACTCCCATCACAATCTGCACGGCAATGGGCTGAAACCCGTAGATGGATCGAAAAAACACCGGAAAGAACTTCACCGTCATGCCGGCACCGAACCCGATTATAAAGCTTGATGCAAGGAACACATGGGGGATAAAGCGGCCGGCCCCCTGGCGGAATTTCTCCCTGCGAACCTGACGCCCTGTGACCGCTCCTGCATCCCCGGAACTCTGACCTGTATCAGGGCCGGAGGACGGTTTGAGGCGTGCATCATGTCCCCGGTCCAGGGCTTCGCTCTCGTCACCCAGGCTGTGCTCTTTCCGGACATTTAATAGAACCAGGGCCGAAGCAAAAGAGAAGAGAATCCCCACCAGCATCACCCGCTGAAGAATGGGAAGCTCCCAACGGTCCCCCAGAACCAGGAACAGGATAATATTCAGAAGGGGCCCGGTCCCCATGCCGATCTGATCAATCACATGGGCCCTGGCATAAATGGATGAGCGCTCACCGCTGACCGTGGAGTTGGCCAGCATGGTTTCCGCAGCGGGCCGGGAAAGCCCCTGAAACAGCCCCCAGAAAAAGAGCCCCAGGACTATTGCGGAAAGACCGGAGCCGAAGGCCAGCATTCCAAGCCCCACGGAACCCAGGAACGCCGCAAGCATGAGCGTACCTTTAATGGACCACTTGTCCGCAAGGACCCCGCCGGGCAGAACCGATACCAGCATGGCCACTCCGGTAACCGCAGAGGTGGACCCCAGCAGCTCATTGGGAGTGAGGCCCAGTATTCCCGTGGAAGACTCGGCCAGAAGCACAATATAGAGGGATAAAATATTCCCCATCCAGATTCCCCGACCCAGGCTCTGGAGACCGGTAAAGGTGTAGAAAGTTTTTACATTCTGATTGATCATGGACCAGATCATAATAAATTGAAGGATTCTCCGCCAGTACCTCCAAAGCATCTCCATACAGGTGTGCCGGGCTATTTTCCTTGCGAAAAAAGCATATGGGGAAGTATAATCGAGCAAACAGATCAAGGGGGATCATAATGAAACAGAACAACAGCCGGAGCCGTGGGGGAACGGCTTTCCGGCATATAATTTCAACCGGAATACTGACCGCTGGACTGCTGGCAGTACTGTTGCTGGCTTCCTGTGCAAGCACCGGAGGCACAGTGCCCACCCAGCTTACCGTGGCAGAGATTTCCGATCTTCGGGAAGTGGGACTTCGGTTCCTGGGACTTCCGGAGGATATCAGTTCCTACGAATTCAGCATTGAACCTGACCTGGAAATCGGGAATGTTGAGAGAAACCGGAATGCAATCATTCTGTCAACCGACCGGGACTTCCAGCTGAACCAGGACTATACCGTCACCGTGCGGGACACAGAAGGGGATTTCACCGCTTCTGTTGGAGTAAAAACAGATAAGCTTGAAGACATTGTCTTCAACAACATGTATTCGGATAAACCCATGGGCTACCGTCTGGAAGACGGAGTATCTGCATTCCGTCTTTTCGTTCCCAGAGGCAAGGCCGTTGAGCTGCATCTCTTCGATGCTCCGGGGGAGGAAGCCCGGGAAGTAATCCCCATGGAAAACGACGGAAACCAGGTGTTTGAAGCGTTTATCGACGGCGAGCTCTACGGTACATTCTACGGGTACAGCATTACCGAACGATATGCTCAACCCACCGCCTACGATCTGGAGATTCCTGCAGACACGGTGTTTCCCGATCCATACTCTTACGCTCTCGCCTCCAGCAACGATTATCCCCAGTTCGGTCTCACCCTCATCTATGACCGGGACGAATTCGACTGGCAGGGTACCGAAGCTCTGGGGCTGGACATTGCCGATGCCATCATTATGGAAGCACATCTGCGGGATCTGTCCACACACCCCAGCGCCGAAGCGGAAAATCCCGGAACCTATCTTGGAGTTGTAGACGCCGCCCGGGGAGGAATGAACTGGCTGAAAGATCTGGGCGTGAATGCCGTTGAATTTCTTCCGCTCCAGGACTTTAACAATATCGAAGCACCCTATAAAGAAGACAGCCTTGGCTACTTCAACACCTGGAACGGCTATGGGGAAAACTATTGGGGATACATGACTTTCAACTTCTTTGCCCCGGAAAGTTACTATGCCAGCGACGGAAGCCTGGAGCCGGGAACATGGAACGGCACAGACGGACGGCAGGTTGACGAGATGAAAACCATGGTACGGGAACTCCATAAAAACGGCATTGCCGTGCTCATGGATGTGGTATACAACCATACTTCCAAATACGATAACCAGCCCCTCATGCTCATTGATCGGGATTTTTATTACAAGGATCAGGACGGCACGGGTACCGGCAACGAACTGGAATCACGACGGAAAATGGCCCGGAAAATGATACTGGATTCGGTACGATACTGGATGGAGGAATATCATATTGACGGATTCCGCTTCGACCTGGCCGCCAGCCATGACCCTGAGACCATTCGTGCAATTTACGAGATGGCCACGGAAATCAACCCCGAGGTAATGCTCATCGCAGAACCCTGGGGCGGGGAAGGTGCAACCAGCGCCGAAGAATTTCTTGAGCTGGGCTGGAGCAAATGGAACTCGGAAATCCGGGATGCGATACGGTCCCAGAACCGGCCGACCCAGGAAGGAGATGTGTTTGTCCTGGGAGAAACCAACGGTGCCAAAAACCTCATGGCATGGTGGGGAGACATTAACCCCGCTGAACCTCATCAGTACGTTCAGTATATCGAGAGCCATGATGACGCCACGCTGGGCGACAACCTTCGGATTCAGTCAGGGGAGTATTCCTTCTACAACGAGGACGGCAGTATTAACCGCATAGAAGATATCCGGGAGTATACCGAACTGACCCCGGACCTTCTTGACGCACACAGGATTGCCGCAGCCAGCCTCTTCTTTTCCCAGGGCCCCATCATGATGCACCTTGGACAGGAATGGGCCAGAGGAAAAATCACTCCCGATCTGGAGGGCAATCCCCCGGAGATTACCGAAAACGGCGGCCTGGGAGCCAGCTCGGATAACATCGTGTACCTCACACCCAGCCCCAACAGCTACAGCGCTGACAACAATACCAACTATATCGACTTCGACCTGGCGCAGGTGAATGCTGAACTCACCGATTACTACCGGGGCCTCATTGAGCTGCGAAAATCCGAAGAGCTCCTGGGAGCGGCCACCTCCGAACAGCTCAATATACTGGAAAGCCCCAATGCCAAGGCGCTGGGTGTTGAGATTTCCGGAGAACTGTACGGCTTTGTGAATGCGAGCAGAGAGGAATCCGCCCCGTTCACCATTCCTGAAGGAAGCTACGGCGTGGTTGTCAACAAAACAGAAGCCGGGAGCTCGGTGCTTGAAACCATTTCAGGCGGCGCCATAGAGGTTGAGCCGGCCAGTGCGCTCTTTTTGAAAAAGCAGTAAATTCGTTTTACAATGGGATTCCGGGACGGCTGTTCCGGAACCCGCGGAGTGACAGAAGCCCGGGTGCCGCAGATGCCCCGGGCTTTTATTTTTCTATTAAGGCAGGTGAAAATGATCGGAATAATCGGTGCAATGGAAGAAGAGGTTCAGCAAATACGGCAGGAGATCCATGATCCCCGGGTTGTTGAAAAAGCTTCCTACAGCTTCATTTCCGGGCATGTGGGAGATCTGGAAGTCGTCCTTCTGCAATCGGGAATCGGCAAGGTGAACGCAGCCATCGGTACAACGTTGATGATCGAACACTACTCACCGAAGTTCATACTGAACACCGGCAGCGCCGGCGGTTTACTCCCGGAGCTCTCCATAGGAGATGTGGTTCTGGCAGAATCAGCAGGATATCATGACGTCGACGCAACCGCCTTCGGCTACGCCAAGGGGCAGATCCCCCGGATGCCTCTGGTCTATGCCGGCGACAGCCGCCTGCTTGAAATCGCCCAACGCTGCGTCGCTAACGGCATGTCCTTTTCCACGGTACGGGGGCTGATAGTATCCGGGGACAAATTTCTGGCCCATCCAGATGAAATCAACAATCTGTTAGCCGATTTTCCCGAAAGTGCGGCGGTGGAGATGGAAAGCGCTGCGATTGCCCAGACCTGTTATCAGCTCAACACACCGTTTCTGATTATCCGAAGTATCAGCGACAAAGCAGACAGTACATCCCCCGGGGACTTTCAGGAAAATCTGCACACGGCCTCTATGAACTCGGCCCGTACTATTTTAGAATTACTCAGGTTCTATCGTGAACATCCGGGGGAAGCATGAGGGCAGAACCCGTGAAACGTTGTGCTGCCCGGGAAGGGTTCAGCATTAATCGGTTTCATTTTGATTCAGCTTCATTATATTGACGGTAGGGCCCACAGCATACGAAAAACCATATTTTCAAAGAGAGGTAGACTATGGACAAGATTCCTTCATTCACCATTGATCATAATAAGCTGCTGCGGGGCATTTATGTTTCCCGCATTGATGAGGTTGGCAACGATTATGTGACAACCTACGATATCCGGATGAAAGAACCGAACCGGGAACCGGTGGTTGATGTTCCGGCGCTTCACACCATCGAACACCTGGGCGCCACATTCCTGCGGAACGATACCGAGTGGAAAGATGAGGTGGTGTATTTCGGTCCCATGGGCTGCAGAACCGGTTTTTATCTTCTGATGAAGGGAAAACGGGAAAGTGCGGAGCTTGTGGATCTCATTACCAATCTTTTCCGGTTCATGAGTGAGTTTGATGATGATATTCCCGGGGCGGCTGCAAAAGACTGCGGAAATTATCTCAGCCACAATCTCACCATGACCCGCTGGGAGTCCAGAAAATTCCTTCACGAAGTTCTGGAAAACATCGGCGAGCAGAATCTCCGGTATCCCGACTGATCTTCCGGATCCCTTCACTGTGGTGAGTCAGAACTCCGAATATTCAATTCAATATAGCGCCTGGGGCGGTCCGGAAAACCTGGAGACAGGTCCACTGCATCCCCCCGGCAAACTCCGCCGGGGACATATCCGGGTGCGGGTTCGGGCCATCTCCGTAAACCCCGTGGACTGGAAAATTCTCGCCGGGGAACAGAATGCCGGGGTGCACCTCATGCATCTTCTCTCCTCCCGCCGGGGCCCGCTGTTTCCCAGGGTGTTCGGCAGCGATTTTGCAGGTGAAGTTACAGAATCCCGCTCACATAGATTTACGCCCGGCGAGAGGGTGGCAGGCATGCTGTCCCCCCTCTCCGGAGGTTCGGGAAGCACGGAAATTTGTGTCCGGGCCTCCCACTGCATATCTCTTCCCGACCACTGGAGCTGGGATCAGGGGGCTTCTCTCCCCGCTGCGGGGATCAGCGCTCTTCAGGCTTGCAAGCCTTTCGGCCGCGGATCTGACTCCGGGAGATCCGGAGGTCCTGGATCCGCCGGAGTGCAGAGATCCCCCGGCCGGGTGCTTCTCATCGGCGCAGCGGGAGGGGTGGGCAGCATTGCACTCCAGATCCTCGCCCGCCGGGGATGGGAGGTGCACGCAACAGGGCGCGCCGGCCAGGCTGAACTCCTGAAAGACCTTGGAGCCCTCCGGGTGGTACCCCGGGACACATGGCCGGACTACGCCCTGAAAGAAGGGCCGTGGCAGGGCATCATAGATGCCCCCGGAGCATTGATACGGGGAAAAGGCGAAAAAAGCCCGGCGAAGCTTCTGGATCCACGGCATCCGGGAGCCTGCTACTATCCCGTGTACATCCCCAACGATTTTATCGGCAGCCAATTACTCAGAATCATGAAATGGAGGCTGTTCGGCAGAGGCAAACGCAGCGCTATGATGCTCGCCTATCCGTCGGCCCGCCGGATAAAAGAATTGCAGGAACATATCAGCAGGGGCATCATCAAACCGGTTGTTGACTCAAGCTGGTCGTTGAAAGAATCATCACCGGCTTCCCCGGTGAGCCATGCAATGAACGGGGGAGTAAGCGGCAAGGTGATTATCAGGTTGGATGGCTGATTTTGTTTTTACTGTGCACGGAAGCTTGTGAAACGAAATTTTTCCGACATCACGGCACCTGATATGGTGGTGGAATTATTCACACCGCTATCAGCAGCGGACAGATAAGGTAAATTTTTAAAAACCATGCATTTTCACAAGCTTTGGTGCACTGCATACGGTTTTCCTTGCAGCATGCAGGTTTCCTCATTATTTTGTTGAAGGAACCATTTCCGTATAAAGACATAAGTATCAAATTGATGTACCGGCGGTTGCCGGATAATAGCCTGAAGCATCTTTACAACGAACAGGATTTTTCATTATCACCGGACACCCGGCTTCAACGGAGGCAGAATGAAGAAGCATGTGTATGCAATCATTGCGGTTTTAAGTTTTGCAGGCCCCTTTGCCATGAGTTTCGACAGAAAGGTTCACTATATCAGCTACCTGCCGCCTTTGCTGATCGCCACCCTTGCGGTGGGAGCGCTGTATATTGCCTGGGATGTGATGGTGACTTCCCGGGGGCATTGGCAGTTCAACGATGAATTTGTGGGAAGCACACGGCTGTTTCACCTGCCCGTCGGCGAGTGGCTGTTTTTCCTGCTAATCCCCTACCCCAGCGTGTTTATTTATGAAGTAATTCTGGCATACTTCGGCACCTCTCCGGCCAGGCCGGAACTGGCATGGATCCAGTTCGTACTCGCAGCGGGGTTCATCATTCCGGCATATATCTGGCGCAAACAAGGCTACACCCTCCTTGCAATGCTCTCCGCTTCCCTCTATTTCCTGGTATCCGGATTTCTGACACCGGGGGTTATTGCCGCTTCGGGATACCTCTGGTCCATGCTTCTGATATTTCTGGCCTTTGTTGTGGTCAACGGAATATATACCGCCCTTCCGACTATCCGGTATAACCCGAAGGCGATATTCGGAGTTAAATTTATCCAGATTCCTGTGGAGGATTTTTTCTACAACCTCAGTTATATCGGTCTTATCCTGACTCTATACATCCCGCTGAAGGAGGTCATGGGGCTCTAAGGCCCCTGACCTGTACGTTCCGGATACTGCATTGTTGAAAGAGATGGAAGGAAAGATTGGAACAGGATGTTATTCAGCCCATTCATCCATCCGGGGCATCATTGCCAAAGTCGTGCCGTTTAACTCCCGCACATCATGCATGAGGGACACGGCTGAAACGGCTGCTTCCGCATAGGGTGAATGTTTGCCCTCTCCGCCTCCCAGGAGCTTCCCAAGGCGGCTCTTTTTCCGCTGGGGCAGAAATCGCAGCCTGATCCGTGAGGTTCCAAGCCGCTTTTTCACCTCTTCCACAGCCTCGTTGAGACCACCCACCTCATCAATCAGGCCGATTTCCTTTGCCCGGGTACCTGTGAACACATGCCCTTCTCCCAGCTCATGAACCGCATCGGTACTCATGTTTCTGGCATGAGCCACCTTCTCAAGAAATTTGCCGTAGATCCAGGTAACGCCGTCTTTGATTATGCGTACCTCTTTTTCGCTCAGGCGCCTGAGCATAGAGCCCATATCGGCA
This sequence comes from Salinispira pacifica, assembly GCF_000507245.1. Taxonomy (GTDB): domain Bacteria; phylum Spirochaetota; class Spirochaetia; order DSM-27196; family Salinispiraceae; genus Salinispira; species Salinispira pacifica. Next base: position 433,769 of record NC_023035.1, on the reverse strand, counting down.
TGTTCACCCTCACGGATCGTGGAATGGGTAATACCCCATTTATCGAAAAACTTTCTGGCATAGAAAAACAGGCTGATCACCCCGATTGAGCCGGTAACAGTGGTGGCTTCCGCAAAAACCTTATCCGCCTCGGTGGCAATCCAGTACCCTCCGGAGCCGGCAACTGCGCTCATGGATACAATTACCGGTTTTTTCTTCCGAACCCGGCCCAGCTCCCGCACAATATCCTCAGAAGCTGCAGCAGAACCGCCGCCGGAGTTAATTCTGAAGATTACCGCCTTCACCGAGGAATCCTTTTCAAGTTTCCGGATCACCGGCACAAAATCCTCGGCACCGACCATCTGTCCGAACATCATATTGTTGTCATTATGTCCGTCCTTGATTCCCCCTTCAAAGATCAGAACGGCAACTTTTTTCCCTTTGCCCGCGGAAGTACGGGGCTTTTTCAACTTCAGCTCCCTGGTCTTGCGCTCCCGGAATCCACCGCGAATTCCCTCAAGGGTTTCCTGCTGGTCGGCCCATCCTTCTTCAACTGCTTCATCGGCTGTCAAAATCCGGCCGTTCATCAGCTCATCGATTTTTTCTTCGTCCTTGCCGTATCCGCGGGTCACACCACGACTGTATTCTGCCAGCAGGTCCTTGAAGATCGCTTCATACTGTTCACGATTAAACTCATCAAGTTCAGAAACGCGGAAGGCATCGCCTGCGGACTTGTAGCGGCCGATTCTGATGACTTCCGCTTCGATATCATGCTTTTTCATCAGTTTGCGGTAGAACCGAAAACTTCTGCTTATTCCCTGGAAATGAAGATACGCAAGAGGATGAATCACCCGTCTGCTGCAGACTGACGCCAGATAAAGCTCCTGCATCCCGTATTCCTGGGCGAAAAAGACCAGTTCTTTTCCAGCATCCTTCAGGCGCAGAAGCTGTTCCCGGATTGATACAATTCCCGAGAGATTTCCCGTGGTAAAATCCGTTGCCGCCGAAACCACCACAGTTTTTACCCGCTTCTTTTTCAGCAGCCATTCAATTCTGGTGAAAAAATGATCAAAGCGGAACCTTTTCTCACTGCGAAGCATGGATAGAACCCCTCCGCTCTGGGGCCCGGTTTCGCTGTATTGTCCTGAAAGCTCTAATATGTGATACATGTACACTCCTTGAATAGCTATACTACACCCATTTCCCTTCCTGCTCAATTCTTCCATATTCTGCATCAGTTGCGGCAATCCCGGCGTTGCAAATATCCTGTTTTGAGGTGAAACTGGTATTATGAGCAACATTGATTTGAATCAGCGCATAAGTAAACAGAAGATCGAGAAAAACACCATTCTCCTGCTCCAGGGCAAACCGGTGAACTCCATTCTCATTATTCACTCGGGAATGGCGGAGATGATTTCTTCATCCGGAGATGCACCCACCCATGATGATAGCCTTCCATCCGATTCAGGTGAATCAGCCTCGGACGGTGTTCGGGTGGGTCTGATTAAAGGAGAAACAGTCTGCGGGATTCTTGGTCTGTTTAACAACAAGCCTCTCGAACATACTGTGGTGAGTGTCAGCGACTGCATCATATCCAATATCCCGGTGGAAGATCATATGGTGGTTCATCTTCTGCAGAAAAACATGCGCCTGAACATTCAGGTTATGCAGGCTCTGGTTCAACGGATTGAATCCGCCATATATCTCTTTAAAAACTATAAATATCTCTGGCACAAGCTTGCCTCTATTCAGGACAGTCTGGCCCTTGGATCGGATCTGGAAAACCGTGAAGAACCCCGTACACTTCCCGACAGATATAATGTTGATATCCATGAGTACTCCCGCTACCTCAGGTACGAACTCGAACAGAGGGGCGAAAAAATGCCTGAGACCTGGGATTCCAATGTCTTTCTCGGCCGCATTCAAAGCGGACTGGATCTGTATATTCAGTATGACAACCTATACATCGAGAATATGGTGGATTACTCCCAATACCTTTTCATCAAACGACTGCTGCGGAAACCCGATAAACTCGTCCACGCCCTGTTTAATCAGGATGAACCGGGCAACTATTATGTGTATCAATTCCTCATCCAAAGTCTTGAGCAGCTGGTGGGGTACAATGAAAAGATTGTGAGCCACATCCGGTTTCTCAGCGATATCCTGTACAGTGATCAAGGGTGGGTAACCACAGTTCTCTCCATGGGTGAGGAAGAAGACTACCGGTTCCGCATGTTTCGTCACTATCTCTGGAAGTTCAGCTGGCGCTGTCACCGGGATGCCTTCAAACTTCTGCATAAGGATCTGACCAAAACCCACCCCATGTACCAACATCTGCTGGAATTCCGCAACAAACCCGTTGAAGAAAGCAGCAGCGATTCCCATGACAATATGTTCACCAATGATTCCGGACAAGAAGACGCTTCCCGGGATGGTCTGGGGAAATACCGGAACCTTCTGGACAAGATTCTTGATTTTGCCGATGTAAGCGAAGAGTTTACGGAGGAATTCCGGGAAACCCTGAATGCACTGAAAGAGCTGGAGAATATCTACAAAGCCGATCCCGAAGCTGAGAAGCTTCGGAAAAAACTGACTCCCATGTACTGGGAGCTGTATGAGATCTGCTTTCTGAAGCAGATTAATACTGATCTGAAATCGTTTATTCCGGGGATCATGCTTCACTTCGGGGTGGTGGATGAAACCCTTCTCAGCGGTGATGACCTGGAAATAATCGATGAAGCGTATTCCCAAATGCTGTATGTGGAGGAACCTCTTCCCGCCATGACCCTGCCGTATTTCCTGGAAAAAGTGTACACCGGTGATGTGAATCCCAGCATCAACGAGATGGGTGAAGGATTCAGGGAAACCCTCAAGCGCCAGGAGAAAATGTCCAATAAGGAGCGGGAATCCGCCGCACACGTGTATCAGGATACCCCGGAAGATAAAGTCCGGTATGAACTACGCCAGGTATCCATTGAACTGTCAAAAATCCTCTATGGTTCCAAACGGAAATCGCTTCCCATCCTTACCAGTCAGGTTTTGGGCGGCGGCCTCTCCCGAATGCTGTTTCCTCCGGAGACCTGCAGTGAGGCGGCGGAAAAGTTCCACTCCAGGGATTACAGCCTGTTTTACCGGGAGGTGGTAAGCAAACACCGCTTCGGTACGGATATTGTACAGAAAGAGGTACTCCCCTACTTTGTAATTTACCCTGTGGCTGGAAACAGGATGATGATGTGGCAGGAACTTGACGGTACCAGGAAAGAGAGCCCTGCCCGATTCATGATCCCCCTGTATTTCAGTGAAAAGATTGACGAAGGAATCGGAAATCTGCTGGCCCAGTTCCGCTGGGAGCTTTCCAGATCGGTTGCCGGGGCAAATTGGATGGATCCTGTGGAGGGCGGCCTCTCCGGAGCCTATTATGATTACATCGCGTTCTACCGGAAAAACCCCAAACTCTCATCGGCACACAAAGAGAAACTGAAGGATTTTATCAAAAAAACCCGCTCGGACCGTGACCGCTTCAGCTCTGATTATATCACCTGGGTGCTGTATGAGTATGAAGGAAAGGTTCGCTTCAATCCGGTGGTTCGGGAGATATTTTATCGCTTTGTTCCCTTCGACTCCCAGGCCAGGGAGCAGATTGCGAAAAAGCCCCTCTATGCGGATCTTGAAACCAAACTTCAAAACCGCCGCAGAAAGGAAATTCTTAAACTTGAAAGCAGAATTAAGAAGTTCGAGAAATCCGGAGAGACTCTGCCCAGGGAAATGGAGGACTATATGGAGTTTCTCAAGCAATAATTTTGCCGGAAGGCGGTTTTTCTCAGTATCTTCCACAGAAACCGAGTAATGCAGCGTAACGGAGGATTATTGTGAAAACATATGTAATTGCCGGCGGAAACTCTGAAATTGCACTGAACTCCATTTTACAGCTTCAGGCTCAAAGCAGCGATGACCTGCGCATTATCGCATATACCCGATCTCAGCCGCGAACCGAAATTTCTCAGGTGGAAACCCTGGAATGGGATGCCGAAGAAGCATTCCCCGGCATCCCCGACGATGTGGAAAGCGTCGACGGCTTCCTGTACGCCCCGGGCACCATCAATCTGAAACCCTTTAAGTCCCTGTCAGCGGAAACGTTTATGAAGGATATGCAGATCAATTGTTTTGCCGCCATTCCCGCCCTGCAGCAGGTGCTGCCGTTGATGAAAGAAGGCGGCGATGTGCTGTTCTACAGCAGCATTGCGGCACAAACCGGTATGGCATATCACAGTTCCATAGCGGCGGCAAAGGCGGCGGTGGAAGGCCTTATACGCTCTCTGTCCGCAGAATATGCCGGAACAAATATCCGGTTTAATGCAATAGCTCTGTCCCTCACTGATACTCCGCTGGCCGCCAAGTTCATATCCAGTGAAAAAAAACTTCAGGCCATGGAGGAACGCCACCCTCTGAAACAGATCGGCAACCCTGAACAGGTGGGCCGCATGAGCGCAGCAATTCTTCAGGGTGAGTACTCCTGGATGACGGGGCAGGTGCTGCATCTGGACGGCGGCATGTCGGTAATCCGCTGATGCGCCGATTTCTCAAAATAGGAGCAATTATCGGCTGGGCGTATATCCTGGCCGGCCTGGCATCCCGGTTCGCTGTTCCTGATGCACCGGAGTGGTTGTTCCCCTCAGCCTCCACAGCTGGAGCCGTGGTGGTGCTCATCCATCTGCTGGAGCTGCCCCTGGGCTATAAAAATGCAAAGTCCCGGGGCATTCCCCCGTGGAAGGCCACGCTCCTTACTCTCATATTCGGAGTGCTGTGGATGAAAAAAGAGAGCGATGGCTGATGGAGAAATACAACACCTTCGGTTCGGCCGGCGTCTATTATTGCAGCCAGTGCCGGACCGAACACAAGCGGGATCATTGCATACACACCGATATCTTCAAACAATTCCTCAGAGACGGGAATTCCCGTGAACACAGAGAGAAGGAGAATACCGCTCCATGATATTCCGAGGCTGAGAATCCAAAACCATTTCATTCCGCAGCGCCGTTTTTGCTGCGGTACATAATCATCCCCTTCATAATCGCCCCCTGTCTTTTTACCTGTTTGATGCAAAAAGTGGAGGAAAAGTTACGGGTTATGATTTTTATTGATACTTTATTGATATTTTTCCAGGAGTTCTTTGGGAAACGGCAGATCATGGAGACTCGCATACGCTTCCCGGACGGATCCGAAACGTCTGCCGATCAATTGGCTCACCAGCTTATAATAATCGGGGTTTTCAGCCCTCTTTCGCACATCCTTCATTACCATGGGATATTCTTTCAGTACGTATCCCAGCTTTCCCTCACAGCTGCACGGGTTTTCAGACTGATGCAGCGAGCACTTTTCGGAAAAATGTTTTTCAAGATTGGCCCGGGATCGGTAAATGCGGCTTTTCACCACCGATTCAGAGATATCCAGAATCTCTGAAATATGTTTATACGACAGCCCCATCACATCCCGGAGAATGAATGCAATTCTCTGTTCCCGGGTAAGTCTGAAGGTCAGAAAGAAATGGCATGTATCGCGTATTTCCAGGGATAGTTCATCTATGAGAATCTTCCGTTCCTGCGGACTTAAATCAGGTTCCAAATCCGGAGGAGGACCGTTCAGTTCCCGGATATCCAGAGCCTTTGGAGCCTTTTCCGCCACCCGTTCGATCCTTCCTTTGGTTCTGATGCAATGATTCACTGCGATGCGATACATCCATGTATACAGGCTGCTGTCACCTTTGAACTGAGGCAGACTGTCATGTATTTTCATGAAAATTTCCTGAAGGGCATCCTCGGCATCTTCCGGATGTCCCAGGATTCTGTAACAAAGGTTATACAACGATCTACCATGCCGATTTACAATTTCATGAAAAGTCAGGGTTGATTCGTTTCGCATAGCACCTCAAGCAGCGGTTGCGACGTAAGAGCTCTATTGGGTGATAATTTTATCATATGACTATTTCGGGGTTAAGGAGCTGACATAGCTGCGGGAAGAAAACAATGGCCCACTTCGTTTTTACATTGATAAGAATCTCTGACGGATAAAAAAGCCTTCTCCCGGCCTTCTTCGAAGTCCGCTCGATTCCGCAAAGTCCCTTCGGGACTTCGCTCGAGGTTCCTCTGGACGCATAGGCGAAACAGCCGTGTACCGCAGTCCAAAAGGACGAGGAACACGGCGAATAGCAGCTGACTTGTCAGCGACCAGCCCAGGCTTTTTCCGATTCCGCCAGAGGAGCCTTTTCGAACAGATTGAGCAAATAGCTGTGAGGATCGAGACCATTCGCTTTGGCTGTTTCTATAAGGGAGTACATAGCGCTTGAACTTTCTGCTCCGGCGGGGCTTCCGCTAAACAGCCAGTTTTTCCGGCCCAGTACAAACGGCCGGATCGCCCGCTCGGCGGCGTTATTATCGGGAGTCAGTTCTGGCAGGTCCAGATAGTGTACCAGGTATTCCCACTGATTCAGGCTATAGTTCACCGCCTTGCCCAATGCCGACTGTGGCGGAATGGTATTCGCCTTCTTTTCCAGCCAGGATTTGAATTTCGTCAGAACCGGCTGCACCTGCTCACGCCGCTGGTCGACAAATTCTCGGGAATCCAGTCCTGTATCGCGCAAAGCGCGCTCTATGCGATAGAGGGATTCAATCTGCTTCATGCCTTCATGTGCCGCCCCCCTATTCTTCTTGCTTGTCGCAGCAGCTTCATGAAACTTTCATCGGGCATGCGCCCAACATCCGACAAGAGTAATCTCGGGATGATTACGAGAAACACGCTGGTATACCTCATAGCCATCCGTCTTCAGGTAGCCGTTGTAGTCCTGCAGCAGCTGCATCGGGTGCCCCGTTCCCCGAGAGGTGTGATAGGCATAGAGTGTTACAGGCGCATCAACCGGTCCGCCGCGGGCCAACCACATCCAGCTGGTAGCAGTGTCTGATCGCCCCGGTTCATTGCGCACTTGCATCCGGGTTTCATCCATGTGCATGACCGGCCCTTCGCGAATCAGCTGCCGGTAGCGTTCCATCAGCGGTTTGATCTTTTGTGCTGTACGGTTTGTCCAGTTACTCTTGTCTTGTCGGGAAATATGCAACCCAATGCGGGCAAATCGCTGTTCCTGGCGGGTAGTACGGCAGATGGTCAGCGAACTTGTTCACCAGGATGAAGGCTAAAAGCCCCGGAGTAACGATGCTGCCTGGAATAATCGAGGGTGGTGTGGGAGCAATGCGTACAGCCGGCCGGTCTTCATCTCCCGAGCCCTCACAATTTTTGCAGGCATATTTCGGGCGGATATGTCGCTCGGCAAAAATCTGCTCAGGTATGGTTTGCAGCCGTTCAGTGACTTCTTCGCCGATTCGCTCCATGGTGCAGCCGCAAGCACACTGCTTGTCGGGTTCATCAATATCGTGCTCAAAATCAATGCGGGGTACTTTCGGGTCAATCGGCTTGCGACCTGGTTTAGCCTTTTTATGCTCACGTACCGTGACTATTTCACCAACATCGGTATCCGGTGCCTGCTCTTGGACGCTGTAGCGCTCGGCTTCAGCAAACAGTACGGTCTGTTCCTGCGGGCTTTGTTCGGTTGAACGGCTGAACTGCCGGTGCAGTGCCAGGCGAAGCTCTTCTTCCAGGTGTTCGTAGCGAATTTGCAGTCGGGTGTGATCCTGTTCTAGCTCGGTATGCTGCTGTTCCCAGCTTGCTGTGGATGACTCAAGGTGTTGGATATACTGGGCGACATCCGGATCGAGTTGTTGCCGTTTTTTTCAGTCAGCACCATGCTGCGATTTCTATCAGACTTGAATTTTCCTGCCAAGGGTCACATGACCGTTGTATATTCCAAGGTAGTGTGCGCCTTCCAGAAGTCGATTCCGTCAAGCGGCAGCCTTACCTGCTCGCCGGTAATCTGTTGTGCTTGCTGTTCGGTATCGGGCCATGGAAACCGGTGACGCTCAAGGCGCTTCTGCCACATGGCAAAGCCGGTGCGATCCCAATACAGGGCTTTAAGGATGCGACGCTCCCGGTTGCAGAACAGAAACACCGATGCGCCGAATGGATCCAGTTCCATATCCTCCTGCACCAGCACCGATAAACCGTTGATCTGCTTGCGCATATCGGTTCTCCCGGGACGAACATAGACGGCTGTTGCCGCGAAGTCAATCCCGATCATACTGCTGCTGACGCCTGCAGGATTGCGGTAAGCCTCTGCGGTTCCACCGACAGCGGCTTTTCAATAACCAACGTGCTGCCAACTCGTATTCGTAGCTGCGATGGATCCGGGGCTATAGCCATCTCAGTATGTGACTCCCCGACACGAACGAATGCACTTCTTGTAGGGGGGGAATACTTCGTTCAACACGGATTTTTCGCCGCCAGTAATCCAGGGTAGCCCGCTTTACATCGTACTCATTACAAAACTCTGCTTTGGTCATGCTTCCCTTGGCATCATACTTGGAAATAATCTGCTCCCAGAATGTTCTACTTCTTTGCATCTGCTGCCTCCTCGGGCAATCAGTATGCAGGGAAGACCCTGAGGTTAAACAGGTGCGGTAGAATTAACGTTTACGTCTAATTAGCCTAATTTGGCTATTTATAAATTTTGAATTCAGATAGAAAATATGGATCAGAAGCTATTGGATGAGACTATATCTTTCAATAGATACGACAAAGTGTACTAAGCAATTTTAAGGAGGAAAGAATGAAAAGAACACTTTTTGTCTTGATCTTTATGATCTTTATCGGAGCAACTGTATTTGCGGGAGGTGGTTCTGAAAATCCAGGAGATGGTGGTTCAGGCTCGTCATATAAAATTGATGACCATACAGTAACATACGATAAGACTACCTCTTACAAAATTATATCTGGAACAAGATACATAAATGATACAAGTAGCACAGCAACCATAACTAGGTCTGGAAGTCGACGATTTAGCTCTAGCTTGAGTATAAAAGGAGGTTTTTCTACTGGAGGCTATTCAATGGCATCTGGTTTTAGATTTACTGGAGAAAAAACCGCAACTTATTCTAGAACTGTAACAATTAGAGCCGGAGAATCCTTCGCTGCTTATGCTGCAGGGGTCTACGATTATTACCGATTTTATTCTGGTTCAAGATATGCTGGATCAGGAAAATTTTTCACTGATACAATTGAAAGGGATAAAACTTTTTCTGATGGAAGGACCCCACCTAGTACCTTGTAAAAAGCTGTATTGTGGTCAAGTGCATTAGGCGCTTGATCACAGTAAATAAAAATTTTTTTGGAGATAAATATGACGATAAAAGATAAATTTAGTTTAATTTTATCAATAATATTAACAGGTGTCGGATCAATCATCGCGGTAAAAGCATACAGTATAGGCTTTCGACCAGATTGGGGAACAGGTCTCGAGATCGTTTATAGCAGCTATTTCCATAAAACTGTTGTACTTTCTGTAATTGGTATATTATTTGTAAAATTCGGATTGGAATTGTTGGTAAATGTTCTTAAAAGTAATAATTAGATTTCTTTTTTGTGGTAGTGTCGATATACATAACGGGATCCCCCCTTTCCGTCCTGACCAGAACATCACCATTCTCGGGCACACGGAAATGGCCGTGACAGCACCATCCGGTGTAGCCTTTGTGCCAGTGAAGATCCACAGGCTGGAGTGCTGTCAGCACGGGATGAGTCGCGGCAAATGCCAGAGGACCGTCGTCCGACGGCAGGACACCATCCCACCGTGCTCCAGGGAGCCAGTCCGTTGTAACCTCCCCAAAGCTGGCCAGTGTTCCACCGCCGTCGAGATACTCCTTGATTTTGCCCCGGTGGGCGTACAGCGCGTCCTGATCGCTTCCACGGGGGACGATAATCAGATCGAACACGCCGAGATCGTGATGTCGCAGCTCCCATATGTTGAGTGGGACGATGCGTTCACAGTTTTCCGGTCGTTGGATGAAGGTGTACTGGTAGCTTACTCCAGAGTAGATCAGACCGATCGCCATACTCATCGAAATCCCCTCCAGTACTCCGTTCCGGGAGATTCCAGAATTGATTGAAGTTCCCGGTCACTGACAGAGTATCCGTAGAATCGCTGGAAGAACGTCCGAATCTCCTCATTGATGTCGATGTCATCAAACAGTTCGGGGTACATCGTTTTGGCGAGCCACCACAGCATGAGCCCCGACTCCTGGCTTGGCGGATCCCATCGGTACGCTCCCATGGGAATCTTGTAGACCTGCCGCCGACGAACCGCCGCAATGGGACTGAAGTCGTATCCGTCGATGGTGTTCCCGAACAGGTCTTCAGGCTGGGTATCAACGAAGTTGGAGATGAAGATAACCTCAGGGTCCCACGCGTAGAGTTGCTCAATATCAATCTCCGCGATCCACCGAGGCATATCAACGGCGACGTTGATGCCACCGGCCGTCTCGATCCAGTCGTACGCCCGGGCTTGCAGGGGAGGTACGTGAAGAGCCATAGCTCGTCGTCGTTGACCTGTAGGCACCGTTTCCACGCGTCGGGATATTTCATCTTCCGTTTACTCGAGATATGTCAGTAGCTCCTGGAGTCGGGCGGTTTGGCCGGTGACTTCACCGGCAAGCACCAGCCAGTCCCGGACAGAGCGGAAATCCTGTCCTCCACCACCAACGGCGATGACGGGAATCCCCGCAGCTTCGATCTTCTCGATCTCCTCAGGCTGGTTTGCCCACTGAAAGACGATATCCGGCTTCAGAGCGAGGAGCTCTTCGATGTTGACCTGAAAGCCTTCCGAAATGAAACTCGTATCGGCGTCGAGAAGCTCAGGAGCAATGGTACCAAGGATGGATCCCTCTACTGCACTGTACGAGGCGGGGTGCATTCCGGCGATCCGTTGGCCCGAACCGTCTACCGTGGTAAACACCGACGCCAACGGAATAGGAATCGTAACGACCCTATCGAACTCTACCGGGATGTGAACCTCACGGCCAAGACCGTCGGTGACGACGCGAGTCTCCGGTGTAGAGGGCGACTCCGACGCCCCGGAGGCAAAGACAACAGACGCCGCCATGAGAAACAGGGCAAGCGCGAAATACCTTCTGGAAATCATACATGTTCTCCTTGTGGAACAGGTTTGAGAGGAACCACAACGTGGCTTTTTGATCCGTTTAGTTGCATAGCGATGATACGGGCATCCACGGAAAACGCGTGGCGGATAGCGCTGTCGGTGATCACTTCTTCCACCGGTCCAAACTGGTGACCGCCGTCCCGATGCATGAGCAGAGCGTGTGAACCGGCGGCAAAACAGTCGGTGGGAAGATGAGTAGTGAATCCGACAGCAATACCCCGGTCCGACGCCAGCCGAACCATGAGATCCTGAACGAGAAGCTGATTCCGGAAATCCAGATGGGCCGCCGGCTCATCCAGGAGCATGACTGAGGCATTCGTTGCGAGAGCTCGTGCAATGAGAACCAACCTCTGTTCGCCGCCACTCATCTCTCCCAGAGGTCGGTGCGCCAGATGGCCGATCCCGAGAGATTCGATTTCCCGGTACGCTGCTTCTTCATCATCGCGACCGGGCAGAACAAACATACCGGATCCGGCGGTACGCCCCATAAGGACGATTTCCAAAGCAGAGTACCCGAAGGATGTCTCCGACATTTGCGGAACCAGCGCGATACTCCGAGCCCGAAGTGGGGCGGAGAGAGATGATACTGCGATAACCGTCCCATCAGCAGCTTCGAGCTCAACCGATCCCGCTTGCGGCTTGTTCAGACCGGACAGGCAACGCAGAAGTGTCGTCTTTCCGCAGCCATTCGCCCCGAGAATTGCCGTTACGGTTCCCCGGCGAAGTCGTACGGAAACGTCGGAAAAGACCGGTTTGGTCGTCCACGCGAAGGAAAGACCCAGAGCGCTGAGTCCGCTCACCATCTTCCTCCCGTCTTTCGCAACATGATCGCGAAGACCGGCGCCCCAACGACAGCGGTGAGAATGCTCAGAGGAATCTCGGCGCTGATAACGCTGCGAGCGAGGGTATCAATGACCAGCAGGTACATAGCCCCAATCACGGCTGAAACGGGAATAACAAGTCTGTGATCGGGGCCAACGAACATGCGGGCAATGTGGGGGACGACAAGACCTACCCAACCGACGATACCGGCGACGGAGATCGCTGCTGCCGTCACCACCGTGGTTGCCGTTACTACCATCGCCCGACTCATGCCGACATGCACTCCCAGGGACTGAGCGTCGTTGTCTCCAAGGGATAGAACGCTGATACGCCATCGCATGAGTATGAGAACGATGATGCCGGCAGTGATGGGAAAAAGGACGTGAAGAAAGGAACTCACGGTGATTCCCGAAAGAGAACCCATGAGCCAGAAGACGATCGCCGGCAGAGTGTCCTCAGGGTCGGCAACGTACTTCACCAGCGAAATCAACGCTTCCGCCAGAGCGGATACTACGACTCCCGCCAGAACCAGCACGAGGACGCTTCCCTTTCTAGTCCGGCCGCTGATTGCGAGGGCCAACATCATCGCGAGAATCCCGAACATAAACGCCGATCCCTGTACAAGAAGAGCGCTTCGCCCAAAAAGCAGTATACACAGCGCGGCTCCCAGGCCGGCACCGGAGGCCACCCCCAGAATTCCCGGACTGACCAGAGGATTCCGGAACACTCCCTGGAGTGCCGCACCGGATGTTGCCAGAGCGGATCCGACCAGCATCGCAGTCAGCACCCGGGGCAATCGCACCACCAGGACGACCGTACGATCCATTCCTGCGGAACCTGAGACCGCCGGACTGAACGGAGTTGCCACGATACGAAACAGCGACTCCAGCGTTACCGGGTACCGTCCCACCGAGAGCGCTGCCAGCCCGAGAAAAACGAGAAGTATCGGAGACACCATAAGAACTCTTGTCCAGCGCGTCCTGGTGAGCGAGGGAGCTGCGGTCGCCGTAACCGTATGTTAGGCGAGTCTAACTTTTTCTGTCAAGGGCAACTTTTGCCTTCAGGGGCTCCCGTTCGTCGGTGCAGATGTCTTTGACTACAAACAGGTACGCCGGCCGATTCAGAGCTTTGTATTCGGTATGAACTCAAACACCCGAATAAAAAGGGACCTTGACACGAGGAAACACTTTATCGTACCGTAAGTAATACTTAGTATTACCTATCGCTCTACATCGACGTACACTCCGGTAGTCGATGTATGGCGCGGTAAATCTATTTTTTCTAGGAGGAACGTATGTATGGTATCAAGAGGATAGCGTGGTTCGCGTTCGTTGTAGGTTTCATGGTATCGATTGCGGCGTTTGCCGCCGGACAGGGAGAGAGCGAGGAGTCTACCGCTCAGGAAACCGATACGCCCATTACGGTCTTTACCAGTATTCTGCCGCAGCGCTATTTCGTCGAAACGATTGGAGGCGACCGGTTGGACGTTCAGGTGCTGGTAGGTCCGGGAAAGAGTCCGGCGACCTACGAACCGACTCCGCAGGATATCGCCCTTCTCGGGTCGGCGGAACTGTTCTTTTCGATCGGTGTACCCTTTGAGAGGGCATTCCTCCCGACCCTGGAGAGCACCCTTCCCTCGCTGGAGATAGTAGATACCGCCGCAGGAATCGAACGACGTGTGCTGGACGGCCACGAGTCGGCGCAAGATCCTCACGTTTGGCTTTCGCCACGATTGGTCAAGATCCAAGCGCAAAACATCTTTTCCGCTCTGGTAGAATTGGACCCCGCCGGCGAAGAGACGTATTCGGATGGATACGATACGCTGATCCGACAACTTGACGAAGTTGATGGAGAGTTGTCCGACGTCCTCGAGCCCTTTCAGGGCAACAAGTTTTTCGTTTTTCATCCTGCTTTTGGGTATTTCGGTGACGACTACGGTTTGACACAGATAGCGATCGAAACCGGAGGTAAGGAGCCTGCGCCGGCGGTACTTGAAGAAATCATCGCACATGCAACCGAAGAGGGTGTCAAGATCATCTTCGTCCAACCGGAGTTTTCGCAGAATAGCGCCGAGGCGATAGCCGACGCTATCGACGGTACCGTCGTCAGTCTCAGCCCACTCAATCCGGATTATGTCAACAATCTTAGGCACATCGCCGGTGAGATAAGAAGTTCCTTGGAATAAACGATAGGCCGAGCGACGATGAATGACATCCACATAGAGGTACAGCGCGTTTCATTCTCATACGAGCAATCACATGAGGTGCTCAGGGATGTGGAATTCGCCGTGAGACGCAACGAAGTCGTAACGATCGTCGGTCCGAACGGAGGAGGGAAAACAACCCTCCTCCGCCTTCTCCTCGGTCTCCTGAATCCGGACTCGGGGACGATCCTCGTCAACTCGAAAAAACCGTCTGATCAACGGGGCGTGATTGGGTATGTTCCCCAGCATATGCATTTTGACCGCCGGTTCCCTATGACGGTCTTCGACGTCGTTTTGTCGGGGCTCATCAAACCGTTCGGTTTCTATTCCAAACGTGATCGAATAAAAGCAGAACGATCGATCGAAGACGTGGGGCTTTCCAGCGTGAGGAACAATCATATCAGCCGGCTATCGGGGGGACAGATGCAGCGCATGCTGATCGCCCGGGCACTGGTATCGGAAAAGGAGATCTTACTCCTCGATGAACCCACGGCGAGTATCGATCCGGCGGTGGGTATACGACTGAACTCTCTGATAAAGGAGCTTAGTGCGCAACACACGATCCTGTTGGTTACCCACGATACGGGATTCGTCGCAAATATTACCGATCGAGTGTTCTGCGTAAACGGTACTCTAGTAGAACATCCAATCGATGCAAACTTCAGCGAAATAATCGCTGCGTCATACGGGCGAGAAAACCGAATAGTGAGACACGACATGGTTCTTTCGGACGGTCCGGCAAGGAGGCACCGACACACGAGGATGCACCGACGCAACTCTGTACTCCGTGGAGAGGAAAACAAGGGATGATCGATTTCTTTCAGGGGCTAACCAATCCAAACGTTCCGTTCATTCGTTACGCTCTTATCGCGGGATTGCTGTCGAGTATTCCATTTGGAATCATCGGGTCATTTGTCGTCGTAAAGAGGATGTCCTACATCGCCGGGGCTATTAGCCATACCGCGTTGGGCGGTATAGGACTCGCATTGTATCTTAACGTTGTTCTCGAGATCGGATATCTTTCCCCCCTCGGGGGAGCGCTTCTGTTTGCCCTGATCGCAGGACTCATCATCAGCGTGACCCTGCTACACAGCAAAGAACGCCTTGATACGATGATAGGAACGACCTGGGCGGTGGGGATGTCGATCGGTTTGATCTTTATCTACCTCACCCCCACCTATGTTGATCCGATGAGTTATCTTTTTGGCAACATTTTGCTCGTTTCGAGAAGCAACCTGATCACCATCGTTTTCCTCAACGTGATAATTGCAGGAACAAGCGTTCTTCTATCCAATCAGATCATCGCCGTTTCCTTCGACGCAGAGTTTGCAAAGACCCGCGGTGTCAACACGGCGCTATTCGAGATCATTCTCGTTTTTCTCGTTGCATTGACGGTTGTTGTACTCATAAAGATTATCGGAATCGTAATGGTCATCGCCCTATTAACGATCCCTCCGGCGATCGCGGATATCTTCACCAAACGCATGAAGGCAATGATGATCGTTGCCACCATACTCGTCGGGACGATCATGACCGGCGGACTGGTCGCCAGTTACGTCCTGGGAGTCCCAACGGGTTCAACGACCGTTCTCTTTGGGGGCGTCCTTTTTATTATCGCAAAGCTGATACCCATACCTCTCGATGGGAGACGTGGATAGATATCGTCACGGTTCATGACGCGAGGGGTTTAGAGTTTCCACCCCGCCTGAGCTAACGTAAAGAAGTGTTCTTTTGCCGCGTCGTCCATCTCCTCCGTTGTATAGCTCAAACCGGTGACCCCGATCGGCTGAACCGCCAAGGCGATACCGTTGATGCGATCTCGGGGTGCTCCACCGTCGCGATTGCATCTAAAACACTTTCGGTCGTCAATTCCGTATGCATACCAACCGCATTGTACACCGCTACCAATTGACCGTCTGCACGGTGAGGCTACGGCAGTTAAGGTTACGGCCATAAAGGTTCCGGCCTGTATGGCGACGGAGAAGGTGTCCTCAAAGCAACGCAACGGCTATTCGTTCTGTAACGGTGATGCAGCAAGAAGGCGAAAACGAACGCGGTCCCCGAGTCGGAACCCTCGATCAGAGTGTGTAACCGCGCGGAGCACCGCCCATCCCGTATCGATCTCATAGATCATGAAGGAGCCGTTGAAGGAACGGCGCGTGACGACTGCGTACGCCAACTCAGAGTCATTCGCCGTCCCGGGGTTATGTTTCGAGGACACTGGTGTGTGAAGAATTTCTATATCTTCCGGCCGGACGATATAGGTATTGATCGTTTCGGTAGATGGTGGCGGGACGCGGACGACGGGAACGCGGAAACCACCGTGACCGGTGATCCACGAGCGGTTACCCTCGTTAATAACCGTTCCGGAGATGAGGTTGCTGGTGCCGACGAACCCAGCGACAAACTCGTTCTTCGGAGTGCGATACACCTCCTCAGGGGTTCCGAATTGCACAATTCTGCCGGCTTTCATGACTGCGATCCTATCCGAAATCGCCATCGCTTCTCCCTGGTCGTGAGTGACGTGGATCGTCGTTGGACCAAGGGTCCGTTGGATCCTGCGCAGTTCGACCTGCATCTCTTCCCGAAGTTTGCGATCAAGATTGGACAACGGTTCATCAAGGAGCAACACGCTTGGCTCCATGATTAGTGCGCGCGCAAGCGCGACGCGTTGCTGTTCGCCACCACTCAACGTGTGGGGGCGACGCTTCTGGAATCCGCCCAAACGGACGATCTCCAGCATCTTAGAAACACGTTCTCGCACGATTGGACGCGACACGCGGCGCGAACGCAATGGATATCCTACGTTCTGCTCAACCGTCATATGCGGCCATAACGCGTAGCTTTGGAACACAAAACCCACGTTACGGTATTCCGGTGGTACCGATATCGACGTGGAGTGTGAGAAGACGACCCGATCACCAAATTGGACGATCCCCAAATCTGGATTCGTGATCCCGGCGATACACGATAGGAGCGTACTCTTTCCAGAACCGCTCGGACCGAGCACGGTTATGAACTCTCCGTCGCGTACCGTGAGGGATACGTCGTCAACCGCGGTTATTCCACCAAACCGCTTCGTGATACGATCCACGTTAAGCTGAGCCAAACGCCTTTCCTCCCCGCCGAAGTACCGTCCGCGCTATGATGATTCCGGTAAGAATGAGCACCGACAAAGCCGATGTCATTTCCAACCCGTACGATTGAGATTGCATCCCAAACAGGAGAACACCCAACGTCTCTTGACCGGACGCGTAGAGCATAAGCGATATCGGTATCTCGCGAGCGGCTATGACGATTGAGAGAAGGATTCCCGCACGCAGGCCTGGAGATATCGTCGGCAATGTGACCGTGAAAAAACAGCGAAGCGGTTGCGCACCGGCGAGTTGAGCGGCCTGTAGCAGACGCTCGTCGTGTGTGCGTGCGAGTCCCACCGTCTGCTTCAGTACGATCGGCGTGAATAGGACTGCGTAGGCCGCAACGATAGCCCAACCAGTTCCGTATAATCGAATCGGGGGTCTGTTCCATGCAAGGATAGTGGCTACAGCGATCACAACGTTGGGAAACGCCATCGGCCACGTGGCCACCGCCTCTAAGGTGTGCACCGCGGGTGAACGTCGAGACGAGACGATAAGCGACGCAATACCACCGCTGATGAGCGCCGCGATAGCCCCGGCGCCCAGACCGAATACGAAGCTGTTACGAAGTGCTCGCACCGCAATCCCATCGGGTGATAGCAGGTACGCGTAATTGCCGAAAGTAAGAAACTCTCGACGAACGGGAAGTCCCCATCGTTTAAGAAATGAGGAGGCCACCATCGCAATGAGAGGTAGCACCGAGATGATCGCGAGAACGGTAAATGTACCGATCGCTACCGGCACACGGAGACGACGTAGCGGTTGTTGGACGCCGCGATTACGGCCATGGTCTACGGCGGAACGTCGCGCGATCGGCGTCAACCGTGCCTGCAGTACAAACAAAAGCGTAGAAATACCTACCAGAAAGAACGAGACAACGGTCGCAACGGGAAGATCAAGCTCGCTTAACGCCGAGAACACCCGTGTTGTGAGTACGTCTTTGCGAACAGGTAGCATGAGCAGAGCGGGAACACCGAAATTGGCCATACCTCGGGAAAACACGAATATGCCCGTCGCCCCGATACTCCCGGCGATCACCGGCAGGGTAACCGTTCTGAAAACTCGCAACGGTCCGGCCCCGCTCATCACGGCGGCGCTTTCAAGAGCCGGATCGATACGGCTGAGCGCGTTCTTGAGCGAAAGGTACATCACTGGATACAGGTGCAGTCCCAAGACCACAATGACCGCTCCAATCGAGTAGTAGGGGAAGTTCCATTCGTCCGAAGTGGTAACGATCGCGTACACGCGGGCAAGGTACCCGCTTCGGCCAACCAGTTGGACCCAAGCCACCGCAAGGATGTACGGCGGCGTTACAAAAGATACGAATGTGAGTGTGTCTACCGCACCCGAACCGGGAAGATCGGTCTTAACGACCAACCACGCCAGACATCCGCCGAGCAACGTCGCGAAGAGCGTGCTACCCACTGCAACCGCGAGAGTGTTTAGAATCGCTGTGAGTGTTCGTGGTGAACCGAACGTCCGCGAGATCGCCGTGGTATCGGTACCCCGAAGGATCAGATTCGCCGCCGGATACACGACTACGATGGCGAGAAGCAGACCGAGGAGTATCATTGCTCCCCGGCCGTTTCGTTTAATGGAAAAGTGCAGCAAACTCGTCGGCGATCATTTCTTGCCGGTCGGTCAGTGTTTCCCAGTCCAATCGGGAAACGACTACATCTTCCGGGACTATCGACGGTACGGGGACGTCGGAACGGACGCTCACAAAACCGAAATTGGCCATCATATTCTGCGCTTTCCTGGAAACAAGGAAGCGTACGAAAGCCTCGGCGATCTGTTGGTTCTCCGCCGGACGGGCAGGGTTTCGACTGATCGCTATCGGACGCTGAATCGCGATTGCGCCCTCCGACGGCCACGCTATCGCGAGCGGGAGTGGGTAGCCTTCTTTTTGCGCTTTCTTTCGCAAGCGCGTGATAGGGTCGTGGGGGGCGATCCCAGCATCAAATTCGCCCTCCTGAATCTTCATCGGTACGTCACCGTTTCGCCGCGCCAGAAAGAGCCCGTTATCCCGCAGACGTGTCTCCAGCGTCCAATCGTTGCCGGATATCTCGTATAACCCCGCAACCAACGCTAACGCCGTGGCGGACTGTGTTGGATCCGCGTGTACGATTCTTTCCCTGAGCGACGGATCGGCGAGGTCGGCAAACGAGGTTGGAACGTTCTCGACGTGCAGGGCGTCACTATTATAGATAATTACCCCGTAACGTTCGCTGACTAAGGTGTAGTCGTGGTCGACTTGAAACTCCGGACGGAACGAAGCGACCGCTTCCGGCTGAAACGGGGATAGAGCACCCCGCGCCTCCAACGCGTTATACACCAAGGGATCGGACCCCCAAAAAACGTCCGCGCGAATCTCTCCGGACTCTAGCTCGGTCCACACCCGTTGTCGGAGGGGCCGCAACCCATCAGAACTACATCGACTACGTCGCCGTGTTGTGACTCAAACTCCTTTTCAAGCCGTTCAACCATCCCGGCGGGACCGGAAATGTAGGCGGTTATTCGCCCCGGCGTCCCCGAGTAAACTTCTTGCTCAACGGAATCGTCAAGTAACTCCGGCGCCGATTCGACCTGTCCCTCAGCGATGATGATAGGAACTGAAAACCACGGCATAAGCGCGGCTATGGCGAACACAAAAAACATGCGATGCATGATCAACTCCTACGTGTGAGATAGTTAACTTTAACGTATATTGTTAGGACCGTCAAACTTTTAATGATAGGTTGTTATGTTTTCGTGTCAAGCGTTGGTTAGGCGCATTTTGCGGTCGGTGGTGTTAGACTGCTCCTGATCACAAGCAATCCGGAAGCGCAGAGATCAGGACGGTCGATGGCCTGTAACTTTTCTGTGGCGTCCCGTTGCGGCGGGTTGCGACCACGTTGATAGGTTTGGCTGGTCGGTGCCTCCGGAACCTGCTCGCCATGCATCCCCGGCAGGCCACCGACCGCATCCGTACCAACAGAATAGCACGCCCGGCGGGCGATGCTGCCCTGGTCGGTTTCTTCGGAACCTGCTCGGGTATGCAACCTCAATAGTGGAATGGAACGCATAACCGACATCGGTACTCTGCTCTCTTGCTTTCAGGATAACGAGGAGGAGACGATGATTACACGGTTTCATGGTATCGATCGGCACAAGAAGTACTCGACGGTTTCTGTGCTTGATCGCGACGGGCGCGAGACGCGGTTTCTGCGGTCATGTCAGATGGAAGCGTATCTCGATGAATTAGGTCCAGAGGATGCGGTCGTGATGGAGGCGTCGTGCGGAAGCTTCTACTGGGCCGACCGCGTCGAGGCTACCGGCGCTACCTGCTACATCCTCGATCCGATGCGCTTTCGCATCATCACCGATTCTTGGAACAAGACCGATCGCCAGGATGCGCGCAATATGGCCAAGGCGCTGTGGGTCTTTCTGGTCACCGGTGAGTTCGGCATCCCGACGGTGTCCAAGCCAAGCGAAACGATCCGTACGCTGCGTAGGCTGTTCGCCAGCTACAACCTCCTTAATCGCCAGATTCGCATGCTGAAGAACACCATCCAGGCGATGCTCACCGAGGATGGTGTGACCGTGAGTTCGAACGACCGATCGCGATTGTTCAAGGGGAAAGAGTCCGTCGCCGAGATCCTCGCTGATCGACGCCTCTCAGAGGTGATCGTTGACGCGCTGCAGATCCAGGTTGATCTGCTCCGAACTATCACTGAATCGAAAGAGCAGCTCGGCCGGAGAATCGTGGAGGCGAGTGCTCCACTGGATGAGCAGATCCGGCTTCTGATTACCATTCCCGGCATCACGCCGCTGACCGCCTCCGCCTTTCTTGCCGACGTGGGAGATGTTCACCGGTTCCCGAGCCTGCGACGCATGAACGCCTATCTCGGTTTGGTACCGCGGTGTCACGACTCCGGCGGCAAGAGTCGTCCCGGTCATATCACCCGGGAGTCACGCAAACTGAGCCGGACGATTCTCACGCAGTCGATCTACCAGACGATCAAAGGAACACCCGGGTGGGAGCGCTACTACGAGGACCTTAAAGCAAGGCGCGGTAGTGGGCGAGCGCGGATCGCCATGATCCGGCGGTTGTGCGGTATCATGCGCCGGATGCTCCTGCAAGGCGAGCAATTCCACTGGTTGAAGGAAAAGTTGTACCGACGAAAACTCGTCGAGTATCAAAAAACACTGGAGGAACACAAGAAAGAGCGAGATGCTGCTTGACACGAAAACATAGTAGAACTGTCATCCAGCAGTAGGCCTGAAATTTCGGCGTGAAACTGTATTTCGCGACTAATTTTCCAAGCTGTGACCCTTTGACGTGTTCCATCACTGTGCAACGCACGAGAAAATCATAGATTCACCCCACATGTATGTCAAGAGATCCAATAATAGCTATTATTCCGGGCTTAGTACGAAAGTTTCGGGCGCAGCACACCCGTAGATGCGGTATAACACTTCTATTTGTGGGATAAAATGGTTTTCTCGTGAATCAGACTTTGGTTAATAGGGGTGGTGCCCGGGCTCCTGCAGCTTGGGACACCTCCTTTGAATACCATTTTATGATTTTATCCAGCTCATTTTCGTCTTCAATTATGGCAATCACTGCCATCGTGGCATTGCACTTGGGACAAATAAATGGGTCTACCTCGTACACCTATTGCAGCAATCGGGCCCAGCTTTGCTTTCGTAGTCGAGACCACACATCGCCTTGTAATTCATGCTCATCTTCTGTGGGCGAATCAGCTGATGTATCCGTTCCCCGTTGCTCATGCCAGTAATCAGTCGCAAAATGAGCGAGTTTCGGGCGATCCTTCCATTTCGAGCGAACTCGTCCTGCATATACACCATATCGGCGGACTAATTGAACCCTTCTTGGAGGCAGGTGGGCCATCAGCTGATCAATGAACTCAAAGCTGCGAAAGTACTCTTTTTTACCTTTGAAGAATTCCTTCGGGGAAGCAGTCCAGGTGACAGTATCGGTTTTTGAATCGTATGAAATCTTCTCAGCACAAGTTGCACCACGCACTATATACTGACCAAGAGCTTCCCGATCAGCTTCACCCAGAATACGGGTAGAACTATCGATGCTAAATCCGGAATGCTTCCATGAGTTCAGCATGTCCACCCGTTCCTGGTGAATTTTTTCCTGAGCGAGCAGCAACGATAGCACTGCTGCTTGCCAGACTTTCACAAACCCCTTGTCGGCTCCGATGGGCAGGTATACAAATTTGTCGTACTTGGTGAAACCTCCCTCCAGAACAATGACATGCCAATGGGGGTGGAAGCGGGCAAACTCACCGAAGGATTGGAAGGAAACTACACAGCCTGATTGAAGTGTTTTCCCGGCAACGAGACTGAAATACTCGGATAACAGAGAAAAGATGAGCTTGGAAACCAGGCCGAACAGTCGCTTGTTGGTGCGGAAAATGGGACGGAGGATCTTGGGTATTGTGAACACGAACTGCCTGTGGGGCAGTTCCAGTAAGAGTTCCTTTGCCAGATACTCCCCGTACAGCAAGGTGCGCTTCTGGTCGCAGGATGGGCAGAGATGAAAGACTTTGCAGGAAAACGGCCTGAAGTAAGAGTAGCCACAGGATTCACATCGAATCCTCGCAAGCCCTTTGCTCCAATCTGCGCAGCCGAGGAAGGTATCTATACGTGCAAGCTGCGATGGTGAAGGCTCGGCATACCCTTCATATGCGACTCGCCCATTTTTGAAAATGGATTGAACGGCTCCAGTACTCTTGGGAATGTAGACAGCCACATATAAATAACGGCAAGATGTAGCACGGTGCTTGTGATTTGCTTTAAATTGGATAGAAGAGCCACATAACACATATAAGGCCCCCCGCCGTCAAGGCACGTTAATAGCCCGGCCCCGAAATTATTCCGTTTCCAAAGTAGGTCGCTGACGAATTATGCCGAAAGTCATTCATTGTCTGAGGGGATTATTCTTCCCAGGGTTGCAGAACCTGTCTGCACCAAACACATATAGACGATCAGGCAGTCATTGCCAGCCGTAGAATTAATTCAGTACCCGTTTCAGCCTGATTCAAAAGAGGAGGTCGAAAGCAGAATGCCTTGCCTCAGTTACATATGCAGGTTCTGAAACGGTCAGACAAGCAAATGACCAACGGCATACTTCGTATTTGTAAAAAGGACACAGGATAGCTCACCAATCAATCGTGAGGGATTCAGCGAAACGGGTATCCTACAATGGAAAT
This sequence comes from Salinispira pacifica, assembly GCF_000507245.1. Lineage (GTDB taxonomy): Bacteria > Spirochaetota > Spirochaetia > DSM-27196 > Salinispiraceae > Salinispira > Salinispira pacifica. The sequence continues at coordinate 410,306 of NC_023035.1, read as the reverse complement.
TTTTGGCGGTCGCAATGCCGCATTTTTATCTTCCATTAGAACACGACGCCCCACTATGGCGATCCAGTTATATGACAGGTTCAGCTATCCTGGTCCCGAAAAACCGTTCTGCATCAAATGTCTGCCGGTGTTTGAGTATATGGAAAACCAGACGTCCAAGTTTCTGCGCAATTATTGAAAGACTTTTCGCCCGGCCATATTTGGCAGAAAGACTTTGGTGCAAGCGTTTGGCTTCATCTCTTTCCCGGATGAGTAATACAGCTGCTTCACTGAATGCCCATTTCAGATGTGCATTTCCGATCTTATTATGACCTCCCTTGGATCGTTTCCCTGCAGATTCATGAGAGCATTTGACCAGGCGTGCATAGGAGATGAAATTGCCGACCTTTGGGAACCGCTCTATATCACCTATTTCATAGAGAATGGTAAGGGCAAGTACGGGACCTATTCCCGGAATTGAACGGAGAAGACTCAGTGCGTGCGCATCATCTGCCTTTGCATGGCGCATGACCGTCGATTCAATATCAAGAATTACCCGGTGATAATGATCAAGCAGATACTTGTCTGCGGTAATTGATTGGCGCACCGCTTCGGATGTCGAATCGATCCTCGATTCCCTCTCGATTCGATGCACGCAGCAGATTCGCTTTGATGGGTATATTGTTGTACTGGGTATTTGTATTGGTGATGTGGCTTAAGAGCGCTGCACGGTGGTGAACGAAGAACTGCCGCCGACGCAGGAGGTCCCTGGTTGCCCGTTTTGCTTTTGGGTACGCATGGGCGAGGGGAAACATGCCTCCCCGAAGCATCGATGCAATTTTCATTGCATCAATTCGGTCATTCTTGGTTTTACCGCTGTGAATCGCTTTCATATAAAGGGCATGACCAAGGGCAAATGGGATCCGGTGCTCCTCACAGAAATCGGCTACCCAATACCAGCTGAACATGCATTCGACACCAATGACGATATCCGTACCGAACCGGTGAATAATGAGCGACAGCTCGTCTGGTGTGGTAGGATGGTTTCGGTGGTGATGGATTTCTCCGGATGAATCAATGACACAGATGTACATTTGTCTTGCATGTAAATCGATACCGGCGTAGAATTTGTGCTGTTTTTTGTAGAACCTCATTAGGGCCTCCTAAATAAAAATTGGCGGCCGGCGCTTCGTACGCCGGTCAGCTCTTATAATTATGAGGCTAGGCCTCGCGGCTTACGACCTCCACGGGGGGCCTTAATGAGTATCAATCGCATGAACCAGATTTTCCTATGGCACAAATCCTGCTCTTTCTGCTTCGCAGGCAGGATTTCCGCCATGTACGGAAAACAGGTTATGCGGGCGTTATGCGTCCTCCGAAACGGTGTGGTTGCCAGAAAAAAGGGAATCCTGGAAACTAACGCATTGTGAACTTCCTGTCGTTGGCCGATCTCAAACCGCATCAAATCTCCGATATCATAGTCATCGCAAAAGCATTCCGCGAGGTTCCCATCGGAAACGATCTTACCGGGAAAACAGCAGTATTATTCTTAGAGCTACTTGAAGGGTGTACGACGTACCTTCAGACCGATGGGTATGAGGTATACGACCAGATTGCCGGTGAGGAACCCGGCATTACACTTGTCGGGTGTTGGGCCCACGCTCGGCGGCGATTCCATGATGCAAAGAAGGCGTCGAAGAAAGCCGGAGCTGCCGACGAAGGGATCAAGTACATCCGCAAGCTCTATCAGATTAGGACTGTTAGAAACCGATTGGCATTGGGAACGGGCACACGTCTCCCGAAGGGCCGAACGGAGAAACATGTAAGTTGAGGCGATGGGGATCGAAACCGGGATCAGTTCGTCGGGATCCTCGATGACCGCGATAATATCAGAGTCGTACCGCAGGACGTAGTCCGAATCAGGCGCGGACCTACTGGACCGCGCCGACAGGAACGATCCCGACACCATGGCATCTGTGCCCACCGTCCCTTTGTGCGGGAGGCATAGAGCCCGTGAACACCTGACGTTCGGGCGGGCTCTACTTCTGAACTATGCCTACTACCAGGTGTTCAACCTGTTCGACCTTCTCGTAATCGACTGGCTCATCTACCTGCGCCCCAAGCCTCGCTCTATGCGGCCGGATTACCTGTCCGTGGCAGCCGGCTTCTCAGAGCACGCGATCGGTTTTCGCAACGGTCTTTGCGTTGCCCTCGTACCGGCGGCGGTGAGCTCAGGGATTTGACTCCTTTTGGCAGGGTAGAACCGGAGGTCTGCTATCGCCCCTGTTTACGCCACTTCTTTGCCGTGAGCTTGTCGAGTTTCCGGTTGTATCGGGCGGCGTCATGCCTCATTTGCGTCTTTATCCTACCATGCGTATGCGGATTTTTCCATTGGGAACCGGCGTGTGGGTGTCGTGGTAGCAAGCGTATCCCGGAGTCCTCTGAGATGATGATCGGTGAGGAGGGGTCGACGATAGAGGTTATTCGGACGCTCGATACGGGGCCCAAATTATAATCGAACACCACTGCCGTGCGAATTGCTTGCATTCGACCAGGTGGTTCTTGCCCGTGATTGTTAGCGTGTTCTATAATTTTCCGGGAGATGAACTCTTCTTGTACCGCACAGTACGATTCTTCCGATAGGATCTCTGTTCTCATCGTTGACATAGATGATGCTCCGTACCGCTCACGGGTGTCGGCCCTGGATGGGCAGGGGTTTTCCCTCACCTTTGTCCCAAGTGTGGACGAAGCGCTCCCAATACTCGCCGAAGAGGTTGCTGTCGATCTCGTTATCGCGGGATCGAGCGAGTCCTCCCGGCGACTACGGGCAAGTGGATACGATAAGGCGATCCTCCTTCTCGTTGATCAAGACGACACCGATGCGCTCCACGCCGCCGTAGATGCTCCGGTAGATCACTTTGTGCCGACACACACGACGGTTGCGTTTCTTGCGGCGTCCCTGCGAAACGCGGTATGTAACAACCGAAACAGCGTAGTAGGGGGACGGAGTTCGGAAACTGAGAAAACGGTTCGGCGCCTCTTTGAGCGCGCCACTGAGATCCTTCCTCTCTCGGTGACGATCGTTTCATTTGCCGGAAAGGTTCTCTTTGCGAACTCCCACGCGCTGCGCCTCTTCGATGTTGCCACTTTGAAGGAGCTGCACAATCTCAGCGTGCCGTTGGTGTGGGCGAATCCTAAGGATCGCGAGGATTGGGTGGAGACCTTACGGAGAGAGGGTAGTATATATAACCGGGAAGTCGAGATGGTCACCACGTCCGGGAAACATCTTTGGCTTCTCGCCTCGGGGATGATCGTTGACTATCAGGGGCAACCGGCGATCCTTACGATACATAACGAGGTTACGGAGCGCAAAATTGCCGAAGAGTTGGTGCGCCAAAGTGAGAAGTGGTTCCGCTCTCTTGCGAACGCTTCGGAGTCGGTTATCTTTATCTATATCGATAATCGCTACGTCTACGTAAACGATGCGATAACTCGGGTCACCGGGTATACCCGGGCGGAGTTTCTCGCTTTTGAGACGGTATGGGCGATCATCCACCCCGACCATCGCGAGATCGCGCGGCACAACGCGATAGCACGACAGCAAGGCGTAGACGCACCCTCCTCCTTCGAGATTAAGGTTCTTTGTAAGGATCGATCGGCAAAATGGCTCGATGTGAGCGTGGGCACGATCGAATGGGAAGGACGTATCGCGGTGATCGGAACGGGTTTTGACGTCACCGGTCGACACGAAGCGCTTGAGCGGGTACACAAACTCCTCGACGAAAAAGAGGTGATCCTCAAAGAAGCCCATCACCGCGTGAAGAACAACATGATGATCATCTCCAGCTTGTTGTCTCTTCAAGCCGAGCAAGTAGCGGGAACCCCTGGTGAGGACGCTTTGCGCGACGCCGCTGGCCGGGCGCAGACGATGATGGTTCTCTATGACAAGTTGTATCGTTCCGGTGGCGTTGAGACGCTGCGCTTGGACGAGTTCGTTTCGTCTCTCGTATCAGAGATTCTTGCGTTATTCTACAACGGTGAGGATATTTCGCTATCGATCGACGTTGAGAAGATCGAGATCGACTCGCGAACACTATCGTACCTAGGGATCATCATCAACGAGCTTACCACGAATTCGATGAAATACGGTTTTACCTCATCCGGAGCGGGGCGCATTACCGTCACGGCTCGTACGGAGGTTGGTGGGCTTGTTTTGGTGTATCGTGACGATGGCAGCGGTTTCGATTCGACCAAGACAATCGAGCACGGCGAGACGTTTGGGCTCCAGATGATCAACGTTCTCACGGACCAACTCGATGGATCGTTCTCTATCGATGAAACCGACGATGGCGCGCAGTTTACGCTCCGAATCCCGCTAGAGAGATAGCGCTTTTCTCCGATTGTTGAATCCCGGAGTATTCGGTAAGAAAAGCGGACAAATGGCCGAAGTACCGTAGTTGAGACTAAAAGGAAGGGAGAAGGGAAACCGGGCTTCGTTAGGGTGGCACCTGACCCGGTTTCTCCCACCAAGTGACCACTGGTTGCTGGAGGATTGGGAAGGTATCAATCGATTCTGACACCGTCTCGGGGTTTCGCGGGTACAAAGTCCGATGCCCGGATCGTACAGTGACTAGCAGAGTGCGTTGGCGATACCAAGGACCGCCGTAATCTCCTCTTCAGACATACCGCGCGGATCCCCTGTCTGAGACTCGCACTCCGGCGAAGCCGCGCACTCACCTTTCGCCGCGAAGGTACGCCGCAACCGCCTCGTCCGCCGTTTCCGCCTGCGTGAGGATGACGCGAATCCCGCGCTCCTCGACCATGGAACGCTTGGGGCCCACCGTCGCTGCGATCCATACGCTGCAGCCTTCGAGCAACTCGGCAATGAGCAATGGGTTGCCGTGGTGATTCGCCGACGCGTGCGGGTTCGCCCGCTCTTCTACGAGCGTGCCCGTTAGGTCGTACAGACGGTACACCGGTGAAACCCCAAAGTGGTCCTTCCACACGCCGCCCTTCTCATCGGCTCCAACGGCGATCAGGTCCGCATCATTCATATCAATCTCCTCTTTCACCTGCGAGGGTGACCCTCGCGCCATGCTCTCACGGTAACAATCCCAATCCAGTTCGGCCTACCAAAACCACGAATCACCTTTCCATTGCACCGTTGTTGACGGGCCAACTTTACTAGCCGGTTCGAACTATGGTATTACTACACGAAGACGAGCTTTTGGGCAATGGGGATGGAGAGATGAACGCACAACGAGCCATGCTCCTGTACGTGCTCATTGGAGCACTCTACCTGGTGGTCAAAATCGGCTTTGTGTCGGCAGGCTACCTGCACGCCGGAGCGATCCTCCACGGACTCCTCCGTCGCCGTCGCGCTCGACGTTCTCGTGGGTACCGGCGTGTTCACCGGGGAGCTCTATCGCGCTCTGGCCGCCTCCGGCGCTCACATCGTCGGCGTCGACTATTGGATGGGGATGCTACGGCAGGCGCGCTCTCGCTGTGAAGCGGCGCGGCTTACCGATGTCACGCTGGTCCGCGCCGACGTAGGATCCCTTCCGCTCGAGGACAACTCCATCGACCTCTGTATAACCATGAACGGTTTCCACGCCTTTCCCGACAAGCAATCGGCGCTCAACGAGATCGCGCGCGTATTTCGAGCTCGATACGTGGGACCACCGAAAGTCGATCCTCTATTTCCGGGTACACAGGCTGCCCTGCTAAAGGAAAAGCAGACCGGTTCGCGATCGGCGGCAACCCGATATCGCTATCGCCGAGCCGAGCCGGTGCACGACACCGGCCTACTCCCGTATCCGCAGCGCCTCAATCAGATCGGCAATCATCGTAACTAGGGTCTCTATCGCCGTCTGTTCATCGAGCTTGGCCGGTTCAAAGGCGAGGGTGTGAATGACGCCTTCAACCACGGTATAGAGCACCGCCGCCGTTTCTCGAGCCCGCCGGTCGGGAACGGAGAAGAGTTCCACCAGTACGTTCTCCAGCGCCCGGCGGATCTGTTCGTCCAGGCTGTCGATGATCTCGGCGAGCCCCGGATCGCGGGGTGCGAGGCGCAGAAGCTCGCGAAGAAACGCCGCATCTCTACGGTGGTTTGCCAGCGAGAAGGTGAGGAACGCGCGGATTGCCGGCTGAACGGCATCGGCCCGGCCTGTTTGAACGAGATCCCCCAGCGCGGCAAGCTCGAGAGCCTCCGTCTTTTCTACGTAGTCACGGGCTGCGGCGATGAGTAGATCGTGCTTGTCCTCGAAGTAGGCGTAGAAGCTCCCGACGGCGACGCCCGCTCGTTCCGCGATCGTCCCGGCGTGGATGGCGTCGTATCCGCGCCCTGCGAAGAGCGATACTCCAGCTTCGAGGATCCGCCGCTTGGTCTTCATGCTCCGCTTTTGCCGGGGTTGCCGGGTCGATGCCATCGAGCGCCCATGATCCATACAATCGAGCGAAACTTCAAGGAACTAGCCGCAAAAATCTGAAGTTTCCTTCACATTCATATTGAAAATATGAATGTTTCGTCACATTATGCAGGAGGCGGGGGCGTTCAGATTGCGGAGGCAGGGACGTGCGAAAGAACTTCATCAATATCTGGGGCAATTACATCTCCCGGGCGATTCCCGGCGAGCTCTTTCATCCCTGCGAGAGCGGCCGGATCACCGACAGGGCCTTCTGCATCAAGGATGGGGGCGACGTAAACTTCTTTATCTACTCAGACGGAGAGAACACGATCGCCATAGACGCGGGGTACCGGAACAACGACTACGTCCTGCAAGATTTTGATCGGCTCGGCATCGATCCGCGCTCAATTTCTCATTTCTTCCTCACCCACACCGACATGGACCACGCCGGCGCCTTCGACGTGGACAGCGCAAGCACCTGGATGGGACCCGCGGAGGTCTATATGGGCCGGCTGGAAGTGCCGTCCATAGAACGACGGGAGCGTCGCCGATTTCTCTTCTACAGTCCGATCGAGATCACCCGGGACTACCAGGTTTTGGACGACGGCGACGTGGTAACCGTCGGCGCGATCAAGGTGCAGGCGATTCACACGCCGGGACATACCCGCGGCCACCTGGCGTACCTCGTCAACGACTCGCTTCTTTTTGTCGGCGACCTGCTGCTCCTGGAGGACGGCGTGGTGCGGCCGTTCTACCGAGTCTGGAATCAGCTGCACGACCAGGTTGCACCGTCGATCCGCAAGCTCGCCGGCCTCTCCGGTATCTCCCTGATGCTCACGGCGCACAGCACGTACACCGACGATTTCGACGTGGCCATGGCGCCGTGGAAAGAGTAGCAGCGATAGCCGGTTCAACGACCACAACGGCCGCCTTCTCGTCTGATCCTCAGCTACAGTAACTCGGTACCATCTCCCCTTTTCTCAAACCGGAGGGTGGGCGTCTACCGGGCGCTACCACCGGCAGAATGCAGACTCTACAGAGGAGCATCACTCATGGACACGGAAGTCGCCGCCGGCACACCGTCCGGCGCGGACGCGCACCCCGACGCCAATCTTAAGCGAAAGCAGGGCTTCGGCCGCCTCGTGGAGATCGCCGGTGCGAAGCGGTGGTGGCTTTTCGCCTCGATGACCCTCGCGGTTGTCGCGGCCGCTGCCCAGTTCGTCCCGACGGTAATCGTCTACTTCATTCTGCGCGAGCTCGCCGCCCACGCGTCGAATATCGCGAACCTGGACGGGGAGCTCCTCTACCGCCTGGGGTACATCAGTCTCGCCTCGGTCGGGGCGTACGGGATCATCCTCTACAGCTCGTCGATGTTGTCGCATATCGCGGCGTTCAACATCCTCTACGAGATCCGGGTCAAGATCGCCGAAAAGCTCACCAGGCTCTCCATGGGGTTCTTTACCAGGCGCACGAGCGGCGAGATCAAGAAGGTCCTGGCCGACGACGTTGAGCGAATCGAGCTCTTCGTGGCCCACCACATTCCGGATATCGTCACCGCAGTTGTGTTTCCCGTCGTGGTGATCGTCTTCCTCCTTGTCATGGATTGGCGCCTCGCGATCGCGGCGCTCATTCCCTTCCCCGTGGCGCTCGGCATGCTCCTGCCGGCGATGATGATGGGCGAGAAGACCAAGGAGAGCTATCGCGACTATCACACCGCCCTCGAGCGGATGAACGCGGCGGTTGTGGAGTACGTGCGCGCCATGCCGGTGGTAAAGGTCTTCGGCAGGGCGCTGGAATCGTTCAAGCGCCTCCAGGAGTCGGTCATGGCGTTCCGGGACTTCTCGATCCTGATAACTCATACCTACTCCAAGCTCTACCCGGCGTTTCTCACAGCCGCCTCTTCCTCGCTCGTGTTCATCATCCCGGCTGCCGTCGTGCTCCATCAGACGGACGGCGCCGGGGAGAGCTTCATCCCCATGGTGCTCTTGTTCCTGGTGGTCGGCGGGGGCTTCTTCTTCCCGCTTCTGAAGCTGATGTTCATGTTCGGCAACCTCAACCAGATCAGCATCGGGACCGAGCGGATCGGCCGGATACTGGATACCGGCGAGATCCCGGAGAGCGCCGGCGATGCGAACCCGGCGGATACGTCCATTGAGTTCGACCACGTGAGCTTCGCCTACGAGGAGACCACGGTGCTCGATGACGTCTCCTTTCGGGCGGAGCTGGGAACGATCACAGCCCTCGTCGGACCGTCGGGCGCCGGAAAGACGACGATGGGTCTGCTGGCCGCCGCAAAGGCGGCGCAGTGCCACGAGTTCATAGAGGAGCTTCCCAGGGGCTACGCCACCCTCGTCGGCGAGGGGGGGACCTACCTCTCCGGCGGCGAGCAGCGTGTCGGCATTGCCCGGGCGATCCTCAAGAACGCCCCCATCGTCGTCTTCGACGAGGCCACCGCCTACGCCGACCCGGAGAACGAGGGGAAGATCCTGTCAGCGCTCTCCCATCTTATCCAGGAGAAGACCGTCATCGTCATCGCCCACCGGCTCTCCACCATCACCTCCGCCGATCAGATCATCGTCGTCAACGAGGGGCGGATCGAGGAGCGCGGTACCCACGACGCGCTGGTGGCGGCAGGCGGCCTGTACGGCTCCATGTGGGACACCTATTCCCGGGCGCGGGAATGGAAGATCGAGCAGTAGGGGGCTTGTGATGCTGAACATCAGAAAACTCATGCGCGCGGTAACCCTGGGAGACACCAGACGCCTTCGCCCGATGGTGGTGTGGACAATCCTCGAGTACCTGTTTCGCGGGGCGCCCTACGGGATACTCCTGCTTGTCGTATGGGAGCTGTTCAAGCCGCTCCAGGATCCGCAGGCATCCCTGGACACGCGGATGATCCTCGAGGATGCTCGAATACCTGCAGGGCATGCGCTTGATCAAGGCGTTCAAGCTGACCGGGACCAAGTTCGAGCGCCTGGAAAAGACCTTCCGCCGTCTGAAGACCCTGAGCATCAAGCTCGAGGCCGGCGGTGGACCCACCATCATGCTGTCGAGCTTTGCGCTCCACGCGGGGTTCACCCTCATCATTCTCTTCGGGCTCACCTTCCTCTTCGCCAGCACCCTGGGTCTGCCGGTCTACATCATGTTCCTGATCATCGACACCCGGGTCTACGAGCCGCTGATCCAGGCGTTCATCTTCTTGGGCGAGCTGAACTACTACCAGATCAGCACCGAGCGCCTCGAGAAGCTGCGCAGCACCCCGGCCCTCACCGGAAGAGAGCCCGATCTGCGCCCGAGCGGCTACGACATCGAGTTCGAGAACGTGCACTTTCGCTACCACGATACCGAGGTCTTGAAGGGAGTGAGCCTCGCGATCCCCGAGCATTCGCTTGCGGCATTCGTGGGCCCCTCGGGTTCGGGGAAGACCACCATGACCAGGCTCATCGCCCGGTTCTGGGACGTAACCGACGGGGTGATCCGACTCGGCGGCCGGGACCTTCGCGACTACAGCCCCGAGACCATTCTCGCATCGGTCTCCATGGTGTTCCAGGACGTCTACCTGTTCAACGACACCATCCTGAACAATATCCGCGTCGGAAACACCGAAGCCTCCCTGGAAGAGGTCATCGAAACGGCGAAGACGGCGCGGGCTCACGAGTTCATCGAGCGTCTCCCCGACGGCTACGACACGATGGTGGGTGAAGGCGGCTCAACCCTCTCCGGCGGCGAGAAACAGCGGATCTCCATCGCCCGGGCGATGTTGAAGGACGCGCCGATTATCCTCCTCGACGAGGGCCGGATCGTCGAACAGGGTACTCACGAGGAGCTCCTCCATGCGGGCGGCCTCTACAGCCGGATGTGGGAGGAGCAGCGCGCGGCGCGGGGGTACAAGTTTGTGTGACGGTCGCTACACATCAGGGGTCTGCTTGAGCGCTCGCGCGGGCGACAAGGAGTAGCAGCAATGGAATTACCCCGAATTGAATACCTTTACGGTGATATGGTGGAAGTTCTCATCGCACCGGTAACGTCCCGGATTCTCCAGACCGCGCTGGAATGCCGGGTCTTCGATTGTCTCGACCGGGCGATCGCCGCACCGGCCGTCGCCAAGCGACTCGGGTTTGACCCGCTTTCAGGGTTTGGATTTCCACGTGAAGAGGCGAGGGGCGTTTGTCTACGCCGACTAAGATACCCGAAAGGATACAAAGAAGGAGATTCTTTATGAGTACGAAGAGACTGTATGCACTGATCGCACTGGTAGGTTTTTGCAATGGGTTGCTCTTCGCCGGCGGGAGACAGGAAGCTGAACCCGCGGCTCCCTCACCCCTCGGCGGCAATCCACCGTCCGATATTCCGCGCCTCCCGATCAAACTCCACGCCGACCTTTACGAGCGCTCGGGCGCCCCGGCCGCCTCGGCCCGGTAGGGAATGAGATACCCCTTCTCGTCGATCTGGGCCAGCGCCTCCTCCGCCGTGCCGTTGAGCTTAAACTCAAACACGTAGCGGTACGCGCCGGCGCGGACCACCGCGTCGCTTCGCCCTTTCGTCGATTTGACCTCGCTTTCCACGTACTGTCCGAGGAGCTTGAACACCAGGTAGAACACCACGTGGTAGTGCCGCTCGGTCTGGTCGTTCAGGTCGTAGGGGATCGATTCAAAGAAGCACTTCAACCGCTCCATGAAGCCGTCCACATCGCCGTTCTCCAGTTCTTGGGCAAAACGGGAGATGTGGAACCCGCTTTTGGTCGGAGCGACAGGCGAGTAGTAGGGGAGGACGAAGAACAAGAACCCCCGTTCCACCTCTTGGTTCGGGTAGCCTAAGGTATAGAGCCGGTGCCGCTTGTCGAACCCCTTGATCGTCAAATAACCGCTCTGGTAGATCACCGGGACCGGCCGGTCCGGGTCGGCCCGGTAATCGGCAAAATCACGGGCGGGTAGCTGTATCCCGTCGATCTCCCTGAGGTCGGTGTCGGTCTTCTTCAGGAGCTCAACCAGAAAGGTCGGCGTCCCGGTCTGGAACCAGAAGTCCTGAAACTCGTTGAAGTTGAACAGATTCAAGGTGCTGAAGGGGTTGTACACCGCCGGTCCGGCGGGATGAAAGCGGTAGCCGTTGTACCACTCGCGGATGCGGACCACGCATTCGTCGTAGGACACCCCCTCCTGCGCCGCAAGCGCATCGTTCTCCGGCCGAAAACCGTCAAGCAGCTCCTCTTCGGTAATCCCGCAGAGGGCGGCGTAGTCCTTGTGCAGCGAGAGGTCGATAAGCTGGTTCAGGTCCGAGAACACGCTCACCTGGCCGAACTTGGTGACCCCGGTAATGAAGGCGAACTTCAGATGGGCGTCGCTGCTCTTGAGGACCCCGAAAAAGGGCTTTAAGAACTGCTTGTACGCCTCGTGAAGCTCCGGATCGCCGATGGTGGACAAGAGCGGCTTGTCGTATTCGTCGATAATGACACAGGCACGCCTTAAAGCGGGGGTGCAGATGATGAATAGCTTTGAGCCGGACGTGATAATCGGTCTTGGCGGCGGCTCACCGATGGATGCGGCCAAGATCATGTGGGTCCTCTACGAGCATCCGGAGGTCACCTTCGAGGGGTTGGCGCTACGCTTTATGGACATCAGAAAGAGGATTTACGAGTTTCCCACCATCGGGACGAAGGCGACGATGGTTGCGGTTCCAACGACGAGCGGTACCGGGTCCGAGGTGACTCCGTTTAGCGTCGTCACCGACGAACGAACGGGGTATAAGTATCCGATAGCGGACTACTCACTCACGCCCCATATTGCGATCGTAGATACCGAACTGGTGATGACGATGCCAAAAAACCTAACCGCCGCATCCGGCATCGATGCTGTAACCCATGCGGTGGAGACGATAGCATCTTCCATGGGTACGGACTACACTATCGGCGTTGCCCTTGAAGCGCTTCGAATACTCTTCAAGTATCTCCCCCAATCGTACCGTGACGGCGATACCAACATACGTGCAAAAGAGAAGGTACACAACGCGGCTACCATGGCGGGAATGGCGTTTGCAAACTCCTTTTTGGGGGTGTGTCACTCGATGGCGCACAAGCTCGGCGCCGCCTTTCACCTGACTCATGGCGTCGCCAATGCGATGCTCATAACTCAGGTCATCAAGTACAACGCCACGGACGTACCGGTAAAGCAGGCTGCATTTCCGCAGTACGAGTACCCTTCGGCAACGAGCCGCTACGCACGTATCGCGGACTACCTCGCACTCGGAGGAAAAACCGAGGACGAGAAGGTAGACCTGCTTATCGCGAAGATTGGGGAGTTAAAAGCCGCACTCGATCTTCCCAAGGCGATCAGAGATGTCGGTATAGATGAAAAGGAGTTCAAGGCACGAGTCGATACGTTGGCAGAGGATGCTTTTGACGATCAGTGCACCGGTGCGAACCCACGCTACCCGCTTATCAGTGAGATAAAGGAACTCTACATAAAGGCGTGGGAGGGGTCGGTATAGGACTCCACGGTAGAAGCCGGCGGCGCCCCGGGGCGCCGTCGGAGCTCCTCGAACTACTCTCTGCCGGCGGTAGCGGTTTACGCAACCGCCGGCGTATGAGTGAAAACCGTATGGAAGCTGCTGCAGTATGACCGTAATCTACCTGGCGGGATTCCGCCAACACGCCGGAAAGACACTCACGAGTCTCGGAATCATCTCGGAACTTAAGCGATATCTCCCCGAAGACCAAATCGGCTACATCAAACCGGTCGGTCAACAGCTCGTAGAGATGCGCGACGGTACGAAAATTGATAAGGATGCCACGATAATCGAGCAGTTCGCGCTGCCGGGAATCGATATGGCCTCGGTCTCGCCGGTGCGACTGGCCCAAGGTGTTACCAAAAGCTACCTAACTAATCCCGACCACCAAACCGTCACGCACGCTTTTGAGAGCGAGATTCTATCGGCCGTGGATAGACTCCGCGACAAACTTGTCATAGTAGCCGAGGGCACCGGGCATCTCGGCGTGGGAGGTATTGTCGGTCTATCCAACTCTCGCGTAAGCCGTCTCCTTGACGCGCAAATCGTCTACGTCGCCGGTGGCGGCATCGGGAAGACCCTCGATATGCTCGAAGTAGATTTTACCTACCTCCGTTGTACCGGGGCTCGAATCGGTGGAGTCATCTTCAATAAGCTCCTTCCGGACAAGATTGAACAGATGAGAGCTTTAATAACCGAAGAGTACCTGATGTAGGTTCCCACAATAAAACCAAATAAATGAAGAAAAGTGCCGAAGTTAAAAGGAATCACTAGTGGAGGAAAGGGGTAAGAGAAAGAGGGCTTCTTCTTGGCGTGAGTCGCCCCTCTTTCTCCCCCGAACAAAAGTTTCTTTATCTTCGGCTGTACTCAAGAAAATTACAAGAGGAATTTTTCCCAAAGTCTCTTTTCTTCATTTCTGCGCACTTCCCAATGTCCATGTTGCCAGCAACATGGCAATTTTTCATACCATGGAATCTATGAAAAGTATCTTTATACACAGAAGATCAGAATTCAACGCGTGCAGTGTCGGAAATGCATGGTAACACATGCGCTCATTCCTGAGTTTTCTGTTCCCGGCAGTAGTTGCGGTACTGATCAATTCGATAGTTATTACCGGGCACGTTTACAGGGTGCAGGTCGCCGTACAGCAGGAAAGTCATTTTATGGGCATGGCCTGGGTGATGAATATTCGAGGCAGTTTGAATCCAACCAATCGGTACACCTGCAGAGAATGCGAGCTCTGATTCTTGAGGCGGGGATTGAACCCAATGAGTGTTTTTCCCATTCCGGGCTGCCCCGGGTGTCCATTTGCGTTTTGAACCGTGTGAGTATAGCGCTGGGATACAACGCAGTGGTTTGTTCCCGCATTAATATTCTCTCATATCAGAAGAAAAGGGAGGGCATGGGAATTTCACATAATATGCCCCCTACCGATGAGATCAATCACATACTAAACTCCTCTTAACGGGAAGCCCAAATCTCCGAAGCCCTCGATCGGGGGGACCATCAGCGGGGCAGGCAGCTTTCCGCCCGGCTGGCAAAGGAAAAGCAGATGCTCGACGAGCTGTATGTCCGTTGGGAAGAGATCGGTTCCTGATAGGTGCGGGATCAGTCGTTCAGATCATTGAAATCCGCAATACGGAAACGCTGTTCTTCGATCTGCCATCCGGCTTCCAGCAGTAAAGGAATGAATTCTGAAGGCGGGCTGATAAGGTGGCCGTATCCCACCGCCAGAACGAGAGTCTGCGGTCTTTGGTTTTCTTCAAGAGCTGAGTCTATGACCGAAACCCAGCGTTCCTCCCGGGGATGCCATATCCATTTTGCCCGGTTCGCATCCAGAGTATCCCGGACGCTCTGATCGAGCTCTCCCCATGCCCTTGAAGCATTTTCAAAATCATATTCTGACGGATGGATTATATTTCCGGATATCCAACTGTCCACAAGAAACTGAAGCTCCTCGAGTTGGCTATCCTCAATTTCATCACGGGTCATTGGAAAGGTAAGTCGTGAGATCAGATAGTCCATTTGAGCTTCATCGTCAGTCAGTGAATCCTTCATTTCCCATATTTCGACGGGATCGTCCAGGCGATGGTCGAACAGACTTCGCTCGGCGGCCATAGCTTTATATATCCCGTCGATACTGTAATCCGTCGGGTTTCCCCAGGCTCGAAGAATAATGTCCCGATATAAAAAATCATTGGCGTGATATGGCCTGGCTGCGTAGATACTGGCTTGACGGCCAACATGATCGAGAAGTGGATAGCTGTCGAGCATATCCTGAAACGCGACCTGGCTTTCGGTATCCCAGGAGCCGACGATGTCACTCACACTCTGCCGGTTTGTTCCGCTACCGGTTATCAGCTCTCGGATTCGCTCGTATTCCACATCAGTAATATATATCTCTCCGGCTTCTGAGAAAAACATGCTCGCTTCATCGAAGAAATTCTCAACATCAATTCCCCGGGAGATGATCCCCTGATACATCTCATAGGTCATCGCGTGAAAGGTTCCGAGGATGTGCATCCGGTCATCATCCCGAACCAGGGATATTGATGGCGGATTTATTTCCTCCACGCTACCGCATGATACGAGAAGTAATCCCGTTGCGATGATTGTGAATACAATCGTTATGGTGATTTTTATCATGATAACCTCTTTGGTGTTTTCAATTGAAAATTCTCATAACTTAAAACCTTATGTCAATGCGGCTTTGCACTGTTCTATTTGAGGTGCATATCAGTAATAAATCACAAAAGGATGGCTGATATGCCCCTGGGCCTTCCGGCTCATGGGCTTGAAATCATCGCTGCTTCGCAGGTTCGGTTTGAGCCGCAGGCTGTAATGCTCAAGCAGCCCGTTGAGGCCGTCAAGGGTGGGCTTGCGGTACTCGCCGGTGGGCAGAAAGCTCAATGCGTATTGATCCCGTCGTCGGCGGGTTATCAATGCCCCAGAAGGGAGATCGATTTTCTGCCGGCGGCCATGGATCAGCTCCAGTACGAGACCCGAAGGACCCCGGTTCAGGATCCAGCTCATTCCGGGAAAAAGCAGGAGAGCCTCCCCGTTTTCGTCAAATGTCAGATCCAATGGACGGAACCGAAAAGCCCGGCTGCTGCCGTCGGAGTTGCCGCTTCTCAGATCAATAATCTCATCAGCTTTGATATCATTCCATATCTCCAGCATCTGGGGAATGTAGCGTTCGATTTCATACCCTTCCCGGATCCATGGATGCTGAACATAACAGTCCATCACCAGTTCGGCCATGTCCTCGATCAATACGTAGTCATTGACAATCCGGCCGGCTATCTGGCATTCGGCATCAGCTAGCTTAAGGGTCTGGCGCAGTCCCCGGCTCACCGCGGATTCGAGGGCAAAGGCGCTTTCGACCTGATACTCGATGTTCCGCTGTTTGCCCTGCCGAGAACTGATGAGCCTCGATTGAATACCGCCGGAAAAGGGGAGCTTCCCCGAAGAGTCGCTGAGCTGGCTGATGTTTCCGCCGATAAACAGGGCCTGAAACGCCCCCTCCCTCATTTCCGCCCGGCCCTGCATGTTCGCCGTAACCTCCCGCTCGGGCCGGGGGGATTCGACCCGTTGGTCCGGGGTCTGGAGGTTTGCGAAAACCGATGCACTCATCCGCGAAATGATAGGTTGTTATGTTTTCGTGTCAAGCGTTGGTTAGGCGCATTTTGCGGTCGGTGGTGTTAGACTGCTCCTGATCACAAGCAATCCGGAAGCGCAGAGATCAGGACGGTCGATGGCCTGTAACTTTTCTGTGGCGTCCCGTTGCGGCGGGTTGCGACCACGTTGATAGGTTTGGCTGGTCGGTGCCTCCGGAACCTGCTCGCCATGCATCCCCGGCAGGCCACCGACCGCATCCGTACCAACAGAATAGCACGCCCGGCGGGCGATGCTGCCCTGGTCGGTTTCTTCGGAACCTGCTCGGGTATGCAACCTCAATAGTGGAATGGAACGCATAACCGACATCGGTACTCTGCTCTCTTGCTTTCAGGATAACGAGGAGGAGACGATGATTACACGGTTTCATGGTATCGATCGGCACAAGAAGTACTCGACGGTTTCTGTGCTTGATCGCGACGGGCGCGAGACGCGGTTTCTGCGGTCATGTCAGATGGAAGCGTATCTCGATGAATTAGGTCCAGAGGACGCGGTCGTGATGGAGGCGTCGTGCGGAAGCTTCTACTGGGCCGACCGCGTCGAGGCTACCGGCGCTACCTGCTACATCCTCGATCCGATGCGCTTTCGCATCATCACCGATTCTTGGAACAAGACCGATCGCCAGGATGCGCGCAATATGGCCAAGGCGCTGTGGGTCTTTCTGGTCACCGGTGAGTTCGGCATCCCGACGGTGTACAAGCCAAGCGAAACGATCCGTACGCTGCGTAGGCTGTTCGCCAGCTACAACCTCCTTAATCGCCAGATTCGCATGCTGAAGAACACCATCCAGGCGGTGCTCACCGAGGATGGTGTGACCGTGAGTTCGAACGACCGATCGCGATTGTTCAAGGGGAAAGAGTCCGTCGCCGAGATCCTCGCTGATCGACGCCTCTCAGAGGTGATCGTTGACGCGCTGCAGATCCAGGTTGATCTGCTCCGAACTATCACTGAATCGAAAGAGCAGCTCGGCCGGAGAATCGTGGAGGCGAGTGCTCCACTGGATGAGCAGATCCGGCTTCTGATTACCATTCCCGGCATCACGCCGCTGACCGCCTCCGCCTTTCTTGCCGACGTGGGAGATGTTCACCGGTTCCCGAGCCTGCGACGCATGAACGCCTATCTCGGTTTGGTACCGCGGTGTCACGACTCCGGCGGCAAGAGTCGTCCCGGTCATATCACCCGGGAGTCACGCAAACTGAGCCGGACGATTCTCACGCAGTCGATCTACCAGACGATCAAAGGAACACCCGGGTGGGAGCGCTACTACGAGGACCTTAAAGCAAGGCGCGGCAGTGGGCGAGCGCGGATCGCGATGATCCGGCGGCTATGCGGCGTGATGCGCCGGATGTTACTCCAGGGAGAACGATTTCACTGGTTAAAGGAGGAACTATATCGGCGAAAACTCGTCGAGTATCAAAAAACACTGGAGGAACACAAGAAAGAGCGAGATGCTGCTTGACACGAAAACATAGTGGAAAATTAATCGAGGGGTGCAAGGCCGGAACCGGGAAAATTGGGAAATTTCGGCTAAAAATCGGCAAAAATCAACCTCCCTCATCATGACAGTGCACTTATTAAGGCTCTAACATATAAACACGGGTGAAACAGCAGAATTTTAACAAAGGTAGTGTAAATTGGACATGAAAATGGCAAAGGTTGGCAAAAGCCTGAAGGTGAGAAAGAAAAAATCAGTTCAGAGAAGCCGGATCAAAGCCAGGCGGTGGCCGTCCCTGTTTTACAAGATGCCGTAAAAAAGCACTCTATTGGGATCGCAATGGATTTTGCCTCTGGCAAAAGCGTCTTGAGAAACACAAGTTCCCCTGGCCACAGAATGATGAGGCTGCCCGCGCCATCAGCTATAAAGAACTGAAAATGCTTCTTGAAGGGATCGATTTCTGGCATGCACACCAACCATTGTCATATTCATCGGTTAAATAATTTCTGGTTAAGAATTTACTCTCTTTGAAAGCCATGCTAGAATTCAGGTCATGGATATTGCAACGCTTCCGACAGATGTTCAGCAATACATTCGATCTCTTGAAACAGATAACCGTCATTGGGAAGCGAAGTATTCAGCCCTGGAAGAGGAGCACAAGCTGCTTCTGTTGCAAAAATTCGGACGCACCAGTGAGAAGGAATCCGACTCTACTCAGCCGCTGCCTTTCGATGAGACAGACAGCAGCGCAGCAGAAGATCCCTTTGATGAAGATGAACAGGCACAGTCAACAGTTCGCTCTCATACCCGTAAGAAATCCGGCCGCAAGGCAATTGATGATTCACTTCACCGGGAAGAAGTTATCATAGATATCAGCGAAGAAGAAAAGTCCTGTGCCTGCGGAAGTCGGATGGTAAAAATCGGTGAAGAGGTCTCTGAAAAACTTCACGTGATTCCCCCCAAGATGTGGGTTGAGCGAATTATTCGGCCCAAATATGCCTGCCATGTGTGTGAAGGATCCGGCGATGAAGATAAGCCAGCCATCCGAATTGCACCGGTACAGCCGGCAATTATCGATAAAAGCATTGTCACCCCCGCACTTCTTGCTTTTTTAATCGTAAACAAGTTTGTGGATCATCTGCCCTACTACCGGCAGGAAAGCCGGTTTGAGCGTATCGGCATCCATATTTCCCGGCAAAACATGAGTCATTGGCAGAATTCTGCATATAAACGAATCAAGCCGCTTATAAGGCTGCACAAAAAACACATAAAGACCGGCCAGGTCATGCATATGGCCTGGTTGTAATCCTTAGGATTACTGCCCGGCCAGGCATCCGGGATGAAACCACTGTTCAGGTAATGAAGGAAGAAGGCAGAGATAATACTTCCAAGTCATATATGTGGCTTGCCCGGGGTGGTCCTCCGGATAAACCTGCCTATCTGTATCAGTACCGGCAGACCAGAGCCTCCAAACATATTCATGAGTTTCTCGATGGCTTTGAAGGATATCTTCAGACCGATGGATACTCAGGCTATTCAAGTGCCCTGAAAGACCACCCGGATATCATTCATGTCAGCTGCTTTGCCCATGCAAGACGGAAATTCCTGGAAGCAGCCAAGGCAGCAAAGAAGGCAGGAAGTGCGAACCAGGCGGTCAGCTTCATTGCGAAGCTTTATAAAATTGAACATGATCTGCGGGGGAAAGAACTGACAGACGAAGAGTTTCTGTTACAGAGAAAAGCAGCCGTAGAGCCTGTTCTTACGAAATTCTTAAGCTGGCTGCAAAAGCGAAAAGAACAGGTTGTTCCTTCAGTGCTGCTGGGAAAAGCCATCTCATACACGCTGAATGAATGGCCGAAACTGATCCGCTACATTGAATCACCGCAGCTCACACCAGACAATAACATCAGTGAACGGGCGATCCGGCCGTTTGTACTGGGTCGGAAAAACTGGCTGTTTAGCGGAAGCCCTACCGGAGCTGAAAGTTCAAGCGCCATGTACTCCCTTATTGAAACAGCGAAAGCGAATGGTCTAGACCCTCACAGCTATTTGCTCAAGCTGTTCGATAAGGCTCCTCTGGCAGAATCAGAAAACGACTGGAATTCGCTGTTGCCGTGGAATATTGTGTAGGGCTTTGACGCTTACGCTTTGCTGTGGCTATTTAAATATAAAAAAGCCTTCTCCCGGACTTCTTCGAAGTCCGCTCAATTCCGCAAAGTCCCTTCGGGACTTCGCTCGAGGTTCCTCTGGACGCATAGGCGACGACTCCACTCGGACGTTGCACGTCCTCGTTTCCTTCGGTGTTTGCTCTGCAAACACCTGGCTACGGTCGTCGCCAGGTTCCACCTTTTTTATATTTAATGTAAGCCTTCCACAAACCCATTCAACGAACTTAGTCGAATCCCCATTTGATTCCGATCTCAGATGCATACTCCCTCAGATTGGGGGCGGGAATCAGGTTTTGCCAGGGCATAGCGTGTTCGCCAAAGTGCTGGTAGCAGCGAAATAGAAAGAGCAGGTAGTGCATCGGTTCCAGATGATTTGCTTTGGCCGATTCAATAAGGGTATACAAGGCGGCGGAGGTTTTTGCACCGTGACTTTCAGTATTAAACAGCCACGCTTTGCGTCCCACCACAAACGGGCGAATCGCGTTTTCCGCCCGGTTGTTGTCTATGGGGACCGACGGATTATAAAGGTAGATTTCCAGTCGATCGATGAGGTTAACCGAATATGAAACGGCTCTGCCCAATGCACTCTTGGGAGGAATCCGCTTCCCCTCTTCATACAGCCAGAGGCGAAATGAATCGAACACCGGTTTTGCCCGGTTCTGACGTATGGACAGTATCTGTTCGCTATCCAGTCCGGATGCATCTTTTTCAATAGCATACAGTTCCCGAATCATCTTCATCGCTTCCTGTGCCTGAGGATTTCGCCGATCCCCCTTGAGTACGTCATTGAATTTCCGTCTGACATGGGCAAAACAAGCAGCAAGTGTTATCGGCAGATCACTGACCGCAGCCGGGTATGTACCGTAGCCATCACACATGAGGGTCCCCGAGAAATTGCCTATCAGTTGCCGTGCCGCATTGGCACCGCGACTGCCGTCTTCATACAAGAATCGAACCAAACGGTGGCCGGCACGCTCGCCGGCTGCCACCCACATATATGAAGTCCCGTCCTTTTTTATCCCATTGTCCTTCAAGACCCGCAACCGCGTTTCATCGGCGCAGACGACCGGGTAGCGCTGGAGCTCTGAACCGATCAGATCCACCAGCGGAGCAAAGACATCCGCTGTACGGCTTGCTGCCCGTGCCATGGTCTGCTGGGATATACTGATCCCGCTTCGTTGCAGCACCCGCTCCTGGCGGTAAAACGGCAGTCCATCGCAATACTTTGATGCAACCACCTGAGCGATAACCGTATCTCCCATGATCGATTTCGGGTATACGGCGGCAGGAGCAGCTGCAGCCTCGACCCCGCAGTTTCCGCAGCTACAGGCATAGGTCTTGCGAACGATCCGCTTTACATAGAATTCGATGGGTTTCATCTCAAGCTGCTCGCTTACCTCTTTCCCAATGAGCTGCTTTTCCCGGCCGCACTCACTGCAGATCTTTTGATCCTCAGCGATATCGAGTATTGTCGTTTCCCGTTCGAGGTCATCTGGTAATCGCTCCCGCTTTCCCCGGGAGGCGGTCTTCTTCTGGTTTTGCGACGGTTTTGAGGTAGATTGAGGCACATCTTCCTCAAGAGGGTTTTCAGATTGTGGTTGTACCATAAGCATTTCAGCTTCGGTAAAGAGATGAGCGGTTTCCAGTTCGGTAGGCTTCCATTTTTCACTGGACTTACCGTATCTACGGGCAAGTTCGATGCGAAGCTTTTCCTCCAGGACCGCCATCTCTTCCCGTGCTTGAGCCATCTCTTCCCGCGTTTGGGCCAGCAGCTTCCTCGTGAGGATATGTTCTTGCTGTTCCCGGCTGAGCAGGGTGTGAACTGTCGTCAGATCGCGGTTCTGTGAAGCAAGAGCCGTTTCAAGTTGATCGGCTGCGTCAAGCACAGAGGAATCGTGGGCGCTTGCGCCGTGTGTCCTGATAATCTGTAACAGATCGCGGGCTTCCATACCGAGAGACTAGCATGGCTGCTTTTAAAGGTGCAAGAGTTAGTACCGGCGAACCGGATGAGCGCGTTCCCAGTCAAGGCCCAATAACAGCCAGCCCAACTGCTCGCCGCTGACTGCCCGGGCTTCCTGCGGTGTTTGGGGCCACCGGAACTTATCCACTTCAAGCCGTTTGTACCACAGCCCGTAGCCATTGCGATCCCAATACAGGATCTTGATAATATCCCGACGCCGACCGCAGAACACGAAGTACTGCCCGCTCATGGGATCCAGCGCCAGCTGATGGGCGACAATTCCCGACAGCCCGTTAACAGCTTTTCTCATGTCGGTTTTCCCGGGAATCAGCCATACCCGTGCAGCAGGATCAAGGTGAAACATCTTCACTCCCCCTGGCAGGCTGCCGCAATTCTCGTCAGCCGGGAAAGAGAAATCCGGCCTCGAACATGAACCCGGCTATCGCTGCCGGGCACGTCCATGTACAATCCCTCTGTGTATAGTTCGTATTCTTCCATTCTGCCCAGTGTCCGAAGGTCGCCCAGACTGGGAAGTTCGACACACTGAAGTTCTTCCGGTTCCTGAACTGCGGGACCGTTCAGCTTTCGATCCCAATAGCCAAAGGCTGAATAGGATATATCGTTTTCCTGACAGAATGACTTTCGACTGGAGGTGTCGCTTGAATAAAACTCTTCAACCAGTTCTCGCCATTGCTCGGCGCTGTGCATCGTACTCATATAATTTCTCCTTGAGCACAATATTGTAGTGATTACTCAGTTTGTCTGTATGGGATTGTGGAGGGCTTACTATTTAATCATCCACAGCTTCGCTGTGGCTATTTAAATATAAAAAAGCCTGGCGACGACCTACTCTCCCACGGCTTGAACCGCAGTACCATCGGCGCTGAAGGGCTTAACTTCCGTGTTCGGAATGGGAACGGGTGGGACACCTTCGCTATTGTCACCAGGCAATTTAATTGCTTGTGTTTTAAGTCACCGCTGCACTATCCCGGTCTTGCCGGGCCCGGCGCAGGGTCATATCAAGGCAGTTTTCACTGCCTTGGGGAAAAATGATCTGATAGTGAACAACATTGTTGTTCAACGTGCTTCGTTAATTGCACTAAATAATCACCGAAAAATATGGTCAAGCCGCACGGGCGATTAGTACTGGTCAGCTGAATGTGTTACCACACGTATACTTCCAGCCTATCAACCTGGTAGTCTCCCAGGGCCCTTTAGCTATCTTTAAGATAGAGGGATATTTCATCTTGAGGAGGGCTTCCCACTTAGATGCCTTCAGCGGTTATCCCCTCCAGACGTAGCTACCCAGCACTTACCGTTGGCACGATAACTGGTACACCAGAGGTCTGTCCACATCGGTCCTCTCGTACTAAATGCAGCTCCTCTCAAATATCCAACGCCCGTGGCAGATAGGGACCGAACTGTCTCGCGACGTTCTGAACCCAGCTCGCGTACCGCTTTAATTGGCGAACAGCCAAACCCTTGGGACCTGCTCCAGCCCCAGGATGCGATGAGCCGACATCGAGGTGCCAAACCCTTCCGTCGATGTGAACTCTTGGGAAGGATCAGCCTGTTATCCCCGGAGTACCTTTTGTCCGTTAAGTGACCGCGCTTCCACTCGCCACGGCCAGATCACTAAGACCTACTTTCGTACCTGCTCGACTTGTCTGTCTCGCAGTCAAGCTCCCTTATGCCTTTACACTTACACGCTGATTTCCAACCAGCGCAAGGGAACCTTCGCGCGCCTCCGTTACTCTTTGGGAGGCGACCGCCCCAGTCAAACTGCCCACCTGACACTGTCCTCTGACCCGCTTCAGGGCCACAGTTAGAATCCTAATCAGCCAAGGGAGGTATTTCACCAATGACTCCATACACACTAGCGTGCATATTTCACAGTCTCCCTCCTATCCTACACATGACTGACCAAGATTCAGTGCCAAGCTGCAGTAAAGGTTCACGGGGTCTTTCCGTCTAACCACGGGTAATCGGCATCTTCACCGATACTTCAATTTCACCGAGTCTCACGTTGAGACAGCGCAAAAGTCGTTACACCATTCGTGCGGGTCGGAACTTACCCGACAAGGAATTTCGCTACCTTAGGACCGTTATAGTTACGGCCGCCGTTTACCGGGGCTTCAATTCACAGCTTCGCTAATGCTAACCGCTCCTCTTAACCTTCCGGCACCGGGCAGGTGTCAGTCCCTATACGTCATCTTACGATTTCGCAGAGACCTGTGTTTTTGGTAAACAGTCGCTTTTGCCGATTCTCTGCAACCTCTCGCAAACTTTAACATCCGAAAGAGGCCATACTTATCCCGAAGTTACGTATGCATTTTGCCGAGTTCCTTAACGTGAGTTCTCTCGCGCGCCTTAGAATATTCATCTCACCCACCTGTGTCGGTTTTCGGTACGGTCTCGTAATGCCTAACCTTAGAGAGTATTTCTTGGCACCTTGACTACACCCGCTTCGCTTTGCCGTAGCTCCACTCGCTTTCGCAGCTCACCTCTTGTCACGGATTTACCTATGACAATCAACAGCTTGCATGCTTAGACCGGGACAACCATCGCCCGGCCGGGCTTCACCTCATGCGTCTTCCCATCGAAACATTACGAGGTACGGGAATATTAACCCGTTTCCCATCGGTTACGCCTTTCGGCCTCACCTTAGGAGCCGACTAACCCTAAGCAGACGACCTTTACTTAGGAAACCTCGGGTTTTCGGCGGACAGGGATCTCACCCGTCTTTTCGTTACTCATGCCTGCATTCTCACTTCTCTTAGCTCCAGCATTCCTCACAGAACACCTTCAACGCCCTCGAGAACGTTCACCTACCAATCATTACTGATTCCGTAGCTTCGGTATAATACTTAGCCCCGTTACATTGTCGGCGCACAGCGACTCGACCAGTGAGCTATTACGCACTCTTTAAAGGGATGGCTGCTTCTAAGCCAACCTCCTGGCTGTCTTCGCCGCTGCACTTCCTTTCCCACTTAGTATTATTTAGGGACCTTAGCTAACGGTCTGGGCTGTTTCCCTTTTGTCCTAGGAACTTATCTCCCTAAGACTGACTCCCGCAAAACATATACCGGCATTCAGAGTTTGTTTGGATTTGGTACCCTGTGACAGGCCCTAGTCCATCCAGTGCTTTACCTCCGGCACACTATTGCAAGGCTAGCCCTAA